>JBEKXE010000073.1:0-22526 GCA_049512335.1 Candidatus Lustribacter sp.
ACGCAAACGACGAAAACGTATAATCGGACGGATGATCGCCTTCGTGCGAACCGTCGTAGCTGCCGGTGACGTCGACGGCCCCGCCGGCGCACGCGCGCGCGGCGATCGTCTCGAAAGGATGACGGGCGCCGGCGGCGTCGACGAACGCGCCGTCGTCGAACGTCGTGCCGGTACGCGCGCCGAGTTGCTCGGCCAGCGCCTCGGCGGCGACGATCGCCGCGCGCCCGACGATGTGGGTGACGCGGCTCGCACCCGCACCGGGATCGCGGGCGGCTTCGCCGGTGTTGCCGCGGCGAACCGCGATCCGCTCGGGCGGAAGGCGAAAGATGCCCGCGATGATGCGACGCACGACGGTGAAGCTGCCGGAGCCTTGATCGGGGACCCCGACGATCACGTCGATCGTACCGCCGGCGTTCACCGCCGCTTTGATCGAGGTCTTGCCGCCGCCCGTGTGCCGGCAGACGAACGAGATGCCGCGGCCCACATCCGGTGCCGGCGGTCCGTGCTTCGCGAGTTCCGCCGCGAGCGTTTGCAAGACGGCGCGCCCGGCGGGTTTGTAGAGCGACTCCCCGGTCAGCGCGGTATCGCCTTCGCCGACGACGTTGTGCAGCCGCAGCGTCAAGGAATCGAGCCCCAGCCCGGCCGCGATCTCTTCCACGTGCTGTTCCCAGGCCCAAAAGATCTGCACGTCCGACGGGGCGCGCATGTGGGCCGACGGAACCGTGTTCGTGTAGGCGACGTCGATGTCGAGCCGGACGTGGGGAATGCGGTAACCAACCGTGGAGTAACCGATCTGGCCCGGCGTCAGCAGATTTCCCGGCTTGCCGCCCCCGTAGGCGCCGCCGTTGAACATGACGTGCGAATGGTGGGCCAAGAACGTGCCGTCGCGCGCGACCGCCGTGCGCAGGGTGAGATGCGCGGGGTGACGCGCCGTCCCGTTCTGTAGTTCGTCGACGTAGCTCGAGACGTAGCGCACCGGCCGCCCGGTCGCCCGCGCCAGGAAGTAGCACGGAAATTCGTCGAGCGTCAGTCCTTTGCCGCCGAAATCGCCGCCGATGGACGTCGACTCGACGACGATCCGCTCGCGCGGCACGCCGCTGACGCGGGCCATGATCTCGCGCAGCCGGAACGGCGACTTGTTCGGGGTCGCAACGTGCACCGTGCCGTCATCGTCGATCCACACCAGCGTCGAGCGCGGCTCGATGTAGCCGCAGTGCTGGCGCGGCGTCGCGTAGGAGTGCTCGAATATGCGGTACGCGCCGGCGAAGGCCGCGGCCAGCTCGTCGTCCGTTCCCTTGCGAACGACGTTTCCGCCCTGCTGGTTGAGGTGCCGGCGCACCGGCCGCACGTCCGAGGCGAAGTCGTAGGACTCGAGGTCGGGGTGAATGATCGGCGCATCGGCGTCGAAGGCGCGGCGCGGATCGAGCACGGCCGGCAGCTCTTCGTACTCGACCTCGATCAGCCGCGAGGCTTCCTCCGCCGCCGCGCGCGTTTCGGCGGCGACCGCCGCGACGCGATCGCCCACGTACACGACCTTCTTGTGGGCTAGGACCGACCAATCGGAGATCATGCGTCCCTGACGCACCCCGTTGATATCCGCGCCGGTGAGCACGGCCCGCACGCCGGGTACTTCCCGGGCAGCGCGCGTATCGACGCGCACGATGTTCGCGTGCGCATAGGGACTGATCGCGAACGCGGCCCACAAGCCGTTCGGCCGCCGCACGTCGGCGGTGTACTGAGCGCGACCGCTCACCTTGTCGCGGCCGTCGACGCGAAGCTCGTCCGTCCGGAAGATCTCCGTGGCGGACGGCCGGGTCACCACCGATCCCATGGGCCTCTCCACGTTCCTACTATAGTCGGCTCGGCTGCCGGGAGCGATGATCCGGGGCGACGTATTCTATGACGCGGAGGCTATAGGTATGGAGCTCCTTCAGTTGGAGTACTTTCGCGTTCTGGGCCGCCTGCAGCACGTGACCCGGGCCGCCGAACGGCTCGGGATCGCCCAGCCCACCCTCAGCCGGGCGATGGCTCGCCTCGAGGCCGAACTGGGCGTGCCGCTGTTCGAGCGGCGGGGCCGCTCGGTGGTCCTCTCCGAGCATGGTGTGGCGTTTCTGCCGTACGTCGAGCGCTCGCTCGACGAACTCGGCAACGGGCGCTCGCACGTGTCCCGGATGCACCGTGCCGACGACAGCACGATCGCGTTGGGCTTCCTGCGCACGCTCGGACCACGTCTCGTTCCGCACTTGGCGCGGCTGTTCAAGCTCGAGCATCCGGCCGTGCGCTTCGACTACGGTGAGGCCGGCCGCGACGCGTTGCTCGAGCGGCTGTACGCCGGCGAGTCGACGCTCTGCATTACCGTGCAGACCGACGACGCGCGCGTCGATTGGCGCCCGATCGGTCAGCAAGAGCTCGTCGTGATCGTGCCGCCGCACCATCGCCTCGCCCAACGCAAACACGTTGCGCTCGCCGAGCTGGCGAACGAGCCGTTCGCGATGTTCCGCGAAGGCATTCCGGTGCGCCGCCAGATTCTCGAGTTGCTCGCGACTGCCGGCGTGAAGCCGAACGTCGCATCGGAAAGCGCGCAATCCGGTTCGATCTTCGGGCTGGTTTCCGCGGGCTCGGCCGTGTCGATCGTGCCGGCGACGGGTTCATCGCACGATTGCGTGACGCTCGCGATCGAAGATCCCGGGGCCGCGCGCGACATCGGCATCGCCTGCATCGCGGGCCGCTATCTCTCGCCGGTCGAATCCGCCTTCCGCGCATTCGTCCTGCGCGACGCCACGCTCGATACGCGGGCCATCTTGGCCGCCGGCTGACCGTCCTTAGGCGCCGAGCACGGCTAGCGTGTTCGCGCGGCCGATATCGGTGAGTTGCTCCGGCGTGAAGACGCCGCAGGTTGCGAGGCCGTCGACGTTCTCTTTGACCGTCAGGTACGGATAGTCCGAACCGAACAACAGATGGTTCACCGGGATCATCTTCGTGATGGCCGCCATCGGTGCCGCGATCGCCGTTTGCGCGGTGTCGTAGTACATCTTGCGCGCTTCGCCTTCGAACGCGTCAGGCAGATTGGCGCTCTTCCAAGCCGGATTGCGCGATTCGCGCATGAAGCGCCACTGCAAGTAGGGCATCGTACCGCCGGCGTGCGACCAGATGATCTTGATGTTCGGATAGCGGACGGTGCAGCCGCTGAACACCATCCGCGCGATGGCGCGGGTCGTGTCGGTTCCGTATTCGATGTCCGCATCGGTGATGCCGGCCATGTAGTTCGTGCAGCACATCGGCGAGGTCGGATGCACGAAGAGCACCGCCTTGCGCCGGTTCAGCTCCTCGAAGATCGGGAAGAAGATGTTGTCGCCGAGGTAGTATTTGCCGTAGCTGGTGAACATGCCGACGCCCTCGCATTTCAGCGTGTCCAGCGCGTACGCGATCTCCCGCAGGCATGCGTCGACATCGGGGAACGGCAGCGCGGCGAAGATGCCGAAGCGGCCCGGGTGATCGGAGCGCATCTTCGCCGCGTATTCGTTGGCGTCGCGGGCAAGGCGCCGCGTCTGCTCGTTGTCGCCGAACGCCATGCCCGGGGTCGTGATCGAGACGATCGCCTTCTGGCACCCGCCTTGATCCATGGAATCGAGCGAGCGCTGCGGCGTCCAGGGCTTCCAAATGCCCGACGTGGCCGGTGAGATGCCGTCGGTTACCCGCAGCCAGTACGGCGGCGCGAAATGATGGTGAACGTCGATCCGGCCGGCCGGTTGCGAGAGTGCGCTCCGGGCCCCGAGTGAGAGGCCGGCACCTGCCACCGCGAGGCCCCCGATAAAGGCCCGTCGATCGATCGTCATACGTACGTTCTACCACAGCCGTCCGATTGATCAATGCCGCCGGCGTTATGAAGCCATTGCCTGCAAGTCATACGACGTACGAGCACTTAGGGCACGAGCACCGTCGAGCCCACGGTGCGCCGTGCCTCGAGGTCGCGATGGGCTTGCGCTGCGTCGCGCAAGGCGTACGTGCTCCCCGTTTCGACGCGTAACACGCCCCGCTCAACGAAATCGAAGAGCTCGTCGCACGCGGCGCGATAATCCTTCGGGTCGGCAACGTGGCTGCTGTAGGCCGGACGGCAAACCGACAGCGAACCTTTCTTGGCCAGCAGCAGCAGATCGATCGGCGGAACGTGGCCCGAGGCATTGCCGTAGTTGACCAGCATGCCGAACGGCCGCGTGCAATCGAACGACGCGATGAACGTGTCCTTTCCCACGCCATCGAAGACGGCATGGACGCCCTTGGGGACGATGTTCTTTACCGCCGGAACGAAATCGACGTCTCGATAGAGGATCGTATGATCGCAGCCGTGTTCGCGAACGAGCTGCGCCTTGGCCGCGGTACCGACGGTCCCGATGACGCCGGCGCCGAGGTGCTTTGCCCATTGACAGAGCAGGAGCCCGACGCCGCTCGCCGCGGCGTGGATGAGAATCGTGTCGCCGTGTTTCGGTTTGTAGATGCGGTTGATCACCAGCGATGCGGTCAAGCCTTTGAGCAGTAGCGCCGCCGCCTGGTGTTCGCTGATGCCCTCCGGCAACGTGATGAGGCAGGCGGCCGGCACGTTGCGTTCCGCAGCGTACGCCCCGGTGTTCTCGTAGAATGGTCCGCCCACGCCGACGTAAGCGACGCGGTCACCGGGCTTGAGACCGTCGACGCCCGCACCGATGGAGGCGACGATGCCGGCAGCCTCATTTCCGAGGATGAGCGGGAACGCGGATGGGGGCGTGATGTAAAAGCCGCCGCGCCGCACGTTCACATCGGAGAAGTTGAGCGCAATTGCGGTGTGGCGCACGCGAACCTCACCGGCCGCGGGCGGTGGAAGCTCGATATCTTCCCACTGCATTTCGTCCGGTTCACCGTTGCGGTGAATGCGGATAGCTTTGATCATCTCATCTAGAGGGCGGACCCCCTCCCCTCAGTTCCAGGGCGCCACGGCAACGTGGATCGCCCCGTCTTGAATCTCTCCGCTGACGATGCGCAAGGCGTGGTCGACTTTGTCGAGCCCGAAGTGATGCGTCGCCATCGCCTCGAGCGGGATCGTTTTGCGGCTCATCATCTCCAACGCCATCTCGACCGCACGGAAGCTGTGGCCGCGAACGCCGCGCAGCGTTACGCGCTTTTGGATGAGCAGCCGCATGTCGAACTGATCCATCGGGTCCCGCCGGGCCGCCGCCGTGACGAAGACGCCGCGATTACGTAAGAGTTTCAAGCCGCCCGAAACGACTTGTGCCGGGTCGCCCGCCGAGGCGTTGACGATGAGGTCGACGCCCCGTCCGCCGGTGATCTTCGTGACGGCTTCGACCAGCGGATCCTCATCGACCATGACGGTGTGATCCGCGCCGAGAAGCTTGGCGGCTTCGAGCCGATGCGCGTCCGCTTTCAAGCCGGTAGCGATGACGATCGACGCGCCGGCCGCTTTGGCGGCGATCACGCAGGCGAGGCCCTGTTGACCGGGACCCTGCACGAGGACCGTCTGACCCGGTCCGGCGCCGCCGTCGAAGTACGCCCATTGGAAGCCGTTTCCGAGCGGTAACGCCATCGAGGCGATGCGGGGATCGACGCCCTCCGGAACGCGGTGGAAGATCGAACGCGGGTCCAAATACTGATACTGGCTGTAGCCGCCCCACAGTGCCGGCCAGCGATTCGTCGTCGTCGTTCCGTACCGCAGCGCACCGGCGACGCGTCCGTCCGTCTCGAGGCATGCGCGAAACTCGCCGATGCGGCAGTCGTCACAGTGCCCGCACGGCAAGTACTCCTCGAGTGCGACGACGTCGCCGACCTTGAGCCCCCAACGTTGGGCGGCCGTCGAGCCGAGTTTTTCGATAACACCGACGTTCTCGTGGCCGAGAATGCGCGGTTCCAAATCCCCTTGGTTGTACTTGCCCACGTCGCTGCCGCAGATGCCGGCCGCGAGGACGCGCATGAGGCCGGCGTCGGGCGGCACGTCCGGCAACGGAAACGAGCGAACCTCGGTTGCCTTTTTCGCGATCTGGACCGCCGCCAGCGACGATGCGTTCACCACTTTGCTACGAGCTCCTTAGAGAAAGCTTCGTGCCAATCGTCATTGGCGGGTAACGGGCTGTCGTAGGGCCGGATGTTTTCGTTTGTGGCCGGGTCGGCGCCGCGCGGCTGCCGGTCCTGCTCGACGTCGTCGCTTGCCTCGAGCAGCAGTTGCCGCGCCGCGATGACGGCGCGGTCCGACGTCCCCAACTGCTCTTGCGTCCGGTCGCAGATCGGGCCCATGCCTTCTTGCAGCGCCATGTCCTGCGTGTTGATCCCTTTGATGCCCGCGGATACGTTTGGGACGCGCCCGCCGCTTCTGCCGGTAATCCGCCCGCGCATCTGCTGGAACGGCATCGCGTACTGGTAGACGCGCACGTAGGTGCCGTCGTCTCCGAGGTTCCTGATCGACGCGTAACGGTAGCGGGGCTGCGTTTTGTCGCCGAGCTTTTCGTTGTGCAAGAACGATGAGTGGGCGGTGTCGAGCCCGCCTTCCATCGCTTGCAGCCAGTTACAGTGCTCGAACGTCTTCGAGACGAAGCGGGTACCCGGTCCGACGCGGCTGACGCGCTCGTTCTCCGACTCGGAAAGCATGGATCAAATTTACGTCGAAGCCGGCGCCGTAGCCTGGAGCTGAGGCGGTCAGCCGGAACCGAAGATTGGTCTCTTTCGCGGACGGCCGGCGGCCGGTACGCTTTGGGCCATGAGAGCGAAGGCTTTGCTGATCGCGCGCCCCGCGCAGGGCGCAAAGGTCCCGCATACGGCGCCACCGCGGACCGTGCCGCTGCACCGGAACCCGGACGGACGTTCTCCGCACCCGCAATCCGAGCCGCGCGCGAAGAGTGCGCCTTCGAAGCATACGGCTAGGTTTTGCGGCGACTCGTCCTGCGCTCGACGAAGTGCACGATCTTTCCGGTGCAGTAACTGCACAGGTCCGGATTCTCCAGGCGAATCCGGTGGCGCGGGCAGCCGAAGCGCCCGCAGCCGGTGCAGCGCCAGCGGGCGGGAGCGCTGCACTTATCGTGGGCGTTGCGGCTGAACGTGCGATAACTGCAACGCGCGACCGCTTTCCGCCGTTCCGTCCGACGGCGTTCGGTGTCCAGCTCCAGCATGGGATGCGCGAATTTCGCTTCCTCCGGGTCGAGGGCCTGGCGCGGAAGGCGCGAAAAAGCGCCGCATGAGCATGACGAAGGTTGACATCAAGACCAGCGACGGCACGTGCCCGGCGTACGTCTATCGTCCGAGCGGCAGCGGCCCCTGGCCGGCCGTTCTGATGTACATGGACGGACTCGGAATTCGGCCCGTCATGCAGGCCGTTGCGGAGAAACTGGCCGGCTACGGCTACCTGGTGCTGCTACCGGACTTGTTCTACCGCGCTGGTACGTACCCGCCGATGGACGGCTCGTGGTTCGGCGATGCTGAGAAGCGGAAGACCTTGATGGAGAAATTCATCGGCCCGACGACGCCGGCCAAGGTCATGTCCGACACGCCGGCCTTTCTCGCGTTTCTCGAATCGCAACCGGACGTAAAGCGCGGCCCGATCGGTACCACCGGCTACTGCCTGGGCGGGCTGATGTCGCTGACCGCCGCCGGAACGTTCGGCGCACAGGTCGGGGCCGCCGCATCGTATCACGGCGGACGGCTCGTCAACGACGCGCCCGATAGTCCGCACAAACTGGCGCCGAAGATGAAGGCGCGCGTGTACGTTGCGGGCGCCATCGAGGACCAGTCGTTCACCGACGAGCAGAAGGCGGAACTCGACGCTGCGCTCACGGCGGCCGGCGTCAATCACCTCGTCGAGACCTACCCGGCCAAACACGGCTGGGTCATGCGCGATCTACCCGTCTACGATGCGGCGTGCGAGGAGCGCCACTGGCAGACGATGACCAAGTTCTTCAACGAGACGATCGGCGCTCAAAAAGGATAACCGGCTTGGCGTTCAGCGTCGTGCGCTGATACTCGCGGTATGCGGCTTTCTCGGCGACGCGCATCGAGACCAGATTTCCTTCGCTCCGACCACATCGCGTGCGACGCTGCGAAATCGCCGGCCCGCGGCCGGCGCAGAAGAAGCCGCTCGGTCGCGATCACCTAGTGGCTGACCGGCACGAAGCGATTGGTGTACAGCGTTTTCGGATCGGGGACCGTATCGAGGATGCCGAGTTCCTTGAGTGAGGCTGCGACGGCTGCCACCGACGCCGGATCGAACGTTCCGTTCGGTGAGAGCGCCGCGACCTCGACGTCGTAGAGTTTGGCGACCAGCGCCTCGTTGAGATGCAGTGCGGCCGCGCTGTCGCGGACGGTCACGGTCTTATGCGTCTTCACGTACGCGACGGTCATGAACCAGCCGCGCAGGAAGCGGCTGACGGTGTCGGGACGATCGGCGATCATCGCGTCGCTTGCGAAGATGACGTGCGTGACGAAGTGCTTGATGAAGCCAAACGATTCCAGCACGCGGCCTTTGCCGCTATCTTCGAGCCGGTAGCCGCCGCTCAGATCGATCACGGTGCCGGCGGTTTGTCCCGAGTCCATCGTGGCGATGCGCGGGACGGCCGACGCGATCGCCAGCTCTTGAATGCCGTCGGGTCCCCAGCCCTGTTCGCGCGACGTTTCGTGCACGAGCCAGTCGGTGAGCGAGCCGGCCGATGAGATCGAGAGCGTCTTCCCTTTGAGGTCGCTCACGCTCTTGATCGGGCTGGCCGGCGGAACGACGATCGCCATATTGGCCGGTGCTCCGTACATCTCGGCCACGCCGATTGCCGGCACGCCTTTGACGCGATATCCCATCGCGGGGCCAGAACCGAAACCGGCGTCGATCCGTCCGGCCGCGAACGCCTGTTGCTGCTGCGCGTCGGACTCGAACTCCGCGGGGACGACGACGATGCCGACCTTGTCCCAGATGTGCTCGGCGATGCCGACGTCGATCAGAGCGAACAGAAACGACTCGGAGCTGGCGCGGCCCACGCGCACGGTGTCGGGTCCGGCCGCACCCGCCGGCCCGGCGACGATGAACGCGGCGAGCAGTGCCGCCGCGAATCGTGTTAGCGTGTCCCGACCGCTTCGCGCGCCGGCGCAGCCGCGGGCGTCGGTTCGTCCAGGCGCAGCACCCGGTGGGCGTTGGCGTTCAGGACGAGCTCGTTGTCGGCCGCGCTCAGCCCGACGCCTTCGAGATAGCGCAGCGCGTCGGCCGGCACCCAGCACGGGTAATCGCTGCCGTACATCACGTGATCGGCGCCGTAGAACTCGATCGCGGTCTTCATGCCCAGCGTGTGCGGCGAAACCGTGTCGGTGTACATCCGCTTGAGGTAGACGCTCGGATCCTGCGGCAGCTTCGCGCGTTTGCTGTTCTTGTCCATGCGGCCGGCTTGATACGGCAGCGCGCCGCCGGTATGCGACATCACGACGATGAGCTTCGGGTGGCGCTCCATGATTCCGGAGAGCACGAGCCGCATCGCCGCCGTGCTCACCTCGACCACCCGGCCGAGGCTCATGAAGAGCGCGCCGTTATAGCCGTCGTACATCAGGTCGAGGAAGATCGCGTCGGTCGGATGGAGGAACAGCGGCAAACCGAGCTCCTCGACGCGATCGTAGAACGGCTCGAGCCGTTCCGCGTCGATGCGCGCGTCGTTGCCGATGCTGCCGGGAAGGTTCACGCCGCGCAGGCCGAGCTTCGCCGCGTGGTTCACGACGTCGATCGCGGTGGCGGTGTCGACGAGCGGCACGGCCGCCGTACCCCAGAACCGCCCGGGATGCGTGCGTTGCGCGAGCGCCATCTCTTCGTTCCAGAACGTCGCCGCCTCGGCGCCTTCGCTCTTTTCCAATTCGGAGAAGTAGATTCCGAACGGCCCCGTCGATCCGACCGCATCGATGTCGCGGCCGAGCGAATCCATGTGCGCGAGTTGATCGTCGAGTTCGAACCACTCCGGCCACGGGCTCATCGTCTCGGGCGCACCTTCCGAACGCCAGTAATGATAGCCGCGTCCGTTGCGTTCGACTTTCGGGTAACCGGAGCGCTTGCACAGCGCTTCCCAAAACGGCCGCGGAAAGTAATGGAAGTGCGAGTCGACGATGCGCATGGGCCGTCTTTCGCCGGAACGCGGGCAGGAACCCCGCCCGGCAACGGTCATACACCACCACGTGTCACGCAACGTCCATTTCGTCGGGAGCATTCCGCTCGCCGACGCCGAGGAAGTGTTTCGCACGACGGCCGGCATTCTCGGTGACGCCGTGCGGCGCTATCCCGACGGCGAAACCGGTCCCCGCAAAGCGTGGGTCCAGTGGCAGATTCGCTCGGTTGCCGATCACGACCAGTTCGAGCTCACCGCCGAGGGGCCGCTCAACATCGAGCAGCGCGGAAACCGGCCGTACTATCGCCTCAAGCCGGGCATCGGACCGGACGACGTGCGCTTCGGTCCGCTGGGCTACGCGGAGGAAGCGCGCCGTTCGTACGAGCTGTTTGCGAAGCTGCGTGCCGCCGGGGCGCTGCCGGCCACGGCGCGCTTTCTGGTCGCGATCCCAAGTCCGCTGGCCTTCCTCAACGTCCTGATCGCCGCCGACGACCGGGCCAACGTCGAGCCCGGCTACATGCGGCGGCTGTTGACCGAGGTCGACGAGATCGCCGGCGCGATCCCGCACGCCGATTTGGCCGTGCAATGGGACTGCGTCGTCGAGATGCTCGTCGCGGAAGGCGTGCGTTCCAGCTACATCGATGACGCGCCGGAGGCGCTCGCCGGCCGCTTGGCGCGGATCGGCGACCGCGTTCCCGTGGGCGTCGACCTCGGATATCATTTCTGTTACGGCGACATGGAGCACAAGCACTCGCTCGAGCCGCCGAACATGCGCGTGATGGTCGAATCCGCGAACCGGCTGCGCGCGGCGTTGCGGCACCCGATCGCGTTCTTGCACATGCCGGTGCCGCGCGACCGTGACGACGACGCATACTTTGCGCCGCTCGATCGGTTGGCGCTCGCGCCCGAGACCGAGCTGTATCTGGGGCTCGTGCACTACACCGACGGCGTGGCAGGCACGCGCCGGCGCATGGCGACGGCCGCGCATCATCGTAACGTCTTTGGGATCGCGACGGAATGCGGGTTCGGCCGGCGCCCGCCCGAGACGATCGTGCCGCTGCTCGAGCTGCACGCCGCCTGCGCGAGCGATACCGCTACTTCGAGCTCACGTCCGGGTCGATGAGCTCTTTGGCCGGAAACGTCTTGAAGTTGCTGTAACGTGCGGTGACGTCGATCTGCGGCTGGATCAGCGACGCGGTCAGCTCGACGCCGTACGCCGCGCGAATGATCGACGCGATGACCGACGGGTCGACGCTCGTGTACTTGACCAGGATCTCGGCGCTCTTGGCCTGGTTCGCTTTCTGGTTCGCCCAAATGGCCGTGTCGCGCATCGCCGCGGCGAAGCGCTTCACGACGTCCGGATGCGCCGTGGCCCAGTCGGGGCTGGCGAACCACACGGTGCGCAGGTCCTCTTTCGCGATCGCATCATCCGGGTAGGCGAGAAGGCGGCCGTTTTTCTTCGCCGCCGCCAGAAACGGCTCGGCGACCAACGCCGCGTCGATGCGGCCCGCATCGAGCGCCGCGGACATCGCGGCGTACGGGAGCTCGATGAACTTCACGCTGCCGGAATCGCCGCCGTTCTTGTCGATCCACGCGCGCGACGCGAACTCGGTGCCGGTGTTGAGCCCGGGCACCGCGAGCACTTTACCGCTGAGGTCTTTCGCCGTATGGATCGGCGAGGTTTTCTCGACGATCAGCTGATTGACCGGTGCCGCGTCGGTCCACAGCGCGGCCGGCGCGACCGCCACGAACTTGACGCCCTTGCTATACGCGGTCGAGAGGGCGCCGACGTCGGAGTATCCGATGTCGGCGGCGCCTCCGGCGACGGACGCGACCATCGCGGCGCCGTTCTTGCCCGGAATGAGCTCGACGTTCAAGCCGTATTTCTGGAAAATCCCCAGGTCTTGCGCGTAGAACGGCTCGGCGCCGGAATCGATGTAGGTCGTCGTGACGCGCAACGCCGGCGGCGCTTGCGCCGCTCCGGCAATCGGCACCAGCGCGAGCAGCGCGCACAGCAGCAAACGGACCTTCATGCTTTATGACCCCAGAACACGTCGATGCCTTTCCATTCGAAATCCCCGCAATCGATCGCGATTCCCGCGAACGCGCGGTGGAGTTCTTCGAGGCTGTAGTACGGCAACTCGCTCACGTTCACGCCGGTGCCGGAGAAGATCTTTTCGAGCCAGTACGAGAGGTGGACGTCGAGATTCGCGAGCGTCGACATGCGCGGGCTCATCGTGATCTCGGTGAGCACGAACGCCTTGCCGCGTTTCATCGTGCGCAACAGTTCCTGGCCGACGATGCCCCAGTCGTCGGCGTGCTGGATCGCCTGCAGGACGGCCACGTGGTCGTAGGTCTCGTCCGGCACGGCGGCCGTATAGTCCCACGTCCAGGTCGCCAAAGCGCCGTGCCGTCCGCGACGGCCCTGGAAGTACGCGTCGCGGGCTTCTTCGGTGATGTCGATGACGCGAATCTCGCCGCCGGGGCCCACCCGCTCGCGAATGTCGTCGACGAACCGGCACGATTCGACGCTCTCGCCGACGATCAGCACCTTGTCGTTCGGGCGCAGCTCGAGCTTGTCCCAGAGCATGCCGCGCACGCCTTTGGCCATCACGCACCACATATACGGTAAGCCGCCGAGCATGACGGCCCGGCACCAGCGCTGCTGCTCGGCGGGATCGGCGATCACGGCGCCCATGCGGGCCACGTCGTGCGGCTGCATCCAATCCCAGGGCGATGTATGCGTGGTCATGGTGGCGAACATTGCGCGACGTGAGCCGATTGCCTCCCCTCGACCCGAGCGGCCTGACCCCCGACCAGAAGAAGCTGTACGACGAAATCGCGGGACCGCGCGGCGGTGCGGTCGGCGGCCCGTTCGCGGTCTGGATGCGGCGGCCCGAGATCGCCGCGCGCGCCAACGAATTCGGCAACGCATTGCGCCTCGACGGGAAGCTCGACAAGCGCTTGTTCGAACTTGCGGTGCTGGTCATCGCGCGACACTGGTCGGCACAGTACGAGTGGTTCGTGCACGAAGAGGCGGCGCGCAAAGTCGGCGTCGACGACGCCGTCATCGAGGCGATCCGTCACGGCCGAACCCCGCCGTTCGCCGGCGGTGACGACCGGCTCGTCTACGAGTTCGTCAAAGAGCTGTGTGAGACGCGAACGGTCGGCGAAAAGACGTACGAACGCGCGACGGCGGCGTTCGGAACGGAGTTGGTGATCGAGCTCGTCACCGTGATCGGCTTCTACACGATCGCCGCGATGGTGATCAACGTGTTCGACGCACCCGTTCCGAACGGCGCCCGCCCGCTGCCCGTCTCGCCTTAGCGCCCGGCCGGCTCCGATGCCGACGCGCTCGAGGCAACGTTACCGTGCTGCAGGTGAGGTTTGCCAACATGCTGCAGCAGGCAAAGGCGTATAAATAAGGAGCTCCGGAAGGGCGGCGATTCCATGAACGTAGCCCGGCACAATACCGACCCGCTACTGAACCACCTACTCGCCCATCTTCCTGCGAGTGAATGGAAAGCGCTCGAGGCGCGCGCGGTAGTCGTAAGCTTACGGCAGGGGGAGCTCGTGTTTTCGGGTGACGAGCCCGTCGACTTAGAATATTTTCCGTTGACCTGCATCATCTCGATGATCGCTGAGATGGCGAACGGCGATGAATGCGAATACGGTTGTATCGGACGCGAAGGAATGCTCGGTCTACAGGTTGCGCTCGGGGCGCAGCCGCTGCGCGGGCAGGCGCTGTGCCAATTGGCGGGCGAGGCGCTCCGTCTCGATGGTTCGGTCCTTCGCGATTTGAGCAGGTCCGGGACAGCCCCGGAATTGCAGCGCTTGCTGCTGCGTTACGCCCAGGCAACGATCAACGTTCTCGCGCAGTCCGCTGCCTGCAATGCCCTGCATTCGGTGACGGAGCGAACGGCTCGTTGGTTGCTGATGAGCCGAGATCGGGCCGGCAGCGACGAATTTACGCTGACGCAAGAATTTCTTGCGAAAATGCTGGGCGTCCGGCGCGCATCCGTGACCGCAATCGCCGGTAAACTTCAAGACCAAGGCATCATCAAGTACCGGCGATCCAGCATTCACGTCGTCGACACAGCCGGTCTCGAGGCCACCAGCTGCGAGTGCTATAAGCTCATGCGCGATGAGTACGCCCTGGTGTACGCCTGAAATGAGGATCCATAGGCGGCAGGGCGCCCCGACGCGCTCCCTGTTCCTGACTTCGCTGGCGGCGGCGCTGGCGGTTCCGCAAGCGGCAAGCGCCCAAGCGCTCACGCACATCGGGACGACCGAAGTTCCGAACGACGACGTCACGCCGCTGCTCTACGCGCAGCAGAGCGGCTTGTTCGCCAAGGCCGGACTCGACGTGAGCTTTCAAGCGAATTCGTCCGGTGCGGCGATCGCGGCTGCCGTTGCCGGCGGCGCGTACGAGATCGGCCTCGCGAGCATGATGGCCCTAATCACCGGCCACGCGCGCAACGTGCCCTTCGTGATGATCGCACCCTCGTTGTTGTACGAGACGGAAGACCCGGCGGCGCTGCTGGTCGTGCTCAACGACTCGCCGTTTCGTTCGGTCCGTGACTTGGCCGGGAAAGTGATCGGGGTGTCGGCGATCAAGGACATCAACTGGGTAGGAACGCGGGCCTTCCTCGATCAGAACGGCGTGGACTCTTCAACCGTGAAGTTCGTCGAGGTGCCTCAACCGGCGATCCCCGCCGCGCTCCAGCAGCGCCGCATCGATGCGGCCACGCTGCTGAACCCGACGCTGCAAGTAGCGATGGCGACGGGCAACTTCCGGTCGGTGGGGAAGCCGCACGACGGCATCGCCAAGCACTTTCTGGTCGCCGCGTGGTTCACCACCGCCGATTACGCCGACAAACACGCCGACATGATCGGCCGCTTCGCAACGGTCGTGCACGCCGCCACCCTCTACGCGAACACCCACCACGCCCAGACCGCGCCGCTCATCGCTGCGTTCGCCGGCGTCGATCCGGCGACGGCGCGTGACATGAAGCGCGTCACGTGCGCCGAGTACCTCGATCCGCGCGACATTCAACCGGCCATCGACGCTGCGGTGAAGTACGGCGTGATCGACCGCGGCTTCCCCGCTGCGGAACTCATCAGCGCCGGCGCGCTGAAACCGCGCTCGGGCTAACGCCCCATGTCGTGGACGAACGACAAGTCGATCATCGATGACAGCGGCGGGGCCGACGGCAGCGTGCCGATCTCGACGACGCCGTCCTCGACGTTCTGCAGCGCTTTTTGGTTGAGCACCAGATCGTGGCTCAGGCCGTTCTGGCCGAACGTCGCGTCGTAGGCGATCTTGGCGTCGGCGGGTTCGAGCTTCAGTTTGCGGGCCATGATCGCCTGAGCTTCGGCGGGATGCGCGTAGCCGTACGCGACCGCTTGCCGGAAGACGCGCAGGAACGCGACGAGCTGCGGGCGATGCGCCGCGGCCCAGCTGGGGTTGACGGCGATGCCGTTGGAGATCCAGTCGTGCAGCACGTCCGCGCCGCGCGCCAGGATGTGCATGCCCTGCCGCACGGCGTAGACGTCGAACGGCTGGGTGAGCATCGCACCCTGAGCGTTCCCGCTCACCAGCGCGACGGTGCGCAGCTGCGACGTTCCGCTGTTGAGGATGTCGAAGTCTTTGAGCCAGTCGAGTTTCTGCGCGGCGGCCATCTTGCGCAGCGTGATCGCGGTGATGTCTTCTTTGTTGGTGACCAGCACGACCTTACCGCGCAGATCGTTCCACGTCTTGATCGACGGCCCGACGACCAGCGAATACGTCGGAATCGTGACCACCGGCGCGATGTAGGTGATCGGCAAGTTGCGCGCCGCGGCGGCGATCACCACGTCGGAGGCCAGAATCGCGATCGGTGCGTCCCCGGTAACGAGCTGGTTCACGCAGTTTTGCGTGTTGCCGGCCGTCGCTTCGCTGACCGTGAGGCCGGCGCGTTCGAAGAAGCCTTCCTCTTCGGCGATGTACAGCGGCCATTCCGGAACGCCCGGCCCGACACTGCTGACCAGGATTTGGAACGGCGCGCTCTTCGTCTGCGCCGGGACGGCGATCGGCGCCGCTAGGAAGATCAGCCCGGCGACCATGGCGATCCACGCACGTATCCGCATTCGCACCTCCGGTAACGCCTTGGGTGCACTCGCGATCGGACCCTGCTCCGCGCTCGGACGAGGCGATGAAGATCGTGTCGCGGCGGTCGACACTCCGGCTTCATATTCAGCGACGCACGTATAATGATATTGCTGCCTGAGGGACTGAAACCGGTCGAGCCGGCGGCACGGTTATAGAGAGGGAAGTTTCTTCCCGGGAGGTATTTCTCCACATGGCAACGACGCAAGAGCAAAACGAGCGCCTGACGCAGATCGGCCCCGGCACGTTCATGGGCAACCTGCTGCGCCGGTACTGGCATCCGATCGCTGTGAACCTCGAGCTGGACAAGAACCCGGTCAAAGCCGTGCGTGTCCTCGGCGAGGATCTTACGCTCTATCGCGACCGCAGCGGCACCTACGGGCTGGTCGGCCAGAAGTGCCTCCATCGCGGCGTCGATATGTCGCGCGGGATTCCGCAAGACTGCGGGCTGCGTTGCCCCTACCACGGCTGGACCTACGATGCCACCGGTCAGTGCATCGAGCAGCCATACGAAGATCGCGTCAATCCCGAAGCGCGCTACAAAGACCGCATCAAGATCAAGGGCTACCCGGTTCAGGAACTGGGCGGCATGATTTGGGCGTATCTCGGGCCGCTTCCGGCGCCGTTGCTGCCGCGTTGGGATCTGCTGGTCGAGCCCGATCTCGACCGCGAAGCGAACGTCTTTCCGCTGCCGTGCAACTGGTTGCAGTGCATGGACAACTCGGTCGATCCGGTGCACTTCGAATTTCTGCACGGACAATTCGGGAACTACGAGCTCGAGAAACAGGGCAAGCCGCCCGCGATGTTCCCGGCCAAGCACCTCCAGATCGCCTTCGACGTCTACAAGTACGGGATCATGAAGCGCCGTTTGCTCGAAGGCGAGGATCCGGAGACCTCCGACGACTGGACCACCGGCCACCCGCTGATCTTTCCGCTCATGCTCGCGCAGGGCTCGAAGGGTGCGGCCTCGTTCCAATTCCGGTTGCCCGTCGACGACACGCATACCATCCAGACGTTCTACCGCACGGTGAAGCGCAAGCCGGGAGCGGCCCCGAAACCGTTCACGATGACGGTCGAGCGGCTCTTCGACGACTTGAACGTCATCGTTCCGGGTGACAAGATTCCCAACCAAGACTTCATCGCGTGGGTCGCCCAGGGCTCGATCTCGGATCGTCCGACGGAACATCTCACCGCCATCGACACCGGCGTGATCCTCTATCACAAGCTGCTGCTCGAGAACGCCAAGAAAGCCGAGGACGGAGAAGATCCGATGGGCGTGATCCGCGATCCGGCGGAAAACGAACCGTGGATCGAGATCCCGCGCGAGAATCACGCGCTGGCGGCCTTCCGCATCAGCCGCGAGTTCGAAGACCGCAGTTTCGACTTAGGCCAAAAGAAAGAACTAGCGACCCCCTAATCATCGTCACCCCGATCAAACCCTCCGCCATCAACAAGGCCTTTCTGCCTTGGCTGGTGGCGGTTGCATTTTTCATGCAGGCGCTCGACAGCACGATCCTCAACACCGCGGTGCCGATCGTGTCGCGGTCACTCGACGTGGCGCCGCTGGAGATGCGCTCGGTGCTCGCGAGCTACGCGCTGGCGTTGGCGCTTTTCATCCCGATCAGCGGCTGGACGGCCGACCGCTACGGAACGCGCCAGGTCTTCGGCTGGGCGATCGGATTGTTCACGCTGGGCTCCGTCCTGTGCGGTTTGTGCAACAACATCCATCTGCTCGTCGCCTGCCGGGTGCTGCAAGGCATGGGCGGCGCGATGATGGTGCCGGTGGGGCGGCTCACGCTCGTGCGCACGTTCCCCAAATCGCAACTGGTGGGCGCGATGAGCTTCGTTTCGATTCCGGCGTTGGTCGGTCCGATGCTGGGACCGGTTGCGGGCGGTCTCATCGTCGCCTATCTGAACTGGCGCTACATTTTTTTCCTGAATTTGCCGATCGGCATCGCCGGATTGCTGCTCGTCTTTTTGTACCTGCCGGATTACCGCGAGAAGCGGCGCACCCCGCTCGACGTCGTGGGGCTGATCATGTTCGGTTCCGGCATCGCCCTGCTCTCGTACGTGCTCGAAGTCTTCGGCGATCACACCTTGGGCGCGACCGAAATCGCCGGTCTCACGGCCGTGTCCCTGTTGCTCATCGTCGCGTACGTGCTGTACTCGATGCGAACGCGGTTCCCGCTGCTCGATTTGACGCTGTTCCGGATCCGCACGTTCGTCACCGCCGTCAACGGGAGTTTCTTCACCCGTCTCGGGATGGGCGGCGTGCCGTTTCTCTTGCCGTTGCTCTACCAGGTCGGGCTCGGCTTCACGCCGGTCCAGTCGGGACTGCTGATCATGCCGCAAGCGGCGGCGTCGCTCGCGACCAAGTTCGTGCTGCCGCGAATCATCACGGCCGTCGGCTATCGCACGGTGCTGATCTCCAACACGGTCATCGTGGGCATACTGATCGGCGTGTTCGGAACGATCGTGCCGGGGACGCCGGTGTGGGCGATCGTCCTGCTGGCGCTCGGTTACGGCGCCTTTCAGTCGCTGCAGCTCACCAGCATGAACACGCTCGTATACGCCGACATTCCGTCCAAGAAGGCAAGCAACGCCAGCTCGATCGCGAGCACGTTACAACAGCTCTCGCTCAGCTTCGGCGTCGCGGCCGCGGGCCTCACGACCGCACTGTTCGTACCGCCCGAGATACGTTCGAACCCCGACACGTTCATCGACGGCATCCACAAGGCGTTCATGGTGCTGGGCGGCTTCACGGTAATCTCGAGCGCCATCTTCTGGCACTTGCACAAGGATGACGGCTTAGCCGAAAGCGAGCAGCGCCACGAGGGTGCCTTAGCCGGCTAACCGTTGCGGACGAGGACGATTTTGCCGCGAATGCCGCCCGCGTTGAGTGCGGCGAGCCCATCGTTCACCGCATCGATCGGGACGACGCGGTCGATCAGCGGCGTGAGCCGGCCGCGCGCGACGAGGCCGGCGAGATCGCGGAGGTCCTCATCGAACCGGCCGGGGCTCTGGTAGACGTAGATCGCTTCGACCGTGACCGGGCCGCGCGCGAACGTCACCGGCGCGGGCCCCGAGAAGAACGTGACCTTCGCGTGCGGGCGCACGTGCGCCATCGCCGCGTTGAGTGCGTCGCCGCCGACCGTGTCGATCACGCGGTCGTAGAGGCGGTCATCGAGCGCCGTCACGACGCGCACCCCCTCGAGGGCGAACGTTCCGCGCGCGAGTCCGGTGACCGTCGCACCGCCGGCGAGCGCGAGCTGCGCCGCGATGTTGCCCGTCCCGCCGCTGACGCCGGTGACGAGCAGCTCGCGACCGACGACGTCGCCCAGCGCGCGCAGGGCGCGCAACGGGGTGAGCCCCGCGACACCCAGACACGCGGCTTGTTCGAACGTGACGTTCTCCGGCAACAGCGCCAGCCGTTCGACCGGAACGGCGACGAGCTCGCTCCACGCGCCGCCGTCGGCCAGGCCGACGACGCGCGATCCGCGGGCCGGTCCGCCGTCGGGCGCGGGAATCTCCACGACGCCGGCCAGGTCTTGTCCGGGCGCCCAGCCGTTCGGTCGCGCCGGAACGAGCCGCGTCTCGCCGCGGTTGATCGACGATGCCCGCACGCGTACCACGGCCATGCCGGGCGACGCCGCCGGCGCGGGTGCGTCGACGACGATCAGTCGTCCGGGTGCATCGGGGGTGGTAACGACGGCGCGCATAGTGCGTGCGCCTTCAGCGGGTGCGCGCGCGGTCCTTCGGGTATAGCTTTCCCGTGCACGCACTAGCATATACGCTGCAAGTCAACCCGCCCGGCACCGCCGTGCCGCTGACGCGCGAGATGGTGTGGAACGGCCTGGTGATGAAAGCCGAGAACGCGGTGCCGTTCGTTCCGGGCATGGACGAATGCCGGGTGACCGAACGCTTCGACGGCGGCTTCTACCGCGAGATCCTCATCAACGGCCGGCGCCTGATCGAACGCGTCATCCTGACGCCGCAGGCGCAAGTGCTCTTCGAGCGGGTCGACGCCGCCGGCCAGACGCGCGGCTGGATCGGCAACGTCTTGAGCGAGGGAGAAGACGGCCTGCTGCTCACGTTCGTGCTCAACGTCGAGGCCGCCGACGAGCGCGACATGAAGCAGACCTACACCGCCGCGATCGCCGCGACGCTGCGGCGCACGCGCGAGCTCGCTACGGCCGCAGCAGCCGCGCCGCCGTCTCGCCCAGAATCATCCGCTTCTCCGCGTCGTTGAGCTCGGCGCAGCGGTTGATCATGCCGACCGGATCGGTTTCGCCGACGGCGTAGTCCGAACCGAGCGTCAGGTGGTCGGAGCCGAGCACCTTGACGGCCGAGCTGAGCACGCTGGGATCGTAGACGCACGTATCGTAGATGAAGTTGCCCAAATACTCGCTCGGCAGCCGCGTCATGTTCTTCATGTTGCCGGGCATGTTCTTGGCGTTCTTGTCGAGCCGCCCCATATAGTGGGGAAAGTATCCGCCGGCGTGCGTGACGACGATCTTCAGTTGCGGAAAACGCTCGAGCATGCCGTCGAAGATCATCGAGGCCAAGAACTTCGCCTCTTCGAACGAGACGCCGAGCGAATTCCAGAAACCGTACTTCTGGAACCACTCGCACTTCGGGCCCTCGGGATGCATGAACGCGACCACGCCGCGGTCTTGCACGGCTTCCCAAAAGGGGTCGAACGCCGGGTCGCCCAGGTAGACGCCGCGCACGTTGGACGAGATGTTGACGACGCGCAGGCCGAGATCGTCGACGGCGCGGGTGAATTCGGCCAGCGCCAGGTCCATGTCTTGGAGCGGGAGCACGAAGCTGCCGGCGATGCGTTCGGGCGTTTGGGCGGCCCACTCGGCGATCACGTCGTTGAGCCGCCGCGCATAGCCGGCCTCGACTGCGGGCTCGGCCCACGACGTGGGGGAGAGCACGGTCGAGGAGGACAGCACCATCTTCGTGATGCCCATGCGATCCATGTCGGCGACGATCCGGCGCGGGTCTTGCATGTTCTCGAAAACGCGCACGATTCCAGGCGAAGCCGGATGCGCGCCGAAGCCGGTTGCCGGCGAGTGCCGGTGGCATTCGTCCAGGATATCTTGAACCAAATAGTGCGCATGGAAGTCGATAATGTCCATAGAGCGACGGCTTCGACGTAGGGGTAAGAAGTGCCTGAATCGGAACGAACCCGCGAACGCGAACGCGAGCCTCCCGCGCTCAACTCCTACGAGTTGGCCATCGCGCACGATCGCGAGTTCGCCGAACGCCAGCGGCAAGGGCGCGTCTTGTTACGGCTGGAGGATTGCCCGCAGATCCAGACGCGCCAGGGGCTCTTGCGGTTCTACCTCAGCCCGTTCGTCATCCACGACACGCCGCTCCAGCACTGGTCGGTGTTCACGCACGAGGTGCGCAGCAAATCCGGCAAGCACCGCCACCAGGGCGGCATCATCATCTACGTGATCGATGGCAAAGGGCACTCGGTCGTCGACGGCGAGCGCGTCGATTGGGAGAAGGGCGATCTCGTCCTGCTTCCGCTGCAACCGGACGGCGTCGAGCACCAGCACTTCAACGACGATCCGGCGCACCCGGCGCTGTGGATGGCGTTCGTCCACTTTCCGATTCGCGATTACGTGGCCTCGGAGATGACGCAGCTCGAGGAATCGGGTGATTACGCAAAACGCTGAGCTCGTCGATGCTGCGCGGCATCTGGTCCCGCGTCTCATCGAGCGCGCGGAACGGACCGACCGCGAACGCTGCATTCCGGCCGAAACGGTCGCGGAGATGCAAGCGGCCGGACTCTTTCGTGCCTTGCAACCGAAACGCTGGGGCGGCATGGAGGCCGGACTCGGCACGTTCTACGACGTGCTGATGACGTTGGCCGAAGGCGACATGTCGACGGCGTGGATCTACGGCGTGCTCGGCGTCGCTCCGTGGGTCGTGGCGCTGCTCGACGATCGCGCGGCGGCCGACGTGTGGTCCGCCGATTCGTCGACGCTCGTCGCGCTCTCGCTCGCGCCGGCCGGTCAAGCGCAGGCCGTCGAAGGCGGCGTCCGGATCAGCGGCCGGTGGCGCTACGCCAGCGGCTGCGCGCACGCGGACTGGGTGTTTCTCGGCGCGATCGTCAACCCGCCCGCGGACGGGGCGGGGCCGCGCGCGGGGTGGCACGTGATGCTCGTGCCGCGCGCCGACGTTCGCATCGAGGATACGTGGTTCACGTTCGGGCTCAAGGGAACGGGCAGCAACGACATCGTCGTCGACGACGCCTTCGTCCC
>JBEKXE010000074.1:0-22468 GCA_049512335.1 Candidatus Lustribacter sp.
TCGCGTCCGCTCGACGTGCCGCCCGAGATCTACAAGGGCGCGATCGTCGTTCCGGTCCGCGTCATCTCCGAAGGCATGGGCGCCTACGTGCAGTGGGTCCCGGAGAAGAAGGTCGTCGTCGTTCGCTACGTAGCGGCGCCGGTTCCGACCCCGCCGCCGACCGCTCCGCCGACCGCTCCGCCGACCGCTCCGCCGACCGCTCCGCCGACGCCGGCGCCGCCGCCGCCGCCACCGCCGCCGGCACCGACTGCTCCGCCGACCCCGACGCCGCCGAGCCGCGTGTACGAACACTTCATCGTCGGCGACTACATCTTCAAGCCGACCGTCTACAACCAGCTCTCGAACGGCACGAACACGTCGACGTGGGGCCCGTCATTCGCAGGGCGCGCTGCGCTCGAGTTCCCGCTGTTCAACATCCCCTTCATGATCGAAGGCTACGGCGAACAGTACGCCTACACGCATCCGGGCGGTGCCACCCCGGCCAACCCCAACTGCAATACGAACGGTCTCGCCGGCAACCCGGCCTGCGTGACGCCGATCGGTTTCGGTACGGGCAGCCGCTGGGTGCCGCAGTTCCAAGCGATCGATAGCGACGCCAGCGCGCGCGTCGGCCTGCAGATCGCGAACCCGCGCATCTATCTCGCCGGCGCGTATCTCTGGACCTCGACCAACTACGGTTATCCGCGGATGACCGGCGCCGGTTTCGGTCTCGAAAAACTCCCCGACCTCGACCAATCGCTCTCGCTGTTCGGCAGCTTCTACTACTACCCGGTGGTGCAAGGGAACTTCACCGACCCGACGAGCGGCATCGTGTTCCCGGTCCAGGATCGCTTCATGCAATACCAGGCCGGCGTGACCTGGAATACGCCCTTCGGCTTCTCGAAGCAGAGCGGCGTCTTCCTCGAAGCCGGATTCATGGGCAACGCCACGATCAACAAGCAGTTCCTGCCCAGCAACGGGCATGACGCCGGTGCGTTTGCCGGCATCGGTATCCACTTCTAGGCCCGAGTCGAATCGGTCCACGAGCGTCGCACGCCAAACGTGCGGCGCTCTTTTTTTTGAGCCGGCGCAAGACAATGCAGGTGGGCTCGCCAAGCGGGGCGGCGTGAGTGATTACGAGACCACGACCGAAATCGTCCATGCCGCGCAGCAGAACATGCCGCCCGAGGTATGGGATTACGTTACGGGCGGCACCGAGACGGAAACGTCGATCCGCCGCAATCGCGAGGCGATCGAATCGCTGGCGTTTCGCGCGCGGGTCCTGCGCAACGTCGTCCAGATCGATACGTCGGCGACGCTGCTCGGCACGCGCCTGCGGATGCCGCTGATCTTGGCCCCGGTCGGCGGGCTGCAAACGATCACGCCCGGTGGTGCGGCCTCGCAGGTTCGCGGCGCGTGCACCTTCGGCACGCTGCCCGTCATCAGCTCGGTCTCGGAACCGTCGTATGAAGAGACGGCGGCTGCCGCCGCCGGCGACAAGTGGTTCCAGCTCTACGTGCGCGGCGATCTGGATTGGATTCGCACGGTCGTCGACCGCGTGCGGTCGATCGGCTATCGCGCGCTCGTGCTGACGGCCGACGTCGCGGTCTACAGCAACCGCGAACGCCAGAAGCTGCACCGCTTCGTCCCGGCCGGCCGGCGCAATATCGGCGGCGGCGAGGACTTCCAGGCGGCGCTGGATTGGGACACGCTGGACCGGGTTCGCGAGTTCGCCGGAATGCCGCTGATCGTCAAGGGCATCCAGGCCGCGGAGGACGCCGAGCTCGCGGTGGCGCACGGCGTCGACGCGGTCTGGGTGTCGAACCACGGCGGACGGCAGCTCGACCACGCCG
Organism: Candidatus Lustribacter sp.; assembly: GCA_049512335.1. Taxonomy (GTDB): domain Bacteria; phylum Vulcanimicrobiota; class Vulcanimicrobiia; order Vulcanimicrobiales; family Vulcanimicrobiaceae; genus Lustribacter. The sequence goes on from JBEKXE010000074.1 coordinate 1,833, forward strand.
TCGGCTCGCTCGACGTGTTGCCGGAGGTCCTGGAAACGGTGCGCGGCCGCGTTCCGGTGATCGTCGACGGCGGCTTCCAGCGCGGCACCGACATCATCAAAGCGATCGCGCTCGGCGCGAGTGCCGTCGCGGCGGGCAAGATGCACGCGTGGGCGCTCGGTGCCGGCGGCGAACCGGCGCTGCTGCGCATGCTCGAGCTGCTCGAGTACGAGCTGCGCACCTCGATGGGTTTGCTCGGCGTCACCTCGCTCGCGCAGCTCAACCCGTCGTATTTGCGGCGGGCCGACGCGAGCATCGTGCGCGGCTCGTTCCCGCACCTCGACGTTCTGCGTGCGCGGACCGAGGACGCGATCAGGGCCGACGCGCCGCCCGTTCGCTGAACATCGCGCGCACCGCCGCGACGATACGCATGATGGCGTCGCGCCGGTACGCGAAGCGTTCGTCCTCGTCGGGCAAGTAGATCGCCATCGCGGGATTCGCCTCGAAGACGAGCACGCTGCCGTCACGGCCGATGCCGAAGTCGATGCCGGCGTAGTCCAGCGCGAGCATCTTCGCGATCGCGGTCAGCGCCGCGGTCGCCGGCGCGCCGAGATGCGCGCTCATGTCGCGCAGGTACGAGGCTTCCTCGGCGCGGTTGGCGCCGTTGTCGCGCATGTCGGCGGAGAAGTAGTGGACTTTCCAGGCCGGCGAGATCGCCAGATGCACCGGATAGATTGCCCCGTCGACGAACAGCGCGCGGTACTTGCGCACGTTGCCGTCGGCGCCGCGCGCGTCGAGGTAGGCGATGACCAGGATGTCCTCGCCGGGCAGCGTCGCCAGTACTCCGGCGAGATCGTCCGCTCGCGCGACGAGCGCGAAGTGTTCGCCCATGTGAAAGCCCGGCGCGCGCAACAGCAGCGGAAAGGAGAAACCGCGCGCGGCCAGCGCGCCGGCGTTGATGCCCGAGCGCGGCACGAGCTCGGTATGCGGCGCGGTAACGCCCGCGATCGCGTCGAGCCGTCCGATGTCGGAGCGGCGCGTGCGCAACACCGCCGCGGGGCGGTTGAGCAGCGGCGCGGGCGACGCCGCGGCAACGCGCTCGGCGATGGCGAGCGCGTCGTCGGCACGATCGGCATCACCGATCGCGTTGAAGATGAGGTCGTGCGGCGGTAACGGCATCCCGTCGCGATAGCTGTCGGTGACGAGCGAAATCGCTTCGACCTGACGATCGTCGAACAACAGCGTCGTGACGATGTTGCCGCCACGCGCCGCGAGCAGCACGAGCAGCCGCAACGGCATGCCGGTGCCGCGATACGGCGCGGTGCGCACGATCGGCGTCGCGAACGCGCGGTCGCGGTACGTCTGCGCCGCCTGGACGTCGCCTTGCGCTTCGAGCAGCAGCGCCAACCCGAAGTTGGCGGTCGGGTGCAGGGGCTCGATCTCGAGGGCGCGCTCGTAGGCGCTGCGGCTCGCCGCCGCGTCGTCTTCGGCCAGCACGTTGCCGAGGTTGACGAAGGCACTTGCTTCGGCCGGATAGTGTTTGGTCGCGTGCCCGTAGAGAATGCGCGCTTCGGCCCGGCGGTTCTCGAGATAGAGCATCGTGCCCAGGTTCATCAGGGCGCCGAAGTGCTTTGCATCGCGGGCGAGCACGCCTTTGTAGGCGCCGCGCGCGCGCGTCAGGCGGCCGAGCTCCTCGAGCAGACACGCGCGTGCGAAACGCAGGTCGACGGCTTCCGGATTCGCTTCCAGTGCCGACTCGAGCTGGTTCAGCGCTTCTTCGGTGACGTTGCCCGTGCAGACGACGCGGATCGCCAGCGTCGCCGGCTTCGGGGCCCCCGGATTGGTCAGCGGCTACCGCGGCGCCGGTCGACCGTGACGACGGGGTCGGTGTGTTCCGCGCACGTCTCGGTGCGGACGGTGGCGGGGCCGGTACCGACGGGTTCGATCGCGACGCAGCCGCACTGGAACATCGCGACCAGCCGCAGCCCTTCCGTGCCGTCGACGATCACCTCGAGGCGTGTGTGTCCCGCGCCGATGCGGCGTGCATAGTGCGCGATCGTGCGCATGTCGGCGCGGCGGCGCGGGTGGTCGCGACGGTCGCGGCGTTCGCGGCGTTCGTCGGCCAGCGCCGCGCCCAGATTGATTGCCGGGGAGTGTGAAATGCCGCGCCGTTCAGACGTACGGCGGTCGCTCGAATGCATGGGAAGCCGGGTATTCGCCCGGGGAACGTCTTGTCCTAGCGGGTAAGAAGCGCGACATGTGCTGGCGCTGGGTGTTCTTCGCCGTCATCGTCGCGCTCGCGGGCGTGCCCGCGGAAGCCTCGACGTTCACGCTGGAAACGTCGGCCTTCCTCAACGAGGGACAGATCCCGCGCACCGACGCGGCGGCCGCTTCGTGCGGCGGGCGCAACCTCTCGCCGCCGCTGCACTTCGCGGGCTTCCCGGCCGCCACGCGCAGTTTCGCCATCGTCGCGTTGGACACCGACGCCGGCCACGGGCGCGGATTCACCCACTGGGTGGCGTACGGCATTCCCGCCGCGCAGTCCACGCTGCTGCCGGGGTTCGGCTCGACGGCGTCCCCGGCGTTCGTCGGCGGCCAGAACGACGCCGGGACGCGGTTGTATTTCGGCCCCTGTCCGCCGCCGGGCGATCCGCCGCATCATTACGTCTTCACGGTGTACGCGCTCGATCTCGCACCCGGCCGGTTGCAGCCCGGACTCAGCCGGACCGCGTTCCTGCGGGCGATCGCCGGGCACGCGCTCGCGCAAGCGGAGATCACCGGCACCTACTCGCGCCCGGTACCATAGGAAAGGATCGTCGTGGACCTCGGAATTCGCGGACGGCTGGCACTCGTCACCGGTGCCAGCTCGGGCCTCGGGCGCGCGTGCGCGCTGGCGCTGGCCGCCGAGGGCGTGCGCCTCGCGGTCGGGGCGCGCCGCATGGACCTGCTCGAAGCGGTGGCGGCCGAAGCCCGCGCGGCCGGCAGCCCGGACGCCCAAGCCTACGCGCTGGATTTGTCCGATCCCGCGGCGATCGACGCGATGCTCGCCGCGGTGCGCGCGCGTCAGGGCGATGCCGAGATTCTGGTCGCGAACAGCGGGCCGCCCAAACCCGGCATGGTGACGAACCTGACGCTCGCCGACTGGGATGCCGCCTACGGTCCGACGATGCGCAGCTTGCTGCAAGTGACCTACGGTGTGCTGCCCGCCATGCGCCGGCGCCGCTGGGGCCGCATCGTAAACCTGTCGTCGTCGGCGGTGAAAACCCCGATCCCGAACCTGGCCTTGTCCAACGCGTTTCGCGCCGGCCTGCTGGGCGCGCTGAAGACGCTCTCGCGTGAGGTCGCCGCCGACGGCGTTACGATCAACGTCATCGCGACCGGCAAGATCGAAACCGACCGCGCGCGTTCGTTCTACTCCGCACCCGGTGCGTGGGAGAAGCAGCAAACCGATATTCCGTTCGGACGGTTCGGGAAGCCCGAGGAGTTCGCTCCGCTCGTCGCCTTCCTGTGCGGCGACGGCGCGCGCTACATCAGCGGCACGACGATCGCCATCGACGGCGGTCTGTCGCCCACGCTGACCTGAGGGCACGGGTCAGCTCGCGGTTTTCTCCGGTTCCGGCAGCGGACTGTTTTTGCCGCGGAAGGTCGGCGTGGCCGGGCCCTCGGCCGAGTGATCGCGACCGTTGAGACCTACGATCGCCCCGGCGACCGCGCCGGCCAGCGTCAGTGCGGTGAACACCGGATCGCGCAGCGGTTTGCGCAAGCCCAGCGCCGCATCAAGCGACAGCGCGCCGTAATCGCCGGCCGCCAGGGCCAACGCCGCCGCGCTGTACACGAGCGGCAGCTCGATGCCCCCCTTTTGGGCGAAGAAGCCCTTCTCCCAATGGACGCTGGCCTGGGCGACGATCATGCCCGAGATCAGCATCGCCGGCCCGACCGGGCCGCCCAAACCCCAAGCGATCAGCTTGCCGGCCACGATTTCGTTCCACGCCGCCAGCGTGGCATAGGTCTCACCGGGCCGAAAACCGAGCCCGTGCATCATTTTGGCGGCCTGCTCGGGACCCGGGCCTTCGAACCAGCCGAACGCCTTCTGGGTGCCGTGTGCGGCCATGCCCCCACCGACGGCCAATCGAGCGCCCAGTAGGGCCAAATCGCGTATCATGTGTGCTCAAATCTACCCACGCAGGGCTTGACTTGCAACTTCCCAGCGACTTTTGTGTTATGATCTTCGCTACCAGGCATGGCCCGAGCGTCGGCCTGTCCTGGGGTCAAGTTGTCCGCGTGGTCTTGTTGTGTAAGACAGTTCCAGGAACGGCGAGTTGAGTTGAATGGCGCTCTATCGTAAATCGGATCCTGGAGTCCAAGACCATGTACACTGACGAAACCCTCAACTGCGTTGATTGCAACGCACCCTTTACCTTTAGTGCGGGCGAACAAGAGTTCTTCGCAGCGAAGGGCTTCACGAACAAACCGAACCGCTGCCCGGATTGCCGTGCGGCGCGCAAAGCTCAGCGCGCAGGCGCCGGCGGCGGCAGCTACTCCGGTGGCGGCGGCTACGGCGGCGGCGGCGCTCGTCCGCAGCGCGAGATGTACGAAGTAACGTGCAGCAACTGCGGCGGGAAGGCCACCGTGCCGTTCCAACCGCGCGGCGACAAGCCGGTCTACTGCCGCGACTGCTTCCAGTCGCGCAGCGGCTCCTACCGCTAAGCTTTCCGCGTAACCGCGCGGACCATAACGAACGGCCCGATTCACTCCGGTGAGCGGGCTGTTTTTGTTATGTGGCCGCGCCAGACGTGCCGCAGGGCCGAGGCGAACAGCGCCAGCGCGACGGCGAATGTGAGCGACCACGTTGCGTGCGCGAGGCCGAGCGCGAGCGGCAACGGCAACGGCATCGCCGGATGCGCGCACGCGGCGTCGAGAAACATCGGCCTTTCCGTTCGCCGGGCCGGAGGGATCGCATTGTCGAATGGTCGGGGCGATGACGGTCGAGGCGGGCGCGGTAGCGGATGCGCTCAAGCGCTATTTCGGGTTTGACGCCTTCCGGCCGCTGCAAGAAGCCATCGTCGCCGACGTGTTGGCCGGGCGTGACGTGTTCGCGCTGTTGCCCACCGGCGGCGGCAAGTCGCTCTGCTACCAGTTGCCGGCGTTGTTGACGCCGGGCATCACGGTCGTCATCTCGCCGTTGATCGCGTTGATGAAGGACCAAGTCGACGCGCTGAAGACGGCCGGCATCCCGGCCACCTACCTGAACTCATCGCTCGACTACGACGAGGTGCGCGAACGCATCGACGGCTTGCGCCGCGGCGCCTACCGCCTGCTCTACGTCGCGCCGGAACGGCTGACGATGCCGTCGTTTGCCGCCGAGCTCGCGACGTTGAACGTCACGCGCTTCGCCGTCGACGAAGCGCACTGCATCAGCGAATGGGGCCACGACTTCCGGCCCGATTACCGCCGCATCGCCGAGCTGCGCGCGCGTTTCAACGGCGTGCCGTTTCTGGCGTTCACCGCGACCGCGACCGATCGCGTGCGGGCCGACATCCTCGAGCGCTTGGCGCTGCGCGAGCCGGCCGTCCACGTCGGCAGCTTCAACCGCCCGAACCTGACCTATCGCGTCACCCGCAAGAAGCGCAGTCCCGACGCCCTGATCGCTTGGCTGCGCGCCCGGCCCGACGATGCCGGCATCGTGTACGTGGGCAGCCGCGCCGGGGCCGACGATCTCGCCCGCCGGTTGAAGCATGCGGGCATCGCCGCGCTGCCGTACCATGCGGGGCTCGACGCGGCCAAACGCTCGCGCCACCAGGAGCAGTTCATCCGCGACAAGGTACGGGTGATCTGCGCGACCGTCGCCTTCGGCATGGGCATCGACAAGAGCAACGTGCGTTTCGTCGTGCACTATGATTTGCCCAAGAGCATCGAGGGCTACTACCAGGAGACCGGCCGCGCCGGCCGCGACGGCGTGCCGGCCGAGTGTCTGCTGTTCTTCAACCACGGCGACGTAGCGAAGTTCACCAGCTTTATCGAGGAGAAGGAGAGCGAAACCGAACGGGCCGTCGCGCGCGAGCAGCTCGAGCGCATGACCCGCTACGCGTACTCCAACGACTGCCGCCGACGCGATCTGCTGGCCTATTTCGGCGAGACGTACACCGAGCTGAATTGCGGCGGCTGCGACAATTGCCTCGAGCCGCGGCCCGCGGTCGACGCGACAGAAGACGGGCAGAAGCTGCTCTCGTGCATCGAACGGATCCGCCGCGCGAACGGCTTCGGCGTCGGCATCGCGCACGTGATCGATGTCTTGATCGGCGCCGAGAACGACAAGATCTGGCGCTGGAACCACGAGCGCCTCTCGACCTACGGCATCGGCAAGCACCGTACGAAGGTCGCGTGGCGGGCGCTGGCCGACGAGCTGGTACGGCTGGGACTGATCGCCGTCGACGCGGCGCACTTCAACACCGTGGCCGTGACGGCGAACGGCCGCGAAGCGCTGACGCAACGCACGCCGATCGTCGTGCGCGAAGCGCCGCCGGCTGCCGAGCGCGGGCGCAAGCGTGCGGCGAGTGCGGCTGCCGACGGACCCTACAATGCCGAGGTTTTCCGCGCGCTGCGCGACCTGCGCCGGGAACTCGCCGACGAGCGCGACGTCCCGGCCTACGTCGTGTTCAGCGACGCCGTGCTGCGGGCGATGGCCCGCGAGCTGCCGCGCACGCCGGTGCAGTTGCGCGCGATCAGCGGGGTGGGAGAGAAGAAGCTGGCCGATTTCGGCGCCAGCTTCCTCGAAGCCATCGCTTCTGCACTGTCATCCTGAGCGTAGCGAGCGGAGACGAAGGACGCACGCTCCCTGATCCGAGGGGATTCCAAGCCTTACATGGCACCATGCCGCTCAATGATGACGCGCGCGCGCCGTATTTTCGCTGCTTGTCTTGCCGCGGTTCTGATTGCGGCCGGCCTGCGCGCGGTCGCGTCCGCCCAATCGAGCGAGAACACCGGGATCATCCAAATCACGGTGAAGTCCGCCGACTCCTCGTCGCCGCTGTCGAACGCGCGCGTGTTCTTATTGGGTCCGAGCGTCGCGAGCGCCCTCACTACCCGCAGCGGCATCGTCAAGTATACCGACGTGGCGAGCGGCATCTACCGGGTCCGCGTGAACAAACCCGGCTACCGCAACAGCACCTCGGCCGCCTTCGAGCTGCTCGGCAACAAGGAAGTCGACGTCGACGTGATGCTCGGTTCGGTGCAGACCGCGCAGAGCGGCAGCGCGGCTTCGGGCGCCGACAACGGCATGACGATCATCGGCAAAGTCTCGGCGCGCGTCACCGTTTCGACGCATGACGTCGATGAGGACAGCCCGATCCGCCGCATCTCCGATTCGCTGATCGACGCGCTCAACACCGTGGCCGGCGTCGACGTCACGCAGTCCTCGAACGATCCCGATTCGCCGCAGACCATCTCGCTCCACGGGCACGACGAATCGCAGACCGCGGTGACGCTCGACGGCATCCCGCTCTCCGCGCCCGGCAGTGCGGCGAACCTGCGCGGCATCAACACCGATCTCTTCACCGGCGCGAGTGCGAGCTTCGGCGCACGGGCCGGCGCGCTCGGTGGCGGCGTCAACTTCACCACGCTTCAGCCGACGCAGACCTGGCAGTACCGGCTCAACGCGGCCGACGGATCGTTCGACAAGTACAACTGGTCGGCCGGCGTGACCGGTTCGATCGGCAAGCTCGGCATCGCGGCCATGACCACCAAGCGGGGCGGCAACAACCCGCTGACGTTCCAAGACTATCTCGATCAAAGCGGGCTCGTGTACCCGCACGGCGGCGAGAGCACCAACGCCGGCGACATGCTGAAGCTGCGTTACGGCCTGACCGACAACACGACGCTGATCCTGACCGCGCTCGAGAACAATCAGGCGATCGCGTCGCTGTGCACGCAGGACACCGGAATCTTGCCGTGCGGCATCGGTCCGAACAACACCTCAACCTCCAAATATCAGTTCGTGTACGGGACCGTGCAGTCGCTGGTTGGCCAGGTGGCAGTCCAGGCGACGGGCTACGTGTCCTCGCAAAACGGCCTCTCGAACGAGATCAACCGCTTCATCGACGAGTGCGTCGGCGCACCGGTGCCGTGTCCGATGGCCGAACCGTTCGCGACCGACACCGACTCGCTCACGCGCGGCGTCGCGAGCCAAGCGACGATCAGCAAAGATAACCACACGATCACCCTCAACGCCACGACCTTCGCGTCGCAGACGCAGTTCTCGCCGCTGGTCGAAAGCGGCACCAGCGATCTCGTCACGTCTTCGATCAACGGCGTGTCGGCATCGACGTACGCACTGCAAGATTCGATCAAGGTCAGCAATCGCGTGACGGTCGGACCGACGCTCTCGCTGGCATCGACGACCGGGGCGGGTACCTCGATCCTGGCCGGGTTCAGCGGCGACTGGCGCCCGAACGACAACGACGACGTGACGCTCTCGGCCTCACTCGGCAGTTCGCAGCCGGCACCGCAGGTCGTGCGCAGCTTCAGCGATCCGCAATCGGCCCGCGTGAACTGCCCCGGCGGCACGGCGCAGATCAGCGGTCCGGGCGATCAAGCGACCGCGCAGTCGGCGATCGACTACGAGCTCGGTTGGACCCATCAGTGGAAGTACGGCTATCTCACCACCGACCTCTACCGGCAGTCGCAAGCCGGACAGCTGGTCACCGCGTCGATTCCGGCGACCGCGGGCGGCGTTCCCCCGCTGATCCAGACCGCGGTGCAGCAGTACTACACCGCGGTGTGCCCGGGTGCCGTCGGTCCGAGCATCTACGTCAGCGAACCGGTCAACGGCACCGATCGCCTCTACCAAGGCTACGACATCAGCGCGCGTCTGGCGCTCGGCAAAGACGTCACCGCGGTCCCGTCGTACTCGACCAACGAATCCGAGTACACGACCGCCGATCCGCTCTTTACCGGCCTCGGCAGCACGCTGGTGCTCAACTCCCAGATCTACGGGCGCCCGATACACAAGGGCAACTTCACGATCGACGCGTTCAACCCGCCGAGCAACTTGGAGTTCATCGCCAACGCGCAATACGTGGGCGTGAACAACTCGCAACATCTTGCGCCGTACGTCAACATCAGTTTCGGCATCACGCATCCGCTCGGTATCGGCATGCTGACGGTGTTCGAGAGCAACGCCTTCAACACCGAAACCGGGTTGTTCTCGACGATCGCCGGCGCCCAGCCGCAACCGCTGGTCGGCGGCAGCTTCCTGGTCGTCGCCGCCAACCCGCTGCCGCCGCGGACGTTCCAGGTTTCGTACTCGATCAACACCGGCGCGCGGAACGGCGCGGGCTACGCGCGCGGCGTGCGGGGCGGCGGTTCGCTGCGTCAAGCCGCGCAGACCGCGCAAGCTGCGGCGAGCCCGGCGCCGAACGGCCCGCGCGGCGCGTTCGCCTTCGGCGAGTTGCACTTCAAAGCGCCGCCGGACGGCACGTCGCCGCTGGCCGTCGACACGACCCGCACCGAGTGCACCGCCGATCTGCAGCCGCTGGCGGCGACCGCGCTGGCGCAGCTCGGCGCCGCCGCGGCGGCGTACGTGGCCGGCACCTCGCCGCTGCCGGCCGTGACCGGCGTCAACGTGACTACGCACGGCGATCCGAAGGGCGCCTGGTACTTTGGGCTCGGTCCCGAGATCCCGCGCGATCTGTTCGGGCGCCCGGGGGGCGCCCCCGGTGCCGGCGCCGGCGGCGGCCCACGTCCGCCGCGCCCGCCGGGCGGCCCCGGTGGTCCCGGCGGCGCCCCGCCGGTCTTCCAATCGCAGATCACCGTTGCGCCCAACGCCAACACGGCGCCGCGTCCGCAGTTCACGCCGAGCCCGGCCCTGATCGCCGCGCTGCAGCCGTTCCGCGCGCTGATCTCGTGCTCGTACGCCACCGTTCTCACGCCCGACGGGGCCAAGACGCGCGGATTCGACATCCCGCCGCCCGGCCAGCCGGGGGTCCGTCCGTCGCCCGCGCCGAGCCCCTCGCCCGGCGCGAGCCCCGCCCCGCGCGGTCCGCGCGGCCCCGGCGCGGGTTTCGTCCAGTACGCGCCGTCGCCCGGATTGTTCGTCGTGCGCGCGCCGGACTTAGGAACTGGCGGCGGAAGCGTGAAACAACCATGATGACGACCTCGCAGACGCCGCCGCCCAAAGTGGCGGTCATCGACGACGAACGGCACCTGCGCGAACTGCTCGAGCTGGGGCTCGGCGAGGACGGCTTCGAGGTGCGCAGCGCCGGCGACGGTCAAAGCGGCCTGACGCTGGTGCGCGAGTGGCGGCCCGATGCGATCATCCTCGACGTGATGCTGCCCTACGTGAACGGGCTCGAGCTGCTGCCGATGATGCGCCGCGTCACCGAGGCGCCGATCCTGATGCTCAGCGCGAAAGCGGATACCGACGACCGCGTCACCGGGCTCTTGCGCGGTGCGGACGACTACATCCCGAAACCCTTCGAGATGTCGGAGCTCGTCGCGCGCCTGCATTCGGCGCTGCGCCGCCCGCGGCTCGAGCAGCCGAGTATCGTCTCGTACGCCGATCTCACGATCGACCTCGACCGCCGCGACGTCAAGCGCGGCGATTACCTGATCGAGCTCTCGGCGCGCGAATACGCCTTGCTGCTGACGTTCGTGCGCAACCCGGAGCGCGTGTTCACGCGCGATCAACTCTTGGACCTGGTGTGGGGCAGCGATCGCGACGTCGGTCCGGGGGCGGTCGAAACGTACGTTTCGTATCTGCGCGCGAAGATCGACGCGAATTTCGAACCCAAGCTGATCCGCACCATCCGGGGGGCCGGCTACGCACTCCGTTCCCATTGACACGTTCTCCGCGCTCGCGCGGAGACTGACCGGCTGGTACGTCTTCGTCGCGGTGTCGTCGGTGGCGGTGCTGTTGACGGCGACCGGAGTCTTGGGCTTGGCGCTCTACGGGCACGAGGTCAACGCCTCGATCGAGATGGCGCAGATCAACGCGCGCGCGTTCAGCGAACGTGCGGTGCAGCGCAATGCATCGTTTAATGAAGCGGCCGCGGAATTCGAGAATCGCTACGCGCACGAGGGCATGCACGCGTTCGCGACCATCCCGCGCGCACCGCGGTTGCGGGTCGTTCCGGCCGGGCCGCCGGCGCCGGCCGGCGGACCGCCGTCCGTCGCGCGGCGATCGGAACCGCCGCCGGTCGAAACCGCCGTCATCGACGGCGTCGTGCGAACCGGGCCGGGCATCGGACGCCTGCGTTTCGAGGGCAGCCGCATGGGCTACGCGATCGCAACGCTGTTCGGCGTTCGCGGTTCGCTGCCGACGCCGTTCCTCAACGGCGTCGTCTCGTTCGGGCCCGATCCCAATTTGTTCCAGAACATCGCGCTGGCGATTCTCGGCGCGGTACTCTTGGTATCGATCATCGTCGGCGGGCTCGCCTACTCGATCGGGCGGTACATCACCGAGCAAGCGATTCAGCCGCTGGTCGACGTCACCCAAGCCTTGCAGCGCTTTGCGGCCCGCGATTTTCGCCCGCAATCGATCACGACCGCGCGCAAGAGCGACTTCGACGTTCTGGCCCATGCGTATAATGCGGCGGCGGAGCAGGTGTCCGCGGCGTTTGCCGAGCGCGATGCGGCCGAGGCGCAGATGCGGCAGTTCGTGGCCGATGCCGGGCACGAGCTGCGAACCCCGTTGACGATCGTGCTGGGCTACATCGACTTGCTGCGCCGCCGCGCCAGTTCGGGCGACGATCGCTCGAAGTTCATCTTCTCGTCGATCGCCTCGGAAGGCCGGCGCATGCGTACGCTGGTCGACAACCTGGTGCTGCTGGCGAAGCTCGAAGGCGAGGACACGCGCCTCTTCGAGCCGTTCGACGTCGGCGAGCTGGTGGCCGAGATCGTCGGCGTCCGGCAGGGGCTCGCGCCCGGCGTGCGCTTCGAGGTCGACGATCGCGCGACGGCTACGGCGATCGCCGATCGCGGCGAGGTCTACGAAGCGCTGGCGAACATCATCGACAACGCGATCAAGTATGCGCCCGGCTCACCGATCCGCATCGAGACGACGGCGCCGCAAACCGGCACGGTCGAAATCGCCGTCGCCGACGAGGGCCCGGGCATTCCGGTTGCGGACCGCGAGGCGATCTTCGAACGCTTTTTCCGCGGCGCCAGTCGCGGCGAAGTCGAGGGGAGCGGTTTGGGGCTGGCGATCGCCAAACGCGCGATCGAGCGCGCCGGCGGCGCGCTGCGCCTGGACACGACCGTTCCCAGCGGCACCCGGTTCGTGATCGCGTTGCGCGCCGAACGCGCCGCCGCCGCCGATCGCACCGTGGCCGGCCGAACCTAAGCGTTCGTCAGCTCGCGGCCGCCGTTTCGGAGGTGCGGTGCTCGCTGCGGCCCATCTCCACCAGCTCGCGCATGCGCGGGTGATCGCGCTCCTGGCGTTCCATCCAGCGTTCGAACGGCGGCACCGGCAGTCCGGTGCGAAAGAGCCAGTAGTAGAGGCTGAGGTCGCCGAGATAGGCGAACCGTTTCCGCGCATCGGCGTAGAGCGCGTCGTAGGTGGGGAACGAGCGCACGTACCTCGCAACGTCCTCGTGCGTTTCGCCCAACGCGAGCAACGCCTTCGCGTTCGCGATCGTACCGGCGATCTTCGCGCGCGAATGGATCACGCCGTCGGCCGCCATGATGCGTTCGACGTCGCCGTCACCGTACGTCGTCGCGATCAGCTTCACGCTGAAGCCCTCGAACGCCGTGCGAAACGCATCCCAGCGGGCGTCGATCAGCGCCCAACTGAGTCCGGCCTGAAAGATCGCGCGCGTCATCACCTCGAGGTGATCGTCGAGCGTGGGCGCGACGATCACGCGCGGAATGCGGTCGGGCGGCGTCGGTTTACTCGTGCGCGGCGGCGGCGGCCCCGTCACGGCTTCGGCGGATTTCTTCGACATCGTAGGGGATAGAATCGGGTGAGCAAGACGTGGGTCCTGGTCGCAGCGATCCTCGGCTCGAGCATGAGCTTCATCGACGCAACGGCCGTCAACGTCGCGCTGCCGATCGTTCAGCGCGAGTTCGGCGCAACCAGCGGGCAGATGCAGTGGGTGATCGAGGCCTACGCGTTGTTTCTCTCGGCCTTGATCTTGGCCGGCGGCGCACTCGGCGATCTCTTCGGGCGGCGCAAAATGTTCGTGATCGGCATCGCGATCTTCACGCTCGCATCGATCGGCTGCGCCGCGGCGCCGGACATCATCCTGCTCATCGTCGCGCGTTCGGTCCAAGGGATCGGTGCCGCGCTCGCGGTGCCGGAATCGCTGGCGCTGCTCAGCGTCACGTTCACCGGTGCCGAGCGCGGGAAGGCGATCGGCACGTGGTCGGGGTTCGCGTCGCTGACCTCCGCAGCGGGTCCGGTCATCGGCGGCTTCCTCGCCCAAACCGTATCCTGGCGCTGGGTATTTTTGATCAACGTCCCGCTCGCCGTCGCGGTGCTCGCGATTGCGGTGCTGCGCGTCCCCGAAAGCCGCGACGAAGGCGAAACGCGCGCGATCGACTTGACCGGGGCCGTGACCGCAACCCTCGGCCTCGGAGCGCTCGTGTACGGTTTGATCCGCATGCAGCTCGCGGACGGGCACGGCGACGGAACCGCGTTCGTCATCGCGGGCCTCGCGGTGCTGGCCGCGTTCGCGTTCGTGGAAAAACGCGCGCGCCACCCCATGCTGCCGCTCGGCATGTTCCGCTCGCCGGCGTTCACCGTGGCCAACGTGTACACGCTCGGCCTCTACATGGCGCTCGGCGGCGCGTTGTATTTCTTTCCGTACGTGCTGATCGACGTGCAGGGGTACGCGCCGACGGCGGCCGGTGCGACGCTCCTGCCGTTCGTGATCCTGCAGTTCGCGTGCTCGCGCTGGTCGGGTGGTCTCTACCACCGTCTGGGGGCGCGCCGGCCGCTGGTCCTCGGCGCGCTGCTCACCGGCTGCGCGTTCGTCCTCTACAGCCTGCCGGGGACGGGCGGCGGCAGCTACTGGACGACGTACTTTCCGGCCGTGCTGCTGCTCGGCATCGGGGCCGTGTTCTTCATCTCGCCGCTCACGACGATCGTGTTCGACTCTTCCGATCCGGCGCTGAGCGGCCTCGCCTCAGGGGTCAACAATGCGGTCGCCCGTACGGCGGGCTTGCTGGCGATTGCCCTGTTCGGCATCATCTTTTCGGGTGTGTTCGGGAGCGGGTTCGAGGGCCGGCTCGAGCGGGTCCGGCTCACGCCGCAAACGCGCGCGCTGGCCGTCGCCGATCAGGCGCGCTTTGCCGGCGGTACCGTCCCGCCCGGCGTTCCGCCGGCCGACCGTCGGGCCGTGACCGCGGCCGTGAAGGACGGCGTCCTGGCCGGATTCCGCGCGGTCCAGTACGCTTCGGCCGGGCTCTCGTTCCTGGCCGCGCTGATTGCCTGGTTCTGGCTGCCTCGACGTTCCGAAGAGACCGCTCCGGTGAGCTGATCGACCGATCCGCCGGTTGCGAGAGCCGCGGCGGCCGCGTTGACCTTCCTCGTCGGGCTTGCTATAATCCCGAAGTTCGGCCCACCGGCGGTGTGGCCGCTTTCGTGTGTGTTTTGAGGATAGGCGTGCCGACAATCTCCCAACTGGTCCGTAAGGGCCGCGAAAAGCAGCAAAAAAAGGTGAAGACCCCGGCCTTCCGCGTCGTTTCGACCGGGCCGAAGCCGGGTCACCCCGACCTGCCCAACCGCACCTTCGAAGTGGCCGGCAACCCGCAGCGCCGCGGCGTGTGCACCCAAGTCAAGACGATCACCCCGAAGAAGCCGAACTCGGCGCTCCGGAAAGTCGCCCGCGTCCGCCTCACCAACGGTGAGGAAGTGACCGCGTACATCCCGGGCATCGGGCACAACCTCCAGGAGCATTCCGTCGTGCTGATCCGGGGCGGCCGCGTCAAGGATCTGCCCGGCGTGCGCTACCACATCATTCGCGGCACGCTCGACACGTCGGGCGCGGCGAACCGCAAGCAAGGCCGCTCGAAGTACGGTGCCAAGCGCAACGTCAAAGCCGCCGGTAAGAAGTAAGGACGCCCAGAGATATGCCGCGTAAAGGCCCGGTCCAGAAGCGACCGATCCTCCCCGATCCGAAGTTCAACTCGAAAGTGCTCTCGCGCTTCATCAATAAGGTGATGCTCGCCGGCAAGAAGAGCGTGGCGGAGCGCATCTGCTACAGTGCGCTGGAGATCGTCGAGCAGAAGTCGGGCCGCGATCCGATGGACATCTTCACCCAGGCGCTCGGCAACGCGATGCCGCTGGTCGAAGTTCGTCCGCGGCGCGTCGGCGGCGCGACCTACCAGGTGCCGATGGAGGTCCGTCCGGATCGCCGTCAGGCGATGGCGATGCGCTGGCTCATCAACTACGCGCGTTCGCGTCCGGGTCACTCGATGGAAGAGAAACTGGCGGCCGAGCTGATGGATGCCGCCAACAACCTCGGAGCTTCGATCAAGAAGCGCGAGGATACTCACAAAATGGCCGAAGCCAACAAAGCCTTCGCCCACTACCGCTGGTAACGTTAACCTCACACGATCATGCCGCTCAACCGCGAATACCCCCTCGAGCACACCCGTAATATCGGGATTGCCGCCCACATCGACGCCGGAAAAACCACGGCGACCGAGCGTATTTTATTTTATACCGGTCGCACGCACAAAATCGGCGAGGTTCACGATGGTGCGGCGACGATGGACTGGATGGTCCAGGAGCAGGAACGCGGCATCACGATTACGTCGGCCGCCACCGCCTGCACGTGGCGCGACACGCGTATCAACATCATCGATACGCCTGGCCACGTGGACTTCACGGTCGAGGTCGAGCGTTCGCTGCGCGTGCTCGACGGGCTGGTCGCGTTGTTCGACTCGGTAGCTGCGGTCCAGCCGCAGTCCGAGACCGTCTGGCGTCAGGCCAACAAGTACAAAGTCCCGCGCATCATCTTCGTCAACAAGATGGACCGCATGGGCGCCGATTTCTTCAATTGCGTATCGAAGATCCGCGAGCGCCTCGGCGCGCCCGCCGTTCCGATCCAGGTGCCGATCGGCGCCGAAGCCGACTTCCTCGGCGTGGTCGACCTCTTCACGATGAAGAAGACCGTGTACACCGACGATCTCGGGTCGACGATGAACAGCGACGAGAGCCCGACGGGCGAACTGCTCGAGCTGGCGCAGAAGTGGCGTCAGGAACTGATCGAGGCGATCGCCGAGCAAGACGACGAGCTGCTCGAGATGTTCTTCGACGGCAAAGACATCCCGGTCGACCGGCTCAAGACCGCGCTGCGCAAGGCGACGATCGCCGGCGACGTGCTGCCGATGCTGTGCGGATCGGCGTTCAAGAACAAAGGCATCCAGCCGCTGCTCGATGCCGTCGTCGACTTTCTGCCCTCGCCGCTCGAAGCCAAGACGATCACCGGCAAGGACCCCAAGACCGACGACGACATCACGCGCAAGGCCGACGACAAGGAGCCGTTCGCCGCGCTGGCGTTCAAGATCGCGACCGACCCGTACGGTAACCTGACGTACTTCCGGGTCTATTCGGGCGTGCTCGAAAAGGGCTCGTACGTCTACAACGCGCGCAGCCAGAAGAAAGAGCGCATCGGGCGCATCTTGCGCATGCACGCCAACCATCGCGAAGACATCGACGCGATCGGCGCGGGCGACATCGCCGCGGCCGTCGGCATGACCGATACGCGCACCGGCGACACGCTCTGCGATGAGAAGAACCCGATCCTGCTCGAGAACATCGTCTTTCCCGAGCCCGTCATCTTCCAAGCTATCGAGCCGAAGACCAAGGGCGATCAGGACAAGCTCGGCATCGCGCTCACGCGGCTCGCGCAAGAAGATCCCACGTTCCGCATGCGCACCGACGAAGAGACGCAGCAGACGATCATCGGCGGAATGGGCGAGTTGCACCTCGAGATCATCCTCGACCGCCTCAAACGCGAGTTCAAGGTCGAGGCGAACGTCGGCAAACCGCAGGTCGCCTACAAAGAAGCGATCACCAAGACCGTCGAGCAGCAGGGCAAATTCGTCCGGCAGTCCGGCGGTAAGGGTCAGTACGGCGACGTCTGGATTCGTCTGGAGCCGCAGCCGGCCGGCACGGGTTACATCTTCGAGAACAAGATCGTCGGCGGCACGGTGCCCAAGGAATACGTGAAGCCCGTCGGCGAGGGCATCCGCGAAGCGTCCGAGTCCGGAACGCTGGCCGGTTACCCGGTGCTCGACTTCAAGGCGACGCTCTACGACGGTTCGTACCACGATGTCGACTCGTCGGAAATGGCGTTCAAGATCGCGGCCTCGATGGCGTTCAAAGAAGCCAACAAGAAGGCCGGCCCGATCTTGCTCGAGCCGATCATGAAAGTCGAAGTGACCACGCCCAAGGATTATCTGGGCGCGATCAACGGCGACCTGAACCGGCGGCGCGGCCAGATCCAGTCGCAGGAAGAAGCTCCCGGCGGCGCCGTGGTGATCACCGCGGACGTTCCGCTCTCGGAGATGTTCGGCTATGCCACCGACATGCGGTCCGCAACTCAGGGCCGCGCGACATACACGATGGAGTTTTCACGCTACGAGAAAGCCCCGCGGTCAGTCGAGGAAGAGATCGTCGCGAAGGCCTCCGGCAAGAAGCTCGCGACCGCGTAGACCGCCGCACATTTTCACCGTCCAGTAGCACGCTAAAACCGAAGGAACACAGAGCAGATCATGGCTAAAGCCAAATTCGACCGGTCGAAACCACACGTCAACATCGGGACCACCGGTCACGTCGACCACGGCAAGACCACGCTCACGGCAGCCATCATCAACTGCCTGGCGACGGAGAACGCCAACATCCAAAAGCGCAACGTCGACGACATCGACAACGCGCCCGAGGAGAAGGAGCGCGGCATCACGATCGCCATCTCGCACCAAGAGTACGAGACGGCGAAGCGCCACTACGCGCACGTCGACTGCCCCGGTCACGCCGACTACATCAAGAACATGATCACCGGCGCGGCCCAGATGGACGGCGCGATCCTGGTCGTGTCGGCGGCCGACGGCCCGATGCCTCAGACCCGCGAGCACATTCTGCTCATGAAGCAGGTCGGCGTCCCGTACATCGTCGTGTTCCTCAACAAGGTCGACCAAGTCGACGATGAAGAGCTGCTCGAGCTGGTCGAGATGGAAGTGCGCGAGCTGCTTTCGTCCTACGAGTTCCCGGGCGACGACATCCCGATCATCCGCGGCTCGGCGCTCAAGGCGCTGCAGTCGTCAGGCAAGCGCGGTGATGCCGATGCCGATTGCATCTTCAAGCTGATGGATGCCGTCGACAGCTACATCCCGACCCCCGAACGCGCCGTCGACAAGCCGTTCCTGATGCCCGTCGAAGACGTCTTCACGATCACCGGCCGCGGTACGGTCGGCACCGGCCGCGTCGAACGCGGTCAGGTCAAAGTCGGCGAGGAAGTCGAGATCGTCGGGCTGGTGGACACGCCGCCGCGCAAGACGGTCGTCACCGGTATCGAGATGTTTCGCAAGCTGCTCGACGCGGGCATCGCGGGCGACAACGTCGGCGTGCTGTTGCGCGGCGTCGAGCGCAACGACATCGAGCGCGGCCAGGTGCTGGCCAAGCCCGGTTCGATCAAGCCGCATCGCAAGTTCAAGGCCGAGGTCTACGTCCTCTCCAAGGAAGAGGGCGGTCGCCACACGCCGTTCTTCGCGAACTACCGTCCCCAGTTTTACTTCCGCACGACCGACGTGACCGGCACGATCAAGTTGCCGGAAGGCGTCGAGATGGTGATGCCGGGCGACAACATCACGATGGACGTCGAGCTGATCACGCCGATCGCGTGTGAAGAAGGCCTCCGCTTCGCCATCCGCGAGGGCGGCCGCACGGTCGGCGCGGGCGTCGTCACCTCGGTCGCGGACTAGCAGATCATGGCGAAGCAGAAAATTCGTATCCGGCTCAAAGCCTACGACCACGCAATCCTCGATCAGTCGGCCGAGCGCATCGTCGACACGGCGAAGCGCACCGGCGCGTTCGTGAGCGGCCCGGTGCCGCTCCCGACCGAGATCAACCGGGTCTGCGTGCTGCGTTCGCCGCACGTCGACAAGAAGAGCCGCGAGCACTTCGAGATGCGCACGCACAAGCGCTTGATCGACATCCTCCAGGCCTCACCGAAGACGATGGATGCGCTGATGCACCTCGACTTACCGGCCGGGGTCGACATCGAACTGAAGGCGTAAGCAAGAAAGAAAGAGGCCGCTAGCAAGCGGCCTCTTTCTCATTTACGAGAGTGTGAGGGGCGCGCTGATAGGGACGGCTCGTTTGCGGGCACGTCCGGAGCATGAACGTGAAGCGCACCCTGGCTTCGATCGCGCTCGCCGGCACGATGGCCGTCCACGTGCGCCTGGACCAAGACGGGCGGATCGCCGCATCCGCATCGACGTGCCGCAGAGCGTTGCAGCGCGAGACTAAAACCAGGCCGGACTAACCGGTGTGGGCGTCGCGCTGACGGGCGACCGGGAGGCGCTTGGTGAGGCGCACGCACGTCCCGCGTTCGTCGAACGCGACCTCGTCCATGAGGTGCCGCATCAGGTAGATGCCGAAGCCGCGCGGGGCATCGTGCGGCGGCGAGACGGCCACCGGAACTGAGGGAAACCCGCCGCCTTCGTCCTGGACTTCGATGACGAGGCTCCCCCGCTCGACGCGGACGCGGACCTCGAAGCCGCTCCCGGCCCGGTGGCCGTGCTCGGCGGCGTTCGCGAGTGCTTCACCGACGGCGGTCTCGATATCGGCGAGGTCACCGTCGGCAAACCCGTACGCGGCCAAATGCGCGACCAACGAGCGGCGCGCAAAAGCGGCCGCCCGGCGCGTGTTCGGGAACCGTACTCGAAACTCGCCGGTCATCGGGTCACCGCACGTATACCACGAAAGACGAGCGGCTACACCCATCCCTCGTTGAAAGAACCCGCTGGTTGAATCCGAATCCCTCGGCATGCCCATTCCGCTCGATGTCTCGGTCGAACGCCAGTTTTCCGGTACACCGAAGCGCATTTACCAGTTGCTGACCGAGATGGGAACGTCCGCCGACGCCATTTGGCCGTTTGCCTCGCAGCCGTTCATGCGCAGCGCGGGGCCGCTCGTCCCCGGTCAGACCGAGGAATGGCACTTGGGGCTGCACGCGGTGCTGGAATCGGCCGAGCCCGAGAAGAGCATCATCTGGCGCATCGACAACGACGGGGTCGACGGCACGCACGGCTTCACGATTCGCCAAGACGGAAAGAAGACGATCGTCACGCACCGGGTGCAAGCACAGCTCTCCGACGTCGATGGGCGGCTCTTGTGGAAGCGCGTCGAGGACGCACATCAGCGCGCGATCGAGGGTCTCTTCGACAAGCTGGGGCGCGTCCTCAAGCGTTGACCCGAGCGGCCTACTTCGGCTTCATGGTCGTGGAGTTGAGGATCGGGATCTGCGTGTACGCCTTCCCGGCCGGAATCGACGACAAATAGGCATAGATATCGGCGAGGTCGCTCGTCGGCAGAATTTTCTCGGAAAACGAGGGCATGTTGCCGCTGGGCTTGCGGACGTAGGCGCTCACCGTCGTCCACGGCGGCGGATGCGGTGCCAGTTTGGCGCCGGTGCCGTAGTTGCCCTGACCGA
>JBEKXE010000075.1:0-21968 GCA_049512335.1 Candidatus Lustribacter sp.
CGCAGAGCCGGTGTTCGTCGACCTCCGGCCGCATGGACGCCGCGCGGGCGGCCGCGACGTATTCGGCGTACACCGTAGGGTCATTCCACAAGAGCTCGACCGCGTCGGCCCACGCTTCGTCGCCGGCATCGCGATCGATGAGGATGCCGCCGCCGCCGACGGATTCGGGCAGACCGCCGATATCGGTTGCGATGACGGGGATGCCCGAGATGTGCGCCTCGGTGACGACGCGGCCCCAGCCTTCGTTCCAGCGGCTCGGGGCCAGCAGGATGCGAGCCCGGTGATAGACCTTGCGCATGTCGGTCGTCGCCGCGCACCACGTGATGTTGCCGATACGCTTGGCCGCGATGCGCAGCTTGGCGCGATCCCACTGCGAGAGCGGCCAACATTCGACGACGATAAATTTGCACTGTGGCAGTCGCCGTGCGAGCGCGAACATCGTGCGCAGTCCTTTGGCGCGGTGCGGGTTGACGAACGCGACGTGCGTCCGTTCCGATTCCGTCACGTACGCAGCGCGCCGAACGAGGGGTGGGATCACGTCGCATGTGATGCCGAACGTGCGCTGCACTTCGCCTGCAGTGAACGAGGAGTTGGCGGCGTAACTCAGTAGCGGGTGTTCGAAGTACGCTCCGCTCAACCGCTCGAACTGCACGTCGCGCACGTACACCAGCGTCGGAACCCCGAGCGCAACGAGCTGCCGCGCGCACTCGATCTGGGCGCCGGCTTGGATGACCGCGACCGCCGGAGTTCGCCGCGCGACGACCGTAGCGATCTGCTTCACCGGATCCCGGACGCGAATGACCTCGTAGGGGAACGACGATCGGCGCAGCCATTTCAAATCGAGCTTGGCCAACACGGTCGGACGGACGCCGTGTTCCATGAGGCTCATGCACATATCGTGCGTGGACATCTCGGAGCCGCTGTAGCGCTGCGGCGGATACGAATGCGTCGTCACGGACAGGAGCCGAAGGTCCGCCGGCGACGTCATCGCGGTTAGGAGCCGGCGCCGGAAGGTGTGATGCCGAACCTCGCGCGCGGAAACCAGAAGCGGATGCTGCTTGCCGCCGCCCCGGTGAAGGCCAGGATCGAAGCGACGCCGAGCGCGGCGGAAG
The DNA here is from genome assembly GCA_049512335.1 of Candidatus Lustribacter sp. Taxonomy (GTDB): domain Bacteria; phylum Vulcanimicrobiota; class Vulcanimicrobiia; order Vulcanimicrobiales; family Vulcanimicrobiaceae; genus Lustribacter. The sequence goes on from JBEKXE010000075.1 coordinate 1,113, forward strand.
TCGCGTCGTGAGCATGCGCGGTGGCCGCGGCGCCGTGCACGTTGAGCGATATCGCGAAGGCCGAAAAGACCACCGAGACCGTCGCCGCACCGCACGTTTGCCCGCCGACGCGCGTGGCGGCCATGATCGCCGAGGCCGAGGCGGTTTGTTCGCGCGGTGCGGTGGCCATCATCTCGCGGCTGTTCGGTGCTTGGAAGAGACCGAACCCGAAGCCGCACAGGATGCCGTGCAGCACGATCTGCAGCGCGCTCGCGTTTGACGGCAGCAGCGCGTAGAGCAGCAAGCCCAATCCGAGCATGCCGGCCCCGAGCGTCGAGAGAATGGCCGCCGGATAGCGGTCGGAGAGCCGGCCGGCGAAGTTCGACGTCAGCCCCATCGTCACGGGCCAGGCTGCCATCAGCAAACCGGAGTGCAGCGGCGAGACGCCCATGACGACTTGGAAGAAAAACGGCAGCGTCACCACGGCGAGCGCCGACGCCGTAAAGGCGAACAAGCCCGAGAGCGAAGCCAGCGCGAACAACGGGCGCTCGAACAGCTTCACGGCAAACATCGGTTTCTCGAGCCGGCCCTGATGGGCCAGGAACCAGCCGAAGGCGCAACCGCCGGCGATCAATTCCAGCGCGATCTCCGGCCGCGCTTCGCCCCGCCCGATGCCGTCGATCCCGTGCACGATCAGCGCGAAGCCGAGCGCACTCGTGATCGCGCTCGGCACGTGCAGCGCGCCGCCGTGTCCGCGTATCGAAGGCAACACGCCGCGACTCATGATCACGACCGCGATGCCGATCGGCACGTTGATCAGGAACAGCCACGGCCACGGTGCGATCGCCAGAATCGAACCGCCGATCGTCGGCCCGGCCGCAACCGACGTGCCGATGACCATCGCGTTGACGCCGAGCGCGCGGCCCAATTGATCGCGCGGAAAGATCGTGCGCAGGATCGCCGAGGTCAGTGCCAAGATCGCGGCCGCGCCGACGCCTTGCAGTACGCGTGCCGCGATCAGCGCCGCGATGCTGTGCGAGAGAGCGCAGAAGAGCGAACCGATCGTGAAGATCGTGATTCCGTAGCGCCACACGCGCGCCAGGCCGCGAGATTGACCGAATGCCGACCACGTGAAGAGGGACGCCGTCACGGCCAATTGGAAGCCGCTGACGACCCAAATCGAGGTCGCCGGCGAGACGTGCATTTCGCGGCCGATGGTCGGCAGCGCGACGTTCGCGATCGTCCCGTCCAGCACCGACATCATCGTGGCCGCGGCCAACGCGAGATACGCTCGGCGACGCAGCGCCGGCGGCATTCCCTCCGCCGGTGCCTGGTCGCCCACATCCATTACCATCCGGAGCCTCATTTTTGCCGTCGGCGCCGATTTACCACTCGCCGGCGACTCGCCATCAACGGGAAGAGCGCCGCCCAGCCGCGTTCTCAGAGTGAGCACAGCAAGCGTTCGTATATCCGAGCGCATGAAGAAGCTTGCTCGTTCCGTGCTCGCGTTGGCCCTGGTGTGTGCCGGTTGCGGCGGCGGTGGCGGCGCCTCGAGCGCGGCGGCCGGCACCGTGCCCGAGGCGGCGGTTTCGGCAGCGGTCACGGTCGGCGTGGGCAGCGTCGCGGCCGCGTCCCAATACACGTGCCCGGTCGCCACGACGTCATCGGGGACCTTGAACTGCGCGGCCCTTCCGCTGGGCGACTCGCATTACAGCACGGCCGGCCCGAGCGTCGGGACCGTCTACGTGTGTAACGTCCCCAACGGTCAGGCGCCCTCGGCCACGGGCCCGTGGATCAACACCGCAGCCGGCACCTGGGATGCGCTGACCAAGGACGTCGTCACCGGCAGCGTGAGCTGGCCCGGGTCCTTCAGCGCGACCGTCAGCGGGTCGTCTCTCGACGTCGCCGACAACGGCTTGCCGCAGGCGCCGATCACGACGGGCACGTTCCCGATCACCTCGTCCCAAGCGGTCTACCAGTACGATGCCAACCCGAACAGCATCGCCGCCCAGAGCATCAACTACGCGCTGCCCTACAATCCTACCGCGGCGGCGTCCCCGGGCTGCCTGAGCGGCGGACGCATCGGCATGGCGCTGAACGGCGTCTCGGTCTACGATGCGCTCGACGCGGTCGGCCACGACGCGGTCGCCCGCGAGGGTCAGGACAGTTGCCACGGGCACCCCGACCAGTCGAGCACGTACCACTACCACGGCTGGCTGTTCGCCTGCGTGACCGACGCCGGATCGGCAACCCAGAACTCGTCGCTGCTCGGCTACGCGCTGGACGGCTACGGCATCTACGGGCCCTGGTATAACGGCAAAGTGCTCACCACGGCCGACCTCGACATGTGCCACGGCACGACCAGCGTCGTCATGTGGCATGGCGCGCCGACCTCGATCTACCACTACGTGTCGACGTACGACTTTCCGTATACCTTGGGCTGCTACCATGGGACGCCGGTTCCGGCTTGATTGCCATTAACGATATATCGTGATAGTATGTCGATAGATCACGAATGGTCGTGATCCTTTCAATAGAACGAAGGGAGAGCGCATGCGGAAAGCATGGTTCTTTCAAGAACAAGGGCCACGAATGGCTCAACATTTTGGTGGCCGGGGTGCCTGGCGCGGTGCCTGGCGCGGAGCTCGCGCACGGCGCGGCGACATCAAGTACCTGATTCTCGAGGTCTTGGCAACCGGGCCGCGGCACGGGTACGACATCATCACCGAACTCGAAAACAAGAGCGAGGGACGATATCGTCCGAGCCCGGGGTCGGTCTACCCGACGCTGACGCTGCTCGAAGAGGGCGGCTTCATCACCGGCGCCGCGGTCGAAGGCAAACGGGTCTTCACGATCACCGCTGCGGGCCGTGAATTGCTGGCACAGAAGCCGCCGGGCGCAGCGCCCGATGACGACGACGACGGCATCGACTTACGCGGCTCGGCGCTGAAGCTGGGTGCGGCGGTCATGCAAGCCGGTCGCGCGAGCGATGCAGCGTCGCGGCAAAAAGTCCGCGACATCCTCGACGGCGCGCGGCGCGAGATCTACAAGATCCTCGCCGAGAGCGAGTAACCACAGAAGCGCCGGGAGGAATAGGTCGCCCGGCCGCGCTTAAAGCGCAGCATGGCGCGACCGTTCGTAGTCGTCCCGGCGCTCGTTACCGCGGCCACCATCATCGCGCTATTGGCGTTCGTCATCGTGCTGAGTTTCAGCAAGATGCAAGACGGCATGATCGCGGGGTTCGCCGGCCTCGGTAACTTCACGGCACTCTTGAGCGATCCGAATCTGCCGCGGATGACGAGCAACACGCTCGTCTTCGCGGCGATCTCGCTCGGGGTGTCGTTTCTCGCCGGCGTGCCGCTCGCGTGGCTGGCCGAGCGTTCCGATCTGCCCGGCCGCTCGTTCATCTGGACGGTCATCCTGGCGAGCCTCGTCCTGCCGGGGTTCCTGGTCGGCATGGGTTGGCTGTTGCTCGCTCATCCGCGCATCGGCGTGCTCAACACCGTGGCGATGAGCGCGTTTCACCTGGCATTTCCGCCCTTGCCGATCAACAACGTCATCGGGATGGGGCTGGTCGAGGGGCTCTCGTTGACCTCGCTCACGTTCGTGCTCGTCGCGCCCAGCTTGCGCACGATGGATCCGGCGCTCGAAGAAGCGGCGCGCATGAGCGGTGCTTCGTCGCGCGCGCTGTTGTTGAAGGTGACGCTGCCGCTGATCTGGCCGGCGCTCGTCGCGGCAGCGATGTACGTCGCGATCGTGGCCGTCGGCGCGTTCGATATTCCGGCCGTCATCGGCTTGGGCAGCCGCGTCTATACGTTCAGCACGTTCATGTACGTGCACGCCTACCCGGCGGACGGCTTTCCGGACTACGGGACGATCGCTGCCGGCGGCGCGCTGATGATCGGCCTCGCACTCGCCATGACGTTCGTGTACAGCAATGTTCTGCGCCGCGCACGCTCGTACGCGGTGATCACCGGGAAAGGCTACCGGCCCCGCCTCACCGAGCTCGGCCGCTGGAAGCCCGCGGCCTGGGCGTTCGTCGCGCTGTACGCCTGCGGCGCGCTCGTGATCCCGTTCGTGTTCACGCTGATCTACGCGCTCTTACCGTTTGCCGAACCGCTCGATGCGGGCGTCTTCGCGCGCATGTCGCTGAGCAATTTTGCCGAGATCCCGTGGAATCTCGTGCTGACCGGCGCGCTGCACACCGCCGAGCTCGTGGTGGTCGTCCCGATCGCCGTCGTCGCGCTGAGCTTCGCGATCTCGTGGATCGTGGTGCGCACCACCGCGCCCGGCCGGTTCGTGCTCGACGGGATCTCGTTCATGCCGCACGCCGTGCCGAGCATTCTGTTCGGCATCGGGGCGTCGCTCGCGGCCCTGTTCGTGCTGCAGCACATTCTGCCGATCTACGGCACGGTGGCGTTGATCGCGATCGTCTACACGATTGGGTGGATCAGCTTCGGCACGCGCATCGTCAACAGCAGCCTGATCCAGGTGCACAGCGACCTGATCGAGGCCGGTTCCATGTCCGGTGCGCAGCTCGGGACGGTGTTTCGCGACATCGTCCTCCCGCTCGTCCGTCCGGCCGCGATCGGTGCTTGGATCTACGTCGTGCTGTTGTGCATGCGCGAGCTTACGCTGGCTGCGTTCGTCTCGACGCCGAAGAATCTCACCTTGCCCATGGTGGCGTGGTTCCTGTGGAACAACGGCTCGATCCATGAAGGCGCGGCCGTCGCCGTGATCGTCGTGCTCGCGCTCATCCCGCTGCTCTTCCTGTTCCTCCAATTCGGGCCTCGCTCCGATGCGATGTTCGGATCGTCCGTCGCTGAAAGGTAACCGATGAATCGCGTATCCGCCGCCGCCGTCTCGTTGCTGCTCTTGCTGCCGTTTGCGCCGCCGGTGAGCGCGCAGGATGCCGCGCACGCGCCCGAACCGCCCAACCTGGCGGCGCTCGTGCAAGCCGCGGCCAAGGAAGGAACGCTCGATATCGCCTGGGGCGATATCTACGGCGGCGCCGACGGCGCGCGCATCGCGCAAGATGCCATCAACAAGAAGTACCACATCAACCTGCAGATCAAGTACACGCCGGTCGCCAACGGTGCGGCATTTCAGAATCAGGTCGTGCAAGAGATTCGCGCCGGCCAGACCGCCAGTACCGACATCCTGTTTCACATTCGCGACCAGAACCAAGCCAAGTCGGTGATCCCGGTCGATTACCGCAAGTACATTCCGAACTTGCCGTCCGGGTTGATGTTTTACGGCAACCGTTCGGTCATCGCCGTGAGCACGATTCTGGCCGAGGAATACAGCACCAAGGACGTGCCGCCGAACAAGGTGCCGACGACGCTGACCGGTTTGCTGGCGCCGGAATGGAAAGGCAAGATCGCCACGATGCCTTATCAAGGCGTTATCGGCTGGTACCTGGGCTTGCCGGACGTCTTGGGTAAGGACGGCATGGTGAAGTTCTATACCGCGCTCTCGGCCAACGTCGGCGGCTTGATGACGTGCGGCGACTCGGATCGCGTCGTCAGCGGCGAGTTCGCGTTCTTCGGCCTCGATTGCGGCGATCAGGAAGTGCGCCTGCGCCAGCGCAAGGGCGAACCGATCGGGAGCATCTACCCGAAGGAAGGCACCGCGATCTATGCGTTCTCACCCGGAATCCCGCTGACGGCCGCCCATCCCAACGCCGCGCGGTTGTTCATCACGTACTTGCTCTCGCCGGACGGCCAGAAGATGCTGTGGGACCAGATGGGCTGCGACAACTACTTACTGCCGGGCTCGCGCATGGCGCCGATCATCGCCGCGGCGAAGAAGAAGGGCGTCCGCTTCATCGACATCTACGGTATCGACGTCCAGCATCCCGAATTGGACGACTACCAGCGCACCATCAACACGATCGTCAACCAGTCGAAGTAGGTCCGTTCGACAAGCTCAGGATTACAAGGAGTGGTCTAACATATGACACTCACGGCTCCCACCCAGCGCGATGCGGTCGATTTCGCTCATACCGGACCGGGCACGCTTGCCGGGCGGTACTTTCGGCGCTTCTGGATTCCGGTCGCGCGTTTGGACGACGTCGCGCCGGGCCGGGCCAAGCCGATCCACCTGCTCAACGAAAAATTCACGTACTATCGCGGTGAGACCGGGACGCCGCACCTCGTGGGCTATTATTGCGCGCATCGCAGCACGCAGATGTCGACCGGTTGGGTCGAGGGCGATTGCATCCGCTGTTTCTATCACGGCTGGAAGTACGACGAAACCGGAACCTGCATCGAACAGCCGGCCGAGATGGAGGGCTTCGCGGCCAAGGTCGGCATCGAAGGGTATCCGACCCAAACGTATCTGGGCCTCGTGTACGCGTACCTCGGCGAAGGCGAGCCGCCCGAATTCTGGCGCTTTCCGATGATGGAGCAGGCCGGCGAGCGCACCGTGCGGTCGTGGGTGCGCACGTCGAATTACTGGAACGGGCTCGAGAACGCCAACGATCAGGTCCACGTGAATTTCGTGCACGGCAACAGCGAGTTTCGCGAGGGCGGGGCGACACGCGAGATCCCCGCGATCGAGGCGACCGAGACCGAATACGGCATCTTGCGCAAATGCACGTTCAGCGACGGCGCGATCCGCCTGCAGCACACGCTCATGCCGACCGCGTCGCTGGTGACGGTGTACGATGCCGAGGCCGGCTGGATGCCCCATCTGTCCTACCGCATCCCGGTCGACGACGACAGCCACCGCAGCTTCAGCGTCAGCCTCGCACTGGTCGAAGGCGAGAAGGCCGATCGCCTGCGTGCCAAGCGCAAAGCGCAGGCGGCGGCGCTGGCCGGCCTCCCGCCGGCTGACGAGATCGTCGACGCCGTCGTGCGCGGCGAGCTCTACCTGCACGACCTCGAGCGGCCCGACATCGTCAACATCCAGGACGCGGTGGCGCTCGCCGCGCAGCCGCCGATCGGCAGCCGCGTCAACGACCGGCTCGGGCAATCCGACATCCAGATCATCGTGCTGCGCACGATTTGGGCGCGCGAGATGCGAGCGCTCGAATCCGGCGCACCGCTGAAGAAGTGGACTGTCCCGCTGGACCTGGTCGCGACGAACGGCTGAACGCCGGCGCGTGCGGGGTCCGGCAGGCGGGAAGCCGAAACGCAAACGATCATGTCCGATGCCCAACGAGCCGCGATCGAAAAATACCGTGAACGCCTGAACGCGCTCAAGGTGCGTCTTTGACGATGCCGCCAAACGCCGGACGCTAGCCGAACTCGACGAGCGTTCGCGCAGCGACGGTTTCTGGGACGACGCCCAAGCCGCCCAAGCGACGATGAAGCGCATCGCCGAGGTCCGCGCCGACGTCGAAGCGATCGCGGGCCTCGAACGCCTGCTCGACGAGGCGACGGAAACGCTCGACGTGCTCGGCGACGAGCCGGGCGCCGAGGCCGACGTCGATTCCCTGCTCGGGCGCGCGCAGGCCGACCTCGACGGGCTCGAGATGGCCGCGAACTTCGATCGGCCGTACGACTCGCACGGCGCGATCGTGACGATCCGCGCGGGCGCCGGCGGCACCGACGCGGCCGACTGGACGGCGATGCTCGAACGAATGTACCTCAAGTGGGCGAAGAATCGCGGCTTCGAGGCGACGGTCGTCGAGGAAGCGCCGGCCGACGAGGCGGGATTGCGGCTGGCGACGTTCTTCGTGCGCGGTAAGAACGCGTACGGACTGCTCGAGAGCGAACGCGGCGTGCACCGCCTGGTGCGCATCTCACCGTTCGATCAGCAGCATCGGCGCCAGACGTCGTTCGCCGAAGTCGACGTCGTGCCGGAGATCGAGGAAGGCGACGTCGAGGACATCGAGATCCGGCCCGAAGACATTCGGGTCGAGACCTTCAAGGCCAGCGGCGCCGGCGGCCAGTACGTGAACAAGACCGAATCGGCGGTGCGCGTCATTCATTTGCCGACCAACACGATCGTCGCCTCGCAGCAAGAACGGTCGCAGATGCAGAATCGCGACGTCGCGATGAACATCCTGCGCGCGAAGCTCGTCCAGCGTGAACGCGAGGAACGCGAAGCGAAGCTGGAAGAGCTGCGCGGCGACCGGCGCGCCAACGAGTGGGGTTCGCAGATCCGTTCGTATACGCTCAACCCGTTCCAACTGGTGAAGGACCACCGCACCGGGATCGAGACCAGCAACACCGACGCCGTGCTCGAGGGCGACATCGAACCGTTCATCTGGCCCTATTTGCAGGCGCGCGGACGTCTTTCACCGAGCGTCGCCTAGCCGTGCCGCCGCGCATCGACGTCATCAGCGTTTGCTGGAACGACAAGGAGAAGATCGCCGGCGCGCTCGACTCGGTGTTCGCGCTGAGCGAAGTCCGCGCCGATCCCGGTCTCGTCAACGTCGTTGTCTCCGACAACGGCTCGACCGACGGCAGCATCGACTTCATCCGCCGGCGTTACGGCGATCGCGTGACGGTGATCGAGAACGGCGCGAACATCGGTTTCGGCGCGGCCTGCAACCGCGCGTTGAGCCAGACCTCGGCGCCGTTCGTGTACTTGCTCAATCCCGACGCCGAGCTGAAGGACCGGGCACTGACGAACATCCTAGCGTTCTTCGACGCGCATGGCCGTTGCGGCATCGCCGGATCGCGCATCTACAACCTGGACGGATCGATTCAGCAGTCGTGCGGCGAGTTCGACACGTGGACCGGCGCGTTCTTACGTTCGAGCGCGTGGGGCGAGTTGGCGCCGTTCCGCCGTTTCGCCAACGGCGCGAGCTTACGCGGCTTTCACTACGACAAGCCGCGGCGCGTCGACCTCGCGATCGGTGCGGCGCTCGCGATCCGGCGCATCGTCTTGGACGAAATCGGTCCCTTCGACGAACGCTTCTTTCTGTATCACGAAGAAGTCGACTTGGCGAAGCGCGCGGCCGCCGCGGGCTGGGAAACGTGGTTCGTGCCGTCGAGCGAAGCGGTGCACGAGGGCATGGGCAGTGCGAAGGGGCAGTACCGGCTCGCCGAACGCCGCAAGCAGACCTCGCGCCGGAAGTATTGGATCAAGCACCACGGCTACGCGTGGTATTTCGCGCTCGTCGCAGCGCTGGTCGGACGGTTTGCGCTCTATCTCGTGGCGGCCGGCGGTGCGCTGGTCGCGCTGCGCCGGATCCTGCACCGCAAATGATAGCGCCCGAGGCGGTCGTCACGTTCGAGCGCGTCGACGGCTTTCGCATCGTGAAATCGTACGGCTACGCATACGGGCAGGCCTCGCGGCCGCGCAACCTCCTGCGCGCGACGTTCCGCAGCATCGGCGCGTTCATCGGCTTGGCGCCGGTCGAATACCTCACGGATGCCGAGCGCTCGCGTACGGACTGTTTGGCCGAGCTCGTGCGCAAGGCCGAAGCGACCGGCGCGAACGGCATCATCGGCCTCCAGTTTCAGGTCACCGAAGCGGAAGACGGATCGACCAAGGTGCTGGCGTTCGGCGAAGCCGTGCTGCTGGACCCGTTGCCGCAATGACGCTGGCTGAACGCGCCGCGCGCGAAAAGACGCTCGCTGCGGCCGCGCGCGTGGTCGAGGCCTGCCGGCTGTGCACGATCGGGTCGACGCGCACGCACAGCGTCTTCGGCGAGGGCGATCCGTGCGCGCAGCTGATGTGCGTCGGTGAGGGACCGGGAGAGACCGAGGATCGTTTGGGGCGCCCGTTCGTCGGACGTGCGGGCGAGTTGCTCGAGAAGATGCTGGGCGCGATCGACCTCGCGCGCGAAGACGTCTACATCGCGAACACCGTGAAATGCCGCCCGACTCTCGACGCCGGGCACCGGCTCGCGAATCGTGCGCCGACGCCCGACGAGATGAAGAACTGCCGGCGCTATCTCGACGAACAGATCGAGGTGATCCGGCCTCGCGTGATCCTCGCGCTCGGTGCGCCGGCCGCAAAATCGTTCATGGGTGAGCGCTTCTCGATCACCAAGCAACGCGGGCAATGGTACGACGGCCCCTTCGGCGTGCCGGTGATCGCGACGTTCCACCCGGCCTACATCCTGCGCCAAACGGGCGGCGCTATGACCGAGGTGAAACGGCTCGTCTACGCCGACCTCAAGGCCGTCCGCGAGCGTCTGGACGCCCCGCTGCCGCCCCCGGCACCGGCCGAGCAGCCGTCGCTCTTCGAGTGAGGAGCGCTCGGTCTTACTTCTTCCGCGCGCGGGCGCGGTGAGTGTCGTCGCTGCAATCGGCCGCGTCGACCCACTGCCAACCGGCGGCGGTGGAGACCCGAACCGCCTTGCATCCGCACGGATATTCGGCCTCGGCCACGACCTTGTCGGGCCGCCCGCCCTCGACCCACTCGGTCATCACGTAGTTCGCCTGGTCGTCGGCGAGATCGGCATCGCTCAAGCTCATGAGCGCAGTATACCCGTTCTCCGCCGGGCGTGGTAGAATTGGGCGTTATGGCCGCGCGGACTGCTCAGGAGATTTGGATCGACGATAAGGCGCGCCGTGCCGGGCACGCCGGCGGGGCGGCGTTCGCGCTGGCGCACGGCCTCAAAAATTACCGGCTGCAGCAGCTCTACCGGGCGGCCACCAAAGAGCTGGCTGCCGATGTCGCCGAGGTCAGCGTGCTGCCCAAGGAGCTGCGCGCGGCGCTGGCAGCGGAGTCGTTCTCGTTCGACGCGGTCGAGCCGGTGGTCGTGCAGCATTCCAACGACAAGCAGACGATCAAGGGACTCTTCCGGCTGCACGACGGCAACGAAGTGGAAGCCGTGCTGATGCAACATTTCGGGGAACGCAACACCGTCTGCATCTCGAGCCAGTCGGGCTGTGCGTATGCGTGCGCGTTCTGTTCGACCGGCCAGGCCGGATTCACGCGCCATCTTTCGGCGACCGAAATCTTCGATCAGGCGCGCTACTTCGCGCGCCATCTCGCCGCGCAGGGCCGCAAGATCACCAACGTCGTGTTCATGGGCATGGGCGAGCCGTTCCACAACTACGACGCGGTGATGGACGCCGTGCGTTTGCTGAACGATCCGCACGGCTTCGGGCTCGGCCACCGGCACATCACGATTTCGACCGTCGGCATCGTGCCGCAGATCGAGCAGTTCGCGAGCGAAGGCATTCAGGTGAATCTCGCCATCTCGCTACACGCGCCGACCGATGAGGTGCGTTCGTCGATCATGCCGGTCAACAAGAAGTGGCCCGTCGCCGAGCTGATGGCCGCGGTGGAGCGCTACATCGCGAAGACCAACCGCAAGGTGTTCTTCGAGTACGTGATGCTCGAGGGCGTCAACGACCGGCCGCAAGACGCCGAAGCGCTCGCGCGGCTGATGCGCGGCCCGCTCTACCACGTGAACGTCATCCCCTACAACACGACGCCCGACGCCAAGCTCGGCGCGACCGGCGATCAGCGCATCCGCGCCTTCACCGCGATCCTCGAGGCCAAGGGCATCGCCTGCACCGTGCGCATCCCGATGGGCCGCGACATCGCGGCCGCCTGCGGCCAGCTCCGCGCTGAAACGCAACCCCGCGCCCACGCGGGCTGACCGTGGACTACCTTGTTCTGCGGCAGCGCGAATGGCAGAACAAGCCTGACTATCTCGATGTTACCGGGATAATCTATCACTATCCGGCGCAGTATTTTCGTTTTATCAATGGCTTCGAGCGCTTTGTTTACTACAGACCCCAAAGGGGTGCAGTCGCTGCCGAGGCTAGCACATACTTCGGCTACGGGACGCTCTCTCTACCCTTTGCAGATCCGGCCGATTCACATCATCGCTATGTAGGCATCGCCCAGTATCAGGCGTTTTCAAAGCCGGTGCCATTTGCGGATGCGGGCGGCATATTTTACGAATCGAGGTTCAGCAGTCGAACAGCATTCACTGGGAGGTCGGTACAGCCAATTGACGAGACCGATTACTTTCGCATCCTCGCAGCAGCCGGTCTCGTCGGTGATCCATTCGCAAAGCTTGAGAGCACTGAGAACGTTGTACTTAGTAGCTTTCCTGGACCTTCAATCATACAACCACCACGTCAGCCGCTCCGCGATATGCCGTTTGTACCGAGAGGTACGGGTTACCAACCGTCCGGGGCAGTGGTTGATGTTTATGAAGCGGCAGCGTTGCAAGAGCGCGCCCGAGCAGATCACCAACACGTTTTACGCGTCATTCATGATCGTGTCATGGAACGAGGCGGAACGAGCATCAAATTCAATAACAACGTCGATATGTGTGCTGTCTTTCCTGGTAAACGCTTGCTTATCGAAGCAAAAAGCCTCAACGCGCCTCATGTAGCAGTCGACAGGATGCGGTACGGAATGGGTCAGCTAGCCGATTACGCAGTCAGATATCGTCCAGATCTTGGCGAGCCGGAGAGAGTGCTCGCATTCGGAAAATTGCCGAATCCGGAAATCCGCTGGATAGGTACCATTTTGGAGGAAAATGACGTCGCGTTCGTTGCTCTTTCCGACGAAGAGCGCTTGGTGCCGCTGAATCCGCGCGCCGAAAAATTGCCCCTCTTCGAATGATCTGGCGCCGCCTGGTCACCCACGCTGTCGCGCTGACGGCGCTGTTCTATGCGTGGCGTTCGGTGCGCGTGCTCGCCGGATGGGTTCGCATTCCGGTCGTCGAGACGATAGCCCATGCGCCGGCACTCTCCATCGTCGTCCCAGCGCGCAATGAAGAACGCAACATCGAGGCGTGCGTGCGGTCGTTGCTCGCGCAGCAGGGCGTCGACGCCGAGGTGATCGTGGTCGACGACGGGTCGGTCGACGCGACCGCGGTGATCCTCGAGCGGTTGCAACGCGAATTTCCGGCGCTGCGATTGATCGCCGGCGAACCGCTACCCGCCGGCTGGGTCGGCAAACCGTGGGCGTGCACGCAGGGTGCGCGTGCGGCGCGCGGGGACTGGTTGCTGTTCACCGACGCCGATAGCCGGCACCAGCCGCATGCGTCCGCCTCGACGCTGGCGTTTGCGCTCGCGCAGCGCGCCGATGCGCTCTCGATCATGACCGGGCAAGACTTGGGCTCGCCGGCCGAAGCGGCGCTCTTGCCGGCCATCCTGCAGATGATCGTGTTCGCGAGCGGGCCGATCGACGAGATCAACGATCCGCAACGTCCGGACCGCGCCCTGGCCAACGGACAGTACCTGCTCGTGTCGCGGAACGCATACGATGCGCTCGGCGGTCATGCCGCGCTGCGTGACGAGCTCGTCGAAGACATTGCATTTGCTCGCCGGATCAAAGGCGACGGACGCTTCCGTTTCGTCGTGGCCGAGGGAACGCAGCTGGTGCGCGTGCGCATGTACCGCTCGTTGCGCGAGATCTGGGACGGCTTCACCAAGAACATGTACCTGGGCGCGCGCGGTGATCTGCGGGCGATCGCGGGCGGTGTGGCGTTCTGCGCTGCGCTCTCGGTCGCACCGCCGCTCCTGGCGCTCGCCTCGCTGCGCCGCGGCGAACGGCGGCTCGCAGCCGAGGCGGTGGCGGCGAGCTTGCTCGTCATGGCTGTCGGCGCTCGGGGTGCGACCTATGTCTCGATACCGCGCCGGCTCGCGGTCTTCGCGCCGTTGGGCATCGGCATGTTCGCCGCGATCGCGCTGAACTCGACGCGCCGGGCGCTGTGCGGCGCGGGTTTCACGTGGCGGGGCAGAGTTTATCCGGCGAAGAACGACGCGAGATGACCTCCGGAGATACGACCGACACCGCACCGCGCGTCACGATGGACGAAATCACGGCGCTCGCCAAGCGCCGCGGCTTCATCTTTCAATCGAGTGAGATCTACGGCGGCATCGGCGGCTTCTTCGACTATGGTCCGCTCGGCGCGATCCTCAAGCGCAACGTAAAGGACGCGTGGTGGCGCGAGACCGTCGAATTGCGCGACGACGTCGTGGCCTTCGATTCCTCGATCATCATGCACCCGCAGACGTGGGTCGCGTCGGGACACGTGGCGGCCTTTCACGACAAGCTGGTCGACTGCCGGAACTGCAAGCACCGCTTTCGGGCCGATCATCTGCCGTCGCTGGAGAAATGTCCGGACTGCGGCATGACCGGCACGCTGACCGAGCCGCGCAACTTCAACTTGATGATGCAGACCAGCGTCGGGCCGATGGAGGACTCGGCGTCGGCGGCGTATCTGCGGCCCGAAACCGCTCAGGGTATCTTCGTCAACTTCAAGAACATCTATCAGAGCGCGCGCAAGCGCCCGCCGTTCGGGATCGCTCAGATCGGTAAGTCGTTCCGCAACGAGATCACGCCCGGCAACTTCACCTTTCGCGTGCGCGAGTTCGAACAGGCGGAGCTGGAATACTTCGTGCCCGACGACGGCAATGACGTGGCCGTGTACGAGCAGTGGGTCGCGGCGCGCAAGCAGTGGTACAGCGACTACGGCGTCCGGGCCGACCGGTTGCGCTTCTACGAGCTGACCCCGCAGGAACGGCCGCACTACGCGAAGGCCGGGACCGACGTCGAGTATCTCTTCCCATGGGGCTGGGGCGAGCTCGAATCGATCGCGCATCGCGGCACCTACGATCTCGACGCGCACATGAAGCTCTCGGGCAAGGACCTGACCTACTTCGATGAAGCCACGAAGAGCAAGTACACGCCGATCTTGATCGAGAGCTCGGCCGGCATGGATCGCACCACGCTCACGATGCTGATCGATGCCTACGAGAGCGAGACGCTGACCGATCCCGAGAATGGCAAGGAGACGAAGCGCGTCGTGCTGCGTTTCCACCCCAAGATCGCGCCGGTCCAAGTCGGCGTGTTTCCGCTGGCGCGCAACAAGCCGGAGCTGGTCGAGCGCGCGCAGCGCATCGAACGCGGCCTGCGCCCGTTTTTCCGCACGCAGTACGACGAGGGTAACGTCGGCCAGCTCTACCGCCGTCAGGACGAGATCGGCACGCCGGCCTGCATCATGGTCGACTACGACACACTGACCGACGGCTCGGTGACCGTGCGCGATCGCGACACGATGCGCCAAGACCGGCTGGCCGACGACAAGCTGGCAGGTTACCTGGCCGACCGGCTCGGATTACCGTGACCATGATGTTGCGCTCATTCGGCGTTCTCGCCGCGCTGGTTGTCGCGACCGGCGCCGTCCCCGTGTCGGCTCAGCCGCTCCCGGCGCCGATGTCGCTGCCGCCCTCGATGCGGCCCGCGAAGAAGGTCACCGTCCACTACACTTGCTCGGGCCTCCACGTCAACGCCGTCTACGACAACGTCCTGGACCGCGTCTCGTTCGTGTGGGGTGCGAAGGACAACCACTTGCCGCACGTGATGTCGGCCGACGGGGTGCGCTACGCCAATTCGGCGATCGAGTGGTGGGAGAAGGGCAACAACGTGACGCTCTCGACCCTACCGGATCACAACGTACTCACGACCTGCACGGTCCGCTAGCGCGGCGTTAGCCGGCCAGCGTTGCCGCGATCGTCGCGCGCAGGCGCGCCGTCGCTTCGCGCAATTCTTCCGGCGTGATGATCAGCGGCGGAATGAAGCGCAACGTATTCCGTCCGGCGGCATTGATGATCAACCCGAAATCGAGGGCCCGCGGGACGAAGTCGCTCGCTTTACGGCCCTCGCGGACCGGTAGGCCTAGCATCAAGCCGTGACCGCGCGGCGGCTCGAAGACCGCCTGCCACTGGTGCGCGATCGAACGCAGCTCGTTGCGCAGCAACGCGCCGACCGTCTCGACGTGCGCGTCGAGATCGAGCACGTCGCGGATCGCCAGGTGTTCGAGCGCCGCGGCCGCCGGCACCGGCGAGCCGCCGAACGTCGTGCCGTGATCGCCCGGCTTGAGGCTCGTGGCGGCGTCGCCGCGCACGATCAGCGCGCCGATCGGCAACCCGTTCGCCAGCGATTTCGCCAGCGTGAACGCGTCGGGTTGCACCTCGTAGAGCTGCGAGGCGAACAGGCGCCCCAGCCGGCCCATGCCGCACTGCACCTCATCGAAGATCAGCAGCGCGCCGCGCTGCGTGCAGAAATCACGCGCGGCCGCGAGAAACTCCGGCGTAGCGGGCACGACGCCGCTCTCGCCTTGCACGGGCTCGACGATGAACGCCGCGGTGCGATCGTCGATCGCGGTGGAAAGCGCATCGACGTCGTTGAACGGCGTGAACGCGAAGCCGCCCGGCAGCGGTTCGAAACCTTCCTTGTAGGCCGGACTGTCGGTCGCGGCCAGCGCGCCCAACGTGCGGCCGTGGAACGAGCCGTTGGCGGCGAGGATCGTTGTGCGCTCTTTCTCGCCCTTGCGCCAGGCGAACTTGCGCGCGAGCTTGATCGCGCCTTCGTTGGCTTCGGTGCCGGAATTGCAGAAGAAGACCGCATCGAAGCCCGAGAGCTCGGCCAGGCGGTCGGCCAGCGTCCCGGCCGGTTCGTGATGGTAGAGGTTGCTGCAGTGCACGAGCGTCGCAGCTTGATCAGCGATCGCGCGCGTGATGCGCGGATGCGCGTGCCCAAGCGCCACCACCGCGAGCCCGGCGACCATGTCGATGTACTGGTTGCCCGACTCGTCGAACAGATACACGCCTTGGCCGCGCACGATGTTGATTTCGGCGCGCGCGTAGTTCGCCATCAAATGCGGGTGCTGCGTCACCAACCGCGCCCCCCGCGAGACCATGGGCATCGAGCTCATGACGAAGTCATGTCCGGTAGTGGGCGTTGATGCGAACGTAGTCGGTGGAGAAGTCGCAGCCCCAGCCGGTGGCCACGGCGTCGCCGATGCCGAGGTCGAGCGTGATCTCGATCGTCTGTTCTTCGAGCAGCAAGTGGGCTTCGGCTTCGCTGAGCACCTCGATCGCTCCGATGTCGACCCACGGCTGTCCGCCGAGTTTGAGCGACCACTTCTCCGGATCGAGCCCGGCGCGCGCCGCGCCGGCGGCCGCAATCACCCGGCCCCAGTTCGGATCCTCGCCGTAGAGCGCGGTCTTCACGAGCGAGCTGTTGATCACGGCCCGCGCGATCGTGCGGGCCTGCGCTTCGTCTTTCGCGCCGGTGACGTTCAGCACGAGGGTCTTGGTCGCGCCCTCGCCGTCGCGCACCATCGCGACCGCGAGATCGCGGCAGACCGCGGCGAGTGCCGACCGGAAGCCGGGCGTAGCGCCCTCGGTGCCCGGCCGCGCGAACGCGTAGCACGCATCGTTGGTAGACATGTCGCCGTCGACCGAGATCATGTTGAAGCTGCCGTCGCAGGCCTCGCGCAGCGCGGCTTGCAGGCCGGGGCGCGAGATCGGCGCGTCGGTCACGACGAACGACAGCATCGTCGCCATCGACGGGCTGATCATCCCCGAACCCTTGGCGATCCCGCCGACGACGTAGCGGCGCTCGCCTTCGTGCCAGGCATACGCCGACATCTTCGGCACGTGGTCGGTCGTCATGATTGCCTCGGCCGCCTCGAAGCACGCTTCGGGGCCGTGCGCGAGCGCCTTGACCGCGCGTTCGAGCCCGGTGGAAACACGATCCATCGGCAAATAGACGCCGATGACGCCCGTCGACGCGACGACGACTTGCGTCGGCCGCAGCCCCAGCAGCGTGGCGGCTTGCCGCGCGGTGGCGCGCGCGTCGCGCAATCCGCGCTCGCCCGTGCACGCGTTGGCGCAGCCGGCGTTGACGACGACGGCGGACATCTGCTCGCCGTCGAACTCGAGATGGCCGGTCGAGCAGATCAAGGGCGCGGCCTTGATCTCGTTGGTCGTGATGACCTCAGCACAGACGTGCGGTCCTTCGAGCGCGATCAGCGCGAGATCGGTTTTGCGCTTCTTGATCCCGGCGTGAACGCCGGCCAGGCGAACGCCCGGAACCGCGCCGAGGCCGCCACGGACCTCGATGACCCGAACTGATTCAGCCGACAGCGGTGCGAGCATCGAGTCCACGTTCCTCCGGAAGTCCCAGCATGATGTTCATGTTCTGAATCGCCTGGCCGGCGGCACCTTTGCCGAGGTTGTCGAGCGCGGAGAGGATATGGATCACCCCGTCGCGTTGCGTCACCTTGAGCTGTGCGTGATTGGTCTTCTCGACGGCCGGCAAACTCGGCACGCGGCGATCGGTGAACACGGTGACGAACGGATTGTTCGCGTAGAACCGCGTGTAGAGGTTCTCGACTTCGGTCCGTTCGATCGGCGCGCGACCGACCAGGTACACGTCGGCGAGGATCCCGCGGCGCAACGGGACGACGTGCGGTGAAAAGACGATCGGTGCGTCGATTCCGGCGGCCCGCGCTTCCTGAACGATTTCCGGCTGGTGGCGATGGCCTTCGAGGCCGTAGGGCAACACGTCTTCGGCGACTTCGGCGAACAGCGTCTGCACCTTGGGATTGCGGCCGGCGCCGGTCACGCCGCTCTTGGCGTCGATGATGACGGTCGCGATCCGATCGGCCAGCGAACCGAGCGGGATCAGCGCCAACAGCGAAGCGGTGACGTAGCAGCCGGGATTGGCTACGAACGAGCTGCGCGCGATCTGATCGCGATAGCGCTCGGGCAGGCCGTACACGGCGCCTTCCGCCTTGGCGGCGAGCCGGTAGGCATCCGAGAGGTCGATCACCCGCGCGCCGGCCGCGAGCAGCCCCGGAGCGTGCTCGTGAGCGACCTCGTGGTTACCCGCCAGAAAAACGACATCGCCGGCGCGCACGCGTTCGCGCACCGTTCCGCTGGGCGAGCACACCATCTCGAGCGCCGGCAGCGCGGGGAACAGGTCGCACATGCGCTCTCCGGCCGAACTGCTGCTCTCGATCGTGCCGATCGTCACGTCGGGATGCATGGCCAGCAAACGAACGAGCTCGGCGGCGGCGTATCCGCTCGCTCCGACGACGTGGACGGTCGTCATGCAAGCTCCTGCGCGATCGCGTCGAGCTCGCGTTGCGTTGCCGCGATCGACGCGGCGACCCGCTCCGGATTCGGCGAGCCGCTGGTCTTCTTGGCACGAATCGACGCCGCGCCGTCGAGCGGCGCGTCGCCGACGCCGAGCGCGGCCACGTCGCCGTCGTCGAGCGCACGTCCTTGCCGTTCGGCGAGCAGCACGCGCTCGCCGACCGCCGCGTGCGCTTCGCGCGCGGTGGAACCGGCTGCGATCATTGCGTCGGCTACGTCGGTCGCGACGGTGTAGCCCTCGGCGGCGCGCGCTTCCATCGTTTCGGCGTTGAAGTGCAGGTGTGCGAAGGCTCGCGCGAACGCGTCGAGCGCCGCCAGCGCGTGCTCCGTGCCGTGCACGATCTGGGCCTTGGTCTCTTGCAGATCGCGGTGGTACGAGAGGCCGATGCCGCTGGTCGTCGCCAGCGCGCCGGTGTACGTTCCGAGCGTGCGCGCGGCCGCGCCACGCACGAGCTCGAACGGATCGGGATTCTTCTTTTGCGGCATCAGGCTCGAGCCGGTCGCCGCCGCGTCGCCCAGCCGCGCGTAGCCGAACGCCGGCGTGGTCCACAGCACGAACTCTTCGCTCGGTCGCGACGCCGCGACGACGGCCCGGGCTGCCGCGTGCAGCAGATCGAGCGCCACGTCGCGATCGCCGACGGTGTCGAGCGCGTTGCGCGAGGGTTCGGCAAAGCCGAGCTCACGCGCCGCCGCGGCACGGTCGAGCGGCAGCGACGAGCCGGCCAGCGCCGCCGAACCGAGCGGGCAGAAGCGGGCGGCGTCGCGCGCCACGCGCGCGAAGCGCGCCGCGGCGCGCACGAACGCTTGGGCGGCGCCGTCCAGCCAGAACGCGAGCGACACGGGTTGGGCCGGCTGCCAGTGCGTCGTGGCCGCGAGCAGCGTTCCGTCTTCGAGCGCGCCGAGGGCGCGTTCTTCGAACGCGCGCGCGATGGTGAGCGCGAGCCGCGCGCCGGTCGTCGCGCGATCGCGCGCGTAGAGCAGCAGCGTCGTCGCGACCTGGTCGTTGCGGCTGCGGCCGGCGTGCAGCGTGGCGCCCGCGTCGGGCGCGAGCTCGCGCACGCGTGCGTCGATCGCGCCGTGCACGTCCTCGAAGGCGCCGGCTCGGGCGAACGCCACGAACGTACCGTCGGTAATCTCCTCGGCCACGACGTCGAGCGCGGCGTGCAGCTCGCCGGCGGCGACGCCCGAGAGCAAGCCGCCTTCGGTCAGCGCCGTGACGTGCGCGCGCGAGCAGCGCACGTCGAACGGGGCCAGCACCAGATCGTCTTCGAGCGAGGACCCGAAGGCCAGCAATGCCGCATCGGGAGCGACGGCAAACCGTCCTCCCCACTGGAGTTCGCCTTCGGCGAATTCAACTCGGCTACGCCTCGTCAGGCTTGGCTCGTCGCTCTCGATCATCAGGTGCAGCTGTCTTGCGGCCTAACTCGTGACGAGCGTCGACCGCTGCGCGGCTTCCGACGCCTTGTCGGCCCCCGCGGCGATCGGCAAGCCCCAGATTTCGATGAACCCGGTGGCGGCGTCGTGCTTGAAGCGATCGGCGTTGCCGTACGTCGCGAGCGATTCGTCGTAGAGGGCGAACGGCGAGCGCGAGCCGGTCACGACCGCGCGGCCGCGCACCAGCTTGACCCGCACGTCGCCGGTCATCCGTTCGGCAATCTTGGCGTTGAACGCATCGAGCGCGTCGCGCAGCGGCGAGCACCACTGCCCGTCGTAGATCAGCTCGCCGTAGCGCTGGTCGAGCTGCGCCTTGAGCCGCAATTCTTCTTTGGTGAGCACCAGGCGCTCGAGCGCGATGTGCGCTTCGATCAGCGTCACCGACCCCGGGCATTCGTAGACTTCGCGCGACTTGAGGCCGACGACGCGATCTTCGATCATGTCGATGCGGCCGACGCCGTTTGCGCCGGCCAGCTTGTTGAGGTCGAACACGAACGGGGCTCCATAGACGCCATCCATCGACGGCACGCCGCGGTTGAACGAAATGATGACCTCGGTGCCGGCGGCCGGCGCGTCGGCCGGGTTGACGGTCCAGGCGTAGGCGTCCTCGGGCGGC
>JBEKXE010000076.1:0-21763 GCA_049512335.1 Candidatus Lustribacter sp.
TCGGCATCCTGCAGAACGGCGCGCTCTCGATGCAAGCGGAGGCGAACGTGCCGCGCGACGTCATCAACCTGGTGGAGGGTCTCGTGATCATCGCACTCGCGGGCCGGCGCTACATCGCGTCGCGGCGGTCGACGTGAGCGCGCTCGTCGCCGCGCTGCTCGCGCTGGCCGCGCTCACGCTCATCAAAGCGACGCCGCTGATCTTCGCCGCGCTGGGCGGCGTGCTCTCGGAACGGTCGGGCGTGGTGAACATCGGGCTCGAAGGCATCATGATCGGCGGCGCGTTCGCCGCGGTGTGCGTCTCGGGCGCGACCGGCAGCCCGGTGCTCGGCGCGCTGGCCGGCATCGTCGCGGGCGCGCTCTTGGCCGCGCTGCTCGCGTTCGCGGCGACGAAGCTGGCCTACGATCAGATCGTGGCCGGCACCGGGCTCAACATCGTCGCGCTCGGCGCGGCCGCGTTCGGGCTCGTGCTGGTGTTCGGGCAACCCGGCGCCTCGCACGAAGTGCCGGCGTTCGGCGCGACCGGCGAGTACGTGCTGACCGTGCTGGCGTTCGTGCTGGCCGGCGCGCTGTCGTTCTTCCTCAACGGCACGCCCTGGGGTCTGCGCGTGCGCGCGTGCGGCGAGAACCCGCGCGCGGCCGCCGCGGCCGGGATCGATCCGCTGCGCACGCGCTTCTGGGCGGTCGTCGCGGGCGGCGCGATCGCCTCGCTGGGCGGCGTCTTCCTCTCGCTCGCCGAACTGGATCTCTATTCCGACGGCATGACCGCCGGCCGCGGCTTCATCGCGCTCGCCGCCGTGATCTTCGGCCGCTGGACGCCGTTCGGCGCCACCGGCGCCGCGCTGTTCTTCGGCTTCTTCTCCGCGCTCCAATACACGCTGCAGCGCTCGGGCATCCCGAGCGAACTGATGCAAGCCCTCCCCTATCTCGCCGCGCTCGTCGCCCTCGCCGGCCTCGCCGGCCGCGTCCGAGCCCCCGCCGCCGACGGCATCCCCTACATCGCCGAAGCCGTCCGCTCGCCGTAGGGCACTGTCAGCCCGAGCGTTGTCGAGGGGTGTGCCACGATCCGCTGACCGCAGGGCAGGGCAATGCCACACGGGTGGGTGCTTTGCAAGGAGCGGTGCCCTGCGGTAAGCGCTGAACGCTCACGTTGCGGCGTTGCCCGCGTCCTGCGGTGGGCGACTACGCCCCCATCCCTCGACAACGCTCGGGATGACAGCGTGGTGCGCTCCCTGTGACTTTTTG
Organism: Candidatus Lustribacter sp.; assembly: GCA_049512335.1. GTDB lineage: Bacteria > Vulcanimicrobiota > Vulcanimicrobiia > Vulcanimicrobiales > Vulcanimicrobiaceae > Lustribacter. The sequence goes on from JBEKXE010000076.1 coordinate 1,245, forward strand.
GGTGAAGGGCAAACGCGTCCGCCCTACGGCGTCCGCTTCTCGATTGCAACGTCGCCTATACTGTCAGCCCGAGCGTTGTCGAGGGGTGTGCCACGATCCGCTGACCGCAGGGCAGGGCAATGCCACACGGGTGGGTGCTTTGCAAGGAGCGGTGCCCTGCGGTAAGCGCTGAACGCTCACGTTGCGGCGTTGCCCGCGTCCTGCGGTGGGCGACTACGCCCCCATCCCTCGACAACGCTCGAGATGACAGCGTGGCTGGTGCCTCGTCTCCGTCTGGTCGTTCTGCCATATGGCCAAGGGATCGGGCTTGACGTAGTCGCACCGTCGAGGGCACAATGGCTCCAATGCCTCTGCTGCGACGCGTCTTTGTAGCCGTTGCTCTTCTGGTGTTCGGTGCGTTGACCACACGCGCTGATGCAGCCGCGCCCGGACCGCTCGGGGCGCTGCAGACCGAATTGTCGACGATGTCGATGCACGCGCCGGGCAACGTCGGCATCATGGTCGAGGACCTCGCAACGGGGCTCAGCACGTCGGTGAACGCCGGAGCGCAGATGCCGGCCGCCTCGACGATCAAGATTCCGGTGATGGTCGAGGTGTTCAAGCGCCTGGCGCAAGGCGACTTCGACCTCAATCGTAAGGTCTCGCTGCAGCCGAGCGATCGCGACTCGGGCTGGGGCGATCTCGACAGCGCTCCGACCGGCGCCCAATACACGGTGTCGCGGCTGCTCACGCTGATGATCACCGAGAGCGACAATACCGCCACGAACATGCTGATCCGCCTGGTCGGCCGCCGGGCGATCAACGACGAAATGGCCGACCTCGGGCTCACGCAAACCGCGCTGCACGATTACATCCGCTCCGACGGCCCGATCCGCTACGCGCTGCGCTCGAGCGCGTACGACATGGTCAAGCTGATGACCGAGATGGCGCGCTTCCAGCTCATCGACGAGTGGTCGTCACGCGAGATGATCGCGATCATGACCGGTCAGCATCACAACGGCTTGATCCCCGTGCCGTTGCCGCGCGGCACGCTGATCGCGCACAAGACCGGCGAGTTGCACGACACGCTCGACGACGTCGGCGTGGTGTATCTCAACAGCGAGCCGTACGCGATCGCGGTGATGACGACCAACCTCGACACGCTCGACGCCGGGTACCACTTCATCCAGGGCGTCTCGCGTATCGCGTACGACGCGCTGGCCCGCTTCGCCGTCTGGCGCCAGGCCAACGACTACGCCGCCACGATGCCGCTGGTGAGCGCACCGTCCCCCGGTGCACCCTCGGCCGGCCCGCCGGTCGACACTGCGGCCGACACCAGCGCGGCACGCGATCTGAAGATGTGGATCCCGGTGAACCAGCCGGCGAGCGCCCTGCCCGCCAACGCGCCGGCGGAGCCGACGGAGAACCCGCCCGCCAACTAGAACCGTTCGAACCCCGCCGAGCGGGGAAAGAGCGGGAGGGAATGCGGTACTCACTTCGGATCAACGGGTCCGTGCGCGAGATCGAACTCGTGCCCGAGACCACGCTGCTCGACGCGCTGCGCGAGCATCTGGAACTGACCGGCACGAAAAAAGGCTGCGACCGCGGACAGTGCGGCGCGTGCACGGTGCTGGTCAACGGGCGGCGGGTGCTCAGCTGCTTGTCGCTGGCGCTGATGCACGGCAACGACGACGTCACGACCATTGAGGGCTTGGCCGCCGGCGGCGAGCTGCACCCGTTGCAGCGCGCGTTCGTCGAGCACGACGCGTTCCAGTGCGGCTTCTGCACCAGCGGCCAGATCATGTCGGCCGCCGGATTGCTGGCCGAAGGCCGCTCGCTCGATGCCGATACGATCCGCGAACGGATGAGCGGCAACTTGTGCCGCTGCGGCGCCTATCCGAACATCGTCGACGCGATCGCCGCCGTCGCGGAGCGCGGCGTCTGATGCAGCCGTTCACCTACCAGCGCGTCGATTCGGTGGCCGCCGCGCGCACCGCGCTGCTCGAACACCCCGGCGCGCGCGTCATCGCCGGAGGCACGACGTTGCTCGACCTGATGAAGGCCGGCGTCGAACGACCGGCGCTGGTGATCGACATCAACGCGCTGCCGCTCGGCACGATCGAGGTGACGCCGGACTGCGTGCGCATCGGCGCGCTCGCGCGCAACGCCGACGTGGCCGACGACGCGACGATCGTGCGCGAGTTCCCCGTCCTCGCCCAAGCGCTGGCCGCCGGCGCATCGGGCCAGCTGCGCAACATGGCGACGGTCGGCGGCAACCTGCTGCAACGCACGCGCTGCACGTATTTTCGCGACAACGTCTCGCGCTGCAACAAGCGCGCGCCGGGCAGCGGCTGCGATGCGCGCGAGGGCATCCACCGCATGCACGCCGTGCTCGGCACGAGCGAGGCCTGCATCGCCACGCACGCCTCCGACATGTGCGTGGCGCTGGCCGCGCTGAACGCGCGGATCGTCGTCATGCGTGCCGGCGGCGAAGCGCGGCTGACGATGGACGAGTTCTACCGTCTGCCCGAAGACGCGCCCGAGCACGAGACGACGCTCGAGCGCGGCGACGTGATCGTGGCGGTCGAGCTGGAACCGGCGCCGTTGTACCGGCGCTCGCAGTACTTGAAGTTGCGCGACCGCGCATCGTACGAGTTCGCGCTCGTCGCGGCCGGCGCGTGTCTGGATTTCGCCGACGACGGCACGATCGCGCGCTCGAGCGTCGCGCTCGGCGGCGTGGCGACCGTGCCCTGGCGCGCGCGCGACGCCGAACAGGTGCTCGACGGCGCCGCGCCCACGCACGAGGTGTTCCGGCGGGCGGCCGACGCCGCGTTCGCCGGCGCGCGAACGTTGCCGCAGAACGCGTTCAAGGTCGAGCTCGCCAAGCGCGCGATCGTGCGCGTGCTGAGCACGCTGGCGGAGGGTCCGGCATGACGATTGCCGAGCGCCCCAAAACGCACGCCGGCAGCCCGGTCGACCGCATCGACGGTCCGCTGAAGGTCACCGGCGCTGCACCTTATGCCGCCGACGCGCCGGTCGAACATCCGCTGTTCGCCGTGCTGGTGCAGAGCACGATCTCACGCGGGCACATCCGCTCGATCGACGAGCGCGCGGCCCGTGCGGTTGCCGGCGTGGTCGAGATCCTCACCTATCGCAACGCACCGCGCCTCGAGCCGACCGGCTTCGATTTCGCGACCGGGACGCTCTACACCGAGCCGCGGCTCGTGCCGCTCCAAACCGACGCCGTGCGCTACTGGGGCCAACACCTCGCGGTGGTGATCGCAACCTCGCTCGAGGCGGCGCTGACGGCCGCACCCCTGGTGCACATCACGTACGCGGCGGATACGCCGGCCGTCGAGATCGACACGGAGACGCGCGCGCGCAAGGAGCGCGTCGAGTCGTTCTTCGGTTCGCCGCTCAACGTCGAACGCGGCGACCCCGATGCGGCGTTGCGCGCCGCCGCGGTGACGCTCGACGTGACCTACACGACGCCGGCGCAGACGCACAACGCGATGGAACCGTCGGCGACGGTGGCGAGCTGGTCGGGCGACGAGCTCACCGTGTACGACGCGACGCAGTGGATTAACGGCACGCAGAAGACGCTGGCCCACTTCTTCGGGCTCGATCCGAAAAAGGTGCGCGTGATCTCGCCGTTCACCGGCGGCGGCTTCGGCTCGAAGGGGTTCTTCTGGGCGCACACCGTGATCGCGGCGATGGCGGCCAAAGCCATCGGCAAGACGGTCAAGCTCGTCCTCGACCGCAGCCAGTTCTTCAGCGCGAGCGGACACCGCTCGGAAACCGAGCAGCGCATTCGCATCGGCGCGACGGAGACCGGCGCGCTGACCGCGCTCGTGCACGACGTGCTCGACACGACCGGCTACGCCGGCGACTTCACCGAGCCGTGCGGAAAGTCGACCGATTTTCTGTATGCGGTGCCCAACATGCGCGTCTCTCACCACACGGTGCGGCTCGACATCCCGACGCCGACCGCGATGCGCGCGCCGGGCGAGACGCCCGGCCTGTTCGCGATCGAGTCGGCCATCGACGAGCTCGCGGACGCGGTGAACGTCGATCCGCTCGAGCTGCGCATCCGCAATCACGCCGAACGCGACCCGCAGCGCAACATCCCGTTCTCGAGCAAACATCTGCTCGAGTGCTACCGCACCGGTGCCGAGCGGTTCGGGTGGGCCAAACGCACGCCCGAACCGCGTTCGATGCGCGCGGGCCGCGAGCTCATCGGGTACGGCATGGCGACGGCCACGTATCCCGCGATGGCCGGCGCGGCCGAAGTGCGCGTGCGTACCGACGGCGGCGGACGCGTCACGGTGGAGTGCGCGACGCACGACCTCGGCACGGGCATGTACACGCTGATCGCGCAAGTCGCGAGCGACACGCTCGAGATCCAGCTGGCCGACGTGACGGTGAAGATCGGCGACTCCGCCTACCCGAAGGCGCCGGTCGCCGGCGGTTCGCAGAGCACGGCCAGCGTGATGCCGCCGCTGGTCGACGCGTGCGAGCAGCTCAAACGCCGCGCCGGCGGACCGATCGCGAACGCCGCGGCCGGCCTCGAAGCGACGGCCTCGGCCAGCGGCGAGGTGGACGAGGAGAAGCACGCGTTCCATTCGTTCGGCGCGCAGTTCTGCGAGGTGCGCTTCGATGAGGAGCTGGCGCGCCTGCGCGTCACGCGCTTCACCGGCGTCTACGACTGCGGCCGCGTGCTCAATCCCAAGACCGCGCGCTCGCAGATGATCGGCGGAATAATTATGGGCCTTGGCATGGCGCTGATGGAAGAAACTTTCCGGGACCCGCGTAGCGGCGCGATCGTCGGCAACAACCTGGCCGACTACCACGTGCCGGTCAACGCCGACGTTCCGCCGATCGACATCGCGTTCGTCGAACACCCCGACCTCACGTTCAACGCGCTCGGGGCGCGCGGGATGGGCGAGATCGGGATCACCGGTGTGGCGGCCGCCGTCGCCAACGCGGTCTACCACGCCAGCGGCCGGCGCGTGCGCGATCTGCCGATCCTGCCGGAACGGCTCATGTAGCGCGGCGGAGCCCGAACCTGGGCCGAACGGCCAACTGGTCGGACGCGCGCGCTCCGAACAATAGCTAGTTCAATGTTCCAGCCGCGACCGGATCCCCGGCGCCAAACCGTCCGCGACGTGCTACGGGAAACGGCCGCCCTGATCAACGGGAACAAGCCGCTCGAGACGATCCTCGACGCGGTTTGCACGCGGTTGCTCAAGGCCGCCGACGCGAGCGAAGTGACGCTGGCGCTGGCCGATCCGCAGGGCTGCACGGTGCGCTGGCGCCGCACGCGTTCGAGCTTCACCGCCTGCAAGGACGTGGTCGACGACGCGATCGCGCGCGCGGTGCTGGCCGACGGCGTGCCGCGACTCGACCTCAACCGCGCCTACGCGCCGCTGCGCGACGACGGCCAAGTCAGCGGTGCGGTGTGGATGATCTCGAAGCGCGACGTCTACGACGAGGACGGCCTGGCGCTGTGCGAGGCCTTCGCCGGCTATCTGTCGCTGGCGCTGCAGAAGGCGGCGCTGCGCGAGCACGCGCGTCACCTCGAGGAACTGAGCGTCCTCGACGGGCTGACCGGCGTGCCGAACCGGCGCGCGTTCGACGCGGCGCTCGAGCGCGAGTGGACGCGCGCGATCCGCGCCAAACGCCCGATCGCGATCGCCCTGCTCGACATCGACTCGTTCAAGCTCTACAACGACGTGTACGGCCACCCGCAAGGCGACGTGTGTTTGCGGCAGATCGCGCGCGCGTGCCGCGCCAGCGTCGTGCGCGCGACCGACTGCTTCGCGCGCTACGGCGGCGAGGAGTTCGGCGTGGTCATCCCCGACGCCGAAGCGCGCTGCGCGGCCAAGATCGCGGAACGCTTGCGCGCCGCCGTCGAGCTGCTGGCGATTCCGCACGAGAGCACGGCGCGCGGCGTCGTGACGGTGAGCGTCGGCGTCGCGTCGATGGTGCCCAAGCGCGGCGCGCACCATCGCGAGCTGCTCGAAAGCGCCGACCGCGCGCTGTACCGCGCCAAAGGCACCGGCCGCGACCGCATCGTCGTGGTCGATCCGACGGATACGGCGACGTACGAACGGCCCGCCTCGCAACTGCCGACGGCCAATAACTTGCCGGTCGCGACGGCGGCGCTGATCGGCCGCGACGACGACCTCGGCCGCGTCGGCGATTTGCTCGGCGGCTACCGCGTCGTCACGCTGCTCGGCGCCGGCGGCGTCGGCAAGACGCGGCTCGCGCTCGACGTGGCGCGCCGGCAACTCACCCGCTACCCCGACGGCGTGTGGCTCGTCGAACTGGCGCCGCTTGGCGACGAAGCGCACGTGATCTCGGCGTTCTCGACCCTCTTCGGCGTGGAAGAACACGCCGACCGCTCGTCGCTCGCCTCGCTGCTGGCCGCGCTGCGCGAACGGCATCTGCTGCTGGTGGTCGACAACTGCGAGCATTTGGTCGGCACCGCCGCGCGCACGATCGCCGCGATCGTCCGCGATGCGCCGCGCATTCGCGTGCTGGCCACGAGCCGCGAACCGCTGGGCGTCCCCGGCGAGGCGACGTACCGCGTGCCGCCGCACACGATCCCGCTGCCCAACATGCTGCTGCGCGCGGCCGATGCCGAGACGTATTCGGCCGTCACGCTGTTCGTCGAGCGCGCGCGCGCCGCCGACGACACCTTCGAGCTGACCGACGTGAACGCGCCGCTGATCGCGGAGATCTGCCGCCGGCTCGACGGCATCGCGCTTGCGATCGAGCTGGCCGCCGCGCGCGTACGGGTGCTCGACGTCGCGCAGATCGCCGCCTTGCTCGACTCACGCTTCCGCTTGCTCGGCACCAACGACCGCAGCGCGCTGCCGCACCAGCAAACGCTGCGCGCGACGATCGACTGGAGCTACGACCTCCTCAGCGCGGTCGAACGCACGCTGTTCGCGCGGCTCGCGATCTTCACCGGCGGCTTCACCCTGCCGGCGATTCTCGAGGTCTGCACCGACGACGCGCTGCCCGCGGATGCCGTGTACGGCGCGCTTTCCGCGCTGGTCGACAAATCGCTGGTTGTGTTCGAGGCGCCGCGCTACCGGCTGCTCGAATCGACGCGTGAATACGCCGCCGAACGGCTCGATGCCGACGGCGAGCGCGCGAGCTTGAGCGCACGCCACGCGGCGTACTACCGCGTGCAAGTCGACCGCGCGAGCCTGCACGAGGGCCAGGGGTCGTACCGCGCCTGGATCGCGCCGCTGATCGACGAGCTCGACAACGTGCGCGCGGCGCTCGAGTGGACGCTGCGCGACGGCCACGATCCGCTGACCGGCGTCGAAATTTGCGCCGCGCTGGTCGAAACGTCGTCGCTCGGGCGCTGGAGCGAATGGGCGGACTGGAACACGCTCGCGCGCGACGCGCTGGCCAACGGCGCGCGGCCGCACTTGCGCGGACGCGTGCTCACGCGCCGCGCCGAGCTGGCGTCGCGTTACGGCGCGTTCGGCGGAACGGTGGCCGAGCTCGGAGCCGCGCGCGAAGCTTACGAACTGCTGCGCGACACGCCCGAGGCGAAGTGGCGCCTCGAGGCGTTGAACGCGTACGCCACCGCGTTGCTGCACAACGACCAGATGGAAGAAGCCGCGACGATCGCGCGCGAGGGCCTCGAGCTCGCGCGCGAGATGCACGACTTCGTCTATCAGGCGAGCTTCTTACGGCGGCTCGCGAACTTTTCCACCGGCACCGATCCGCTCGAAGCCGAGATGATGTACGACGAGAGCATCTCGCTGTGCCGCGTGCTGGAGAACGACTTCGGCCTCGCGCTGTCCTATCACGGCATGAGCCAGCTCTACTTCCGGCTCGGACGGATCGAGGAAGCGATCTCGGCGGCGCGGGTCGCGGCCGAGGTGCGGCGCGAGATCAACGATCGGCGCGGACTGGTCAACTCGCTGGCCGACATCGCGCAATTCTCGCTGGCGGTGGGGCGCACCGACGCCGTGCCGGAGGTGCTGAGCGAAGCGCTCGAAATCGTGCGGCGCACGGAGAACACGCTCGGCCTCGCGCTGGTGATCCAGGCGGCAGCCGCGTATGCGTTCGCGACCAACGCCCCCGAAACCGCGGCCCGCCTGAACGGCTTCGCGGATTCCGCGTTCGCGTCGTTCGGCATCCGGCGCGAAATGGTGACCAAGACGCTGCGCGACACGCTGTTCGCGAATCTGCGCTCGCTGCTCTCGGCCGAACGCCTCGGCGACTTGCTCGCGGCCGGCGGCCGTCTCGATTCCGTCGCCGCCGCCGAACTGGCCGCCCGCTTAGCCAACACCCTGTCGTCCTGACCGGAGCGGAGCACTTCGACTTGGCTTCTCCCCGTCTGTCATCCCGAGCATCGTCGAGGGACAGCCACCTAGGTGTGCGATTTGAGGTAATCGACCTGATTACGAGCGAAGTCGAGGGATCGCCACCGGACGTCGCGATCGTGGTAGTTACTCGACTTCGCTCGTAACCAGGTCGATTGTCTCGATCGCGATTGATTGTGGCTGTCCCTCGACGACGCTCGGGATGACAGGCTCGTAAGGCTACACGGCCGCCGTTTTGGGTGCTGGGCGAGCGATGCTCGCGCCGGCATCCGGCGGTAGTCCCGCAAACGTTGCGGTCGCGATGACGCCGAGCACCGCGATGGCGACGAACGCGAGTTGGAAGTCGGTGACGTCGAGCGGGTGACCGCCGCGCACGGTGGCGATCACGTTGAGGGCGATCGCGGCGACCGCCACGCCGGCGCCGTTGGTCATCTGGTTGCTGGTGCTCACCAGGGTGCTGGCCATGCTCATCTGCTCCTGCGGCACGTCGCAATACGCGAGCGCCGAAATCGCCGTGTACTCGATCGACCGGAAGATGCCGATCAGCGCCAGCACGACGGCGATGACCGCGAGCGGCGTGTTGCGCGTGAAGAGCGCGCAGGCAAACAGGAACAGGGTCGCCAGTGACCCGCACACCACCATGACGCGCCGAAAACTGAAGTGCCGGATGATGCGGCGAGCGAAAATCTGCGCGCCGATGTCGGCGCCCGTGCACGCCATCATCAGCCCGCCCGAGAGAAACGCCGTCATGCCGAAGCCGACCTGAAACATCAGCGGCCACAGAAACGGCGTGGCGCCGATCGTCAGGCGAAACAGCGCGCCGCCCGACATCATCCCTGTCCGGAACGTCGGGATGCGTGTCGGCGCGAGGTCGATCAGCGGTGTGGGGTGCCGCAGTGCGTGGCGCACGGCGATGACGAGGATGACCGCTCCGGCCAGCAGCGTTCCGATACCCGTCGCCCAGTTGCCGCCTTCATGGCCGAGCAGCGTGAGCCCGTACATCAGCGTCGCGAGACCGGCGCCGCTGAGCACGAAACCGACGACGTCGAACGGCCGACGTTCGGGCTCGCGGAAGTTCTGCATCAACAACAGCACCATCGCCAAGCCGACGAGGCCGATCGGCACGTTCAAGAAAAAGATCCAGCGCCACGACGCGTAGGTCGTGATGAAGCCGCCGAGCGGCGGTCCGACCACCGGCGCGACGAGGCCCGGCACCGTGATCACCTGCATCAGCCCGATCAGCTCGTGCTTCTGCGCCGTCCGTAACACCAGCGCCCGGCCGACCGGCACCATCATCGCGCCGCCGACGGCCTGCAACATCCGCGCGCCCGCGAACTCCCACAGCGTTTGCGCCGAGCCGCACAGCACCGAGCCCACCGTGAAGACGACGATCGCCGTCGCGAAGATCGTGCGCGCGCCGAAGCGGTCGGAGACCCAGCTACTGCTCGGGATGAAGACGGCAACGGTCAGCAGATACGCCGTGATGCCGACGCTGACGTTGATCGGCGTATCGTGAAACGAACGCGCCATTTGCGGCAGCGCGGTCGCGATGACCGTGCCGTCGAGCTGTTGCATGAAGAACGCGCACGATACCGTGAACGCGATCAGAACGAGGCGCCGGCTGGGATCCGTGGGGAACTCCGTTCAGACCGTGGCGGTTTTCCGGCTGGCGTAGGTTCGCGTGAGCCAGCGGTGATAGGCCGGCTCCATGCCGCGCACGACGCGGTCGTAGAACGCCGCGAGCTTCGTTGCGACCGGCCCCTGCGTGCCGTCGCCGACGACGCGGTGGTCGATCGCGCGCACGAACTGCAGCCCGGCCGCACTGCCGCTGATGAAGACTTCTTCGGCGGTGAACAGCTCGCTGCGGTCGATCGCGCGTTCCACGACCGGTATGCCGAATTGCTCCACGGCCAGCGTCATCAGCGTCTTGCGCGTGCAGCCCTCGAGGATATTTTGCGAGGCGTCCGGGGTGTAGATCACGCCCTTCTTGACGATGAAGATGTTCTCGGCGCTGCCTTCGGAGACGTGGCCGTCGGCCGAGAGCAGGATCGCCTCATCGTAGCCGTCGAGCACGGCTTCGCTCTTGGCGAGCGCGGAATTGATATACACGCCGGTGACTTTGGCGCGCGCCGGCGCGGTGGTGTCGTCGATGCGCCGCCAGCCGCTGACCGTGCAATTGAGCCCAGCCGTCGCATCGAAGTAGCGGTCGAACGGCATCGCCATGATCGCCAGTTCGTCGTGCACGTCGTGCAGCCGCACGCCGATTTCTTCGTTCGACTTGTACATCAACGGCCGGACGTACACGTCGCCGCGGAAATTGTTGCGCGCGCACAGCTCGGTCGTGATTTCCACCAGCTCCGCCACCGTGTGGGGAACCTTCATCATGAGGATCTTGGCCGAGGCGTGCAGGCGCTCGTAGTGCTCCTCGAGCTGGAAGAGATACAGCTCCTCGTCGCGCGCCGACCAGAAGCCGCGCACGCCTTCGAAGCAGCCCGTGCCGTAGTGCAGCGCGTGGGTCATGAGGCCGATTTTGGCCTCGTCGTAGCGGCTGAAACGGCCCTTGGCGTATACGGTCAGTCCGGCGTCCATGTGCCCCGCTTTCGGCAACGGGCCGCGCCGCCCCGGTGCCGAACGGGTATGCCGCCATGGCCGAGGTCTTCCGGATCTATCTGCGGCTCGGGTTGACGTCGTTCGGCGGTCCGATCGCGCATCTCGGCTACTTCCGGCGCGAATTCGTCGAGCGCCGCGCGTGGCTCGGCGAGGAAGCGTTCGCCGCAATCGTCGCGTTTTGTTCGGTGCTGCCGGGGCCGACCTCGAGCCAGGTCGGTATGCTGATCGGCTTGCTGCGGGCCGGCCCGGGCGGCGCGTTCGTGGCCTGGCTCTGCTTCACGGCGCCTTCGGCCATCGCGATGACGGCGATCGCGCTCGCGCTGCGCGGCCTCGAAACGCACGGCAGCCTCACCGGCACCGGCTGGTTCAACGGGCTGCTGGCCGGCTTGGGCGCCGCGGCCGCGGCCGTCGTCACGCAAGCGGTGCTGGGGCTCGCGCGCTCGCTGTGCACCGATCGCGAAACGAAGACGATCGCGCTCGGCGCGATGATCCTGGCGATCGTGATCGCGGGCACCGCCGGTCTGGGCTGGCTGCCAATCGCGCTCGGCGCGCTGGTCGGCGCGCTGTTTTTGCACGGCAAGGAACCGGATGTCGCTGCGGCGGCGCTGCCGTTTCGCGTGCCGCGCGCCGTGGCGTTCGGCGCCGCGATCGTGTTCGCGCTGGCCGTCGCGTTTCTGCTCGCGCCGCAATGGCTCGTGACGCCGGCGGTGGCGCTGCTCGAGACGATCGTGCGCGCCGGAACGCTAGTATTCGGCGGCGGCCACGTGGTGCTGCCGCTGCTGGGCGATCTGGTCAACGACGGACTGTTCTCGGCGCGCGACTTCTTCGCCGGCTACGGCGCGGTGCAAGCGATGCCGGGGCCGGTGTTCACCTTCGCCGCGTTCCTCGGCGCCGCCAACGCGTCGCCCCTCAACGGCGTGCTCGGCGCGCTGGTCGCGACGATCGCGATTTTCGTGCCGTCGTTCGCGCTGATCTTCGCGCTGTTGCCGGCGTGGGACCGCCTGCGCACGCTGCCCCGCGCCGCGGGCGCGCTGCGCGGCGCGAACGCGAGCGTCGTCGGCTTGCTCGGCAGCGTGCTGTATTATCCGATCCTCAGCTCGCTCGGACCGCAGATCGCGATCGCGCTGGCGGCCTACGCGCTGATCGCGGTGTGGAGCTTTCCGCCGTGGGTCGTGGTCGCGGTCAGCGCCCTGCTCGGCGCGATCGCGGGCGCGCTGGGCTAGAGAATAAAGCTTCGCCCTCCTTACCCCTTAGAGGAACTGCTTTTTCCGCCACCAACGGGGTCCTCTCGGAGAACCGACTCTGCCTCTCTGAGGGAGGGTTCGTCTGTTGGAGGGAGCTTTTCATGGCAGCTACTGCGAGCGCGCCCAACCGTTGGGCGATCGCGTGGGCCGGGGTCATCGTGATGATCCTGGCCGGAACCGTCTACGCCTGGAGCAATTTTACGCAACCACTGCTGGCCTCGTTCGGATGGAACGCGACGCAGGCCAGCCTCGTGTTCGGCCTCGCGATCTTCTTCATCGGCGTCGGTGCGGTGGTCGGCGGCCGCTGGCAAGACCGCGTCGGCCCGCGCACGGTCACGATCACCGGCATCGTGCTGTGGGGCATCGGCAACCTGCTTGCCGCCGTCGGCCCACACGATGTGTGGTGGTGGGACATCACCTACGGCGTGATCGGCGGCTTCGGCAACGGCATGGCGTACATCACGCCGGTCGCGACCGTCACCAAGTGGTTCCCCGATAAGCGCGGGCTCGCCAGCGGTATGGTCGTGATGGGCTTCGGCCTCGGTGCCTTTATCTACGGCTTCGTGCTGAAGGCGATTCCGGGATTCGTGTTGGCATCCAAAGACGCCGGCGCGTACGCCGACGCGCGAGCGGCCGCGATCGCCGCCGGCACGCCGTTCGATGCGGCAGCCCACGCGATGACCGCCGCCGACGTCAGCGCGATCACCACCGTGCTGCTCGTGAGCGGCATCGTCTACGCGATCCTCGGCGGACTGTGCGCGATGCTGCTGCAGAATCCGCCCGCGGGGTACACCGTCGCCGGCGCGACCGCAGCGGCCGCTTCGGCGGAGGGTTCCTATACGCCGGCGCAAGTGCTGCGCATGCCGCAACTGTATCTGCTGTGGCTGATGCTGTTCGTCAACGTCGTCGCCGGCATCCTGATCGTCTCGAACGCCGTGCCGATCATTCGCGAGCTGATCTCGAAAGGCGTGACCGATCCCGACGCGATCAAAGCGTTGACCGGCACCGCCATCAGCGCCTACGCCTTCGTCGCCGTCTTCAACGGTCTGGGGCGCTTCTTCTGGGGCGCCGTTTCGGATCGCATCGGGCGCAACATGACGTGGGTGTGCATCTACGCCTGCCAAGTCGTGATCTTCTTCATCTTGTCGGGCTTGCACACCGTCGCCGGCGTGCTGATCGCGTTCGCGATCATCCTGAGCTGCTACGGCGGCGGCTTCGGCACGATGCCGTCGTTCAACGCCGACTACTTCGGCACGAAGTATCTCGGCCAGAACTACGGCTACATCATCACGGCCTGGGGCGTGGCCGGCTTGGTCGGGCCCTACATCGCCGGCGCGGTGAAAGACAAGACGGGCTCATACTCGGGAGCGCTGATGCCGATGGCGATCATGCTCCTGATCGCGATCGTCTTGCCGTTCATCACGAAGAAACCCGCCCCGGCACCGGTTACGTCAACCGCACCCGCTACTTAGATATCCATCTGCATGAGGCTATCGCCCCAATACGAGAACGAGTTGGGGTGGTAGCCCGTCAGGCGCTTGTCGTAGACGGCTAGGAACGCGCGCTCGTACATCATGATCATCGGCGCGTCGTTGTCGATGATACGCTGAAACGCCGCCGCCGCCTTCACCTCCACGTTCTTGTCGTAGGAGTGAAGGTAGGTGTCGTTCAGCGCGTCGACCTGCTTGTTGCAGTACCGGACCAAGTTGAAGCCATCGGGCGGAATCGCGTCGCACGTGTACAGGCCGTTGATGTTCGCGTATACCGGCCCGAGCGATTGCGAAAGCAGGGCTGCGTCGAACTTCCCGGTCTGGACGATGCCGCCGGTGGAATACGGGCCGAAAAACGTGCCGCTGGCATACGCGCGAATCGTCGCGGCGACGCCGATCTTCGTCCAGTCACTCTGCAGTAGCGCCGACAGCGTTTCGCTCGGGCCGTAGCCCGACGGAATCACGATCTGGACCGAGAGCGGAAGGCCGTTCTTGCGCCGCACGCCGTCGGGTCCGCGCTTCCAGCCGGCGGCGTCGAGCGTCGCTTCGGCAGCCGTCGGATCGTATTTCGTCACCGGCAGATCGAGATACCCGAGCGCCATGCGCGGGACGACGGACTCGGTCATCTCGCCGTTGCGCAGCACGACCTTGTCGAAGATCAACGGGCGGTTCGTCGCCAGCCGCAGCGCACGGCGCACCGCCGGGTCCTTCAACTGCGGGCGGCTCGTGTTGAAGAAAATCGCCGACATGAAGATGCTCAAGCGCGTCGACCACGTTTTTCCGGGCAACGCTTTCGCGCCGGCGGCCATCGTGCCGTTCACGGTGTCCCACAGATCCAGCTCGCCGGTCGTGAGCTGCGTCATGTCGGTGTTGTCGTCGGAGATCATCTTGTAGATGATCTTGTGCATTTTCGGCAAGCCGCCGAAATAATACGGGTTGGCTTCCATCTCGACGTCGTTCCCGCGGTTGAAGGTGGTGTACCGGAACGGTCCGATGCCGACCGGGAGCGAGTTGTACGGCGACTGGTTGAAGTTGGTGCCGGGCCCGACCTGATGCTTGGGCAAGACGCCGCCGGCGCTCTGCGTACTGAAGTAGTCCGTGATGAACGGTGAGTACGGCGCCTTCAACCGGAAGACGACGGTGTACTTGTCGGGCGCGGTGATGCTCTGGAGCCGCTCCCACGTGTCGCGGACGGCGATGTTGTTGGTCTTGTCCTGCATGACGCGCCAGGTGTACGTCACGTCGCTCGAATCGAACGGCCGGCCGTCGCTCCACTTCACGCCGTGGCGCAAGTGCCAGGTGATCGTCTTACCGTCTTTGCTGATGCCGCCGTTCTGCTGCGTCGGGAGCTCGGTCACGAGCTCGGGCGTGGGATTGCCGTGCGCATCGAGCCGGGTGAAATACGCACCGGTCAGCTCGGTCAGCCGCACGATGTTCCCCGACGTTGCGATATACGCGTTGAGCGTGTTGATGTCGAGCGTATCGGAGTACCGCAGCACGTGCGCTTCGTAGGCACTCGCCGGCGGCGCGGGCGCGAGCAGCAGCGCCGGCAGCAGCGCCGCCAGCACGGTCAAACGGCGTTTCATCTCGCCTCCTACGACTCGATTGGACGGGCTTCCCCGCTCGACCAGTCGTAGAACCCGCGCCCCGACTTCTTGCCGAGCCGGCCGGCGGCGACCATGTCGATCAGGAGTTGCGGCGGCGCGTAGCGGTCGCCGTAGCTGCGCTGGAGGTTGCGGGCGATGTCGAGCCGCACGTCGAGGCCGACCAGGTCGGTCAGCTTCAGCGGCCCCATCGGGTGGCGGTAGCCCAGCTCCATCGCGCGGTCGATGTCGGCCGGCGTCGCGACGCCGTCCTCGACCATTCGCATCGCTTCGAGGCCGAGCGCGATGCCCAGCCGCGTCGAAGCGAAGCCGGGCGCGTCGCGCACGACGATGCTGGTCTTGCCGAGCTGCGCGCACAGCGCGAGCGCCCGTTCGCGCGAGGCCTCGCTCGTGCGCGATCCGATCACGATCTCGACCAGCTTCATCGCGCGCACCGGATTGAAGAAATGCAACCCGAGAAAGCGGTCGGGCGCGGGCAGCTCCGCCGACAGCTCGTCGATCGACAGCCCGCTGGTGTTGGTGGCGAGCAAGAGGGGTTCACGCAACGCGCAGCGCGCGAGCACCGACCGCTTGAGCTCGAGCTTCTCCGGCACGGCTTCGACGATCAGGTCGAGCCCGGCCGGCAAGTCCTCGATCGTCGTTGCGGTGTCGACGTCGACGACCGTCACGCTCGCGCCGCTCGCCGTGAGCGCCTCCGCGATGCCGCTTCCCATCGTGCCGCCGCCGATGACCGCTGCGCGTTCGACCACGCCGGCTCGACTTTAGCGGTGACCCCGATGGAACCTGGCGAAGAGTGCGTGATGACTGCCGCCGTTGCGCAGCACGTTGCCGTCGTATTCTTCGGGGTGCTGGTCGCCTATGGGCTGATCGGCACGGCCGCCGCGGCGCGCGCGGTGAAGGGCCCACGGCCATGGGCGCTGTTCGCGATCTTCACGCTCCTCGAAGGCGTGCAAGTCTACGGCTTGTTTGCGCCACGCCCCGATGCCGATATCCGCTGGGGCTCCATCGTTGCGATTGCCGTCCTCGGCTTCTGCGGCTACTTGCAATATCTGTACTTCGCAACGGTCCGCCGCGGAGCCACGACCTTCCCGCGCGCCGCCTTCTACATCAGCGTCACGATTCTACTCGGCATCGTCATCGCCGCCCGCCTGGCCTCCCCGTACCTGCCCTGATCCTGAGGCCGCTCTAGCGCGTTGCCGCGCGCTCGACCGCGCGCGCGGCGTACACCGCGGCCATCGCCTTACGGTACCGGCCCGAGGCGAACGTGTCGCTGCGCGCTTCACCCTCACCGGCAACATCCGCCGTCGCGCGTTCCACCGCCGCCGCATCGCTCGCCTTCACGCTGCCGAGCGCGCGCTCGGCGGCGGCTGCGCGGAACGCCGTCTCGTAGAGCCCCGTGAGCGCGACGCGCGCCTGCGCGATCGTGCCGCTCTCGAGTTTCAGCACCGCTGCGGCGCCGACGACCGCATAGTGCGATGCCGGATGATGGAACTTGACATACGCCGACGCCGGCGCCGCATCGAAGCTCACCGCGGTCAGGATCTCGCGCTCGCCGAGACTCGTCTCGAACATGCCGCGGAAAAAATCGGCCGCCTTGATGCGCCGCTCGCCGGCCGCTCCGGCCACCGTGTACTCGGCTTCGAGCGCCAGCATGACGGCCGGATAGTCGGCGGACGGATCGGCATGCGACACCGAACCGCCGATCGTGCCGAGATTGCGCACCTGCGGGTCGCCGAGCACGTTGGCCGCATCCCACAGCGCCGGCGCCGCCGTGCGCAACGTCGCGTCGGCCGCGATCGTCGCATGGGTGGTCAGCGCGCCGATCGTCACCCGGTTGCCGCTCACGCTGATGCCGCTCAGCGACGGGATCTTGCGGATGTCGATCAGCGTTTGCGGCGCGGCGAACCGCAGCTTCATCATCGGAATCAAGCTCTGTCCGCCGGCCAGCACCTTGGCGTCGTCGCCGCGCTCGCCGAGCAACCGGATTGCTTCGGCGACGCTCGACGCGCGCACGTAGTCGAATGCCGACGGTATCATGCTTTGCTCCCGTTCTGCATGGCGGTCCACAGTTTTTCGGGCCGTAGCGGCATGTCGAGGTTCGTCACGCCGAACGGCGCGAGTGCGTCGATCACGGCGGCGGCGATGGCCGGCGTCGAACCGATCGTGCCGGCTTCGCCGACCCCTTTCACCCCCAGCGGGTTGACGTTGGTCGGGGTCACCGTGTGCGAGAGTTCGAGATTCGGCATGTTTTCGGCGCGCGGAACCGCGTAATCCATCAGCGAGCCGGTCAACAACCGGCCGTTGCCGTCGTAGACGACTTCCTCGTAGAGCGCCTGCGCCAAGCCTTGCGCGATGCCGCCGTGAACCTGTCCTTCGACCAACAGCGGGCTGATGATGCGCCCGCAATCGTCGACCGCGACGAACTTCAACAATTCGACCGCCCCGGTCTTTGCGTCGACCTCGACGACGCACACGTGCGTCCCGAACGGAAACACGAAGTTGGGCGGCTCGAACCGCCGCGTCGCGTCGAGGCCGGGTTCCATGCCCTCGGGAATTTGCGCGCCGGCGTACGCCACGGCGGCGACCTCCGCGATCGACATGCGCTTGGCCGGATCGCCCTTGATGCCGATCGCGCCTTCGCTGAACGCAAGGTCGGCCGGGTTGGCTTCCCACAGGTGCGCGGCGATCTTGATCGCCTTCTCTTGAATGGTTTGGATGGCGAGCATCACCGCCGAACCGCCGACCGCCGTGCCCCGCGAGCCGTACGTCCCCAGGCCGAACTGGACTTTGTCGGTGTCGCCGTGCACGACGTTGATGCTGTCGATCGGCACGCCGAGTTCGTCGGCCACGATCTGCGCGAACGTCGTTTCCTGTCCTTGACCGTGCGGCGACACGCCGGTCAGCACCGTGACGCCGCCGCCCGGTTCGACGCGCACGGTGGCCGAATCCCAACCGCCGCCCGGCAATGCCTTGGATGGTCCCATGCCGCAGATCTCGACGTACGTCGAGAGACCGATGCCGAGGTAACGGCCCTGGTTGCGCAAGTCGGCTTGTTTCTTGCGCCAAGCGGCGTAGCCGGATTCGGCGAGCGCTTTGTCCATCGTCGTCGCGTAGTCGCCCGAGTCGAACAGGAGCCCGGTCGCCGTCGGATACGGAAACTGCTCGTTGCGCACGAAATTCTTCCGGCGTACTTCGGCCGGGTCGAGGCCCAGCCGCTGCGCGACGAGATCCATCGCGCGTTCGAGGAAGAACGTCGCTTCGGGACGGCCGGCGCCGCGGTACGCGTCGGTCGACATCGTGTTCGTGAAGACCGCGCTGCATTCGATGTCGACGTTTTTGATGTCGTAGCAGCCCGTCGCCATCAGTACGGTGAGCGTCGGCACGATGGCCGTGAGCAACTGCAGGTAGGCACCGAGGTTGGCGGTGATCCGCACCCGCAGTCCGGTCACCGTTCCGTCGTTCTTGCAGGCGATCTCGAGATCGTCGATCTGATCGCGGCCGTGGCTCATCGCCTCGAAGCACTCGCTGCGCGTCTCGATGAACTTCACCGGCCGCTCGAGCGTCTTGGCCAGCCACGCGACGAGAATTTCTTCGGCGTACACGTCGGCCTTGGCCCCGAAGCCGCCGCCGACTTCCGGCGCGATGACGCGCACGCGGCTTTCCTCCACCCCGACCAGCCGCGCGAAATGGCCGCGCATCTGATGCGGGATCTGGGTCGAGAGCCACACGGTCAGTTGGCGGTTGCCGGGGTCCCACTGCGCGAACGACGCGCGCGCTTCCATCGGCACCGCGGCGACGCGCTGGTTGACGATGCGCGCCTTGATCACGACGTCGGCCGCGCGGAAGGCGGCATCCGGATCGCCGGCTTTCAGCGGCATCGTGTAGGCGACGTTGGTGCCGAACGACTCGTGCACGAACGGCCCGCCGGCGGCGGCCTTCATCAGGTCGACGACGACCGGCAACTCCTCGTACTCGACCTCGACCCGTTCGGCCGCGTCGCGCGCCGTGTACGGCGAATCGGCGACCACGACGGCGATCGGTTCGCCCGCGAAGCGCACTTCGTCGAGCGCGAGCGCGTAGTGCACCGGCGTGTGGTCGCCGGCCGGTCCGGGCGCGTACGGCAAGCCGGCGGCGAAGCCGTGCGCGTGCAGATCGCGTCCGCTGAAGGCCGCCACGACGCCGGGCGCTCCGAGCGCCGGTTTCACGTCGACCCGCTTCAGCTTCGCGTGCGCGTACACGCTGCGCACGAACGCCGCGTACACCGTACCGAATTGCCGAACGTCGTCGGTATACGTCGCGCGGCCGGTGATGAGCCGGGGATCTTCGCGCCGCCGCACGCGCGCGCCGATCATGGCCGTGAACGCCATGACTACACCGCCACCGGTTCGCGCAGCGTTTTGGCCGCGGCGCGCACCGCGACCACGATGTTGTGGTAGCCGGTGCAGCGGCAGAGATTGCCTTCGATCCCTTCGCGGATCTCGTCGTCGCTGGGATCGGGGTTGCGGCGCAGCAAATCGATCGCGCTCACGATCATCCCCGGCGTGCAATACCCGCACTGCAGACCGTGCGCGGTCCAGAACGCCTCCTGCATCGGATGCAGCGCCTCGGAGTTGCCGATGCCTTCGATCGTCGTCACGTTCGAGCCGGCGGCCTGCACGGCAAACATCGTGCAGCTCTTGATCGACACGCCGTCGAGCAGCACGGTACACGCGCCGCAGCTCGAGGTGTCGCAGCCGACGTGGGTACCGGTGAGGTTGAGCCGATCGCGCAAGGCGTGGACGAGCAACAACCGGGGCTCGACCTCCAACGAAGCCGGTGTGCCGTTGACGGTAAGATCGATCTGCATCAAAGCCTCTTCGCGGGATTGGGCCGGGGTTGGTGGTATACGCCCAGGTGGCACGCGATATCCCCCGCGCGAACGTGATCGCGGTCGAGGACCTTCAGCGGCGGCTCCTCGACGCCGGATACATCGCCGACGCCGGGCTCGCGACGTCCCTGGCGTGCGCGGTCAACTTGGGCCGGGCGGTGTTGCTGGAAGGTGCCGCCGGGGTCGGCAAGACCGAAGCTGCCCGCGCCTTGGCGGCCGTGTTCGGGGCGCGACTCCTGCGCCTGCAGTGCTACGAGGGACTCGATCTCGCGGCGGCTGCCTACGACTGGAACTACAGCCGGCAGCTGCTGGCCATCCGGGCGGCCGAAGCCGCGCACGCGCCGGCCCCCGATCTGTACGGTGATGACTTTTTG
>JBEKXE010000077.1:0-21755 GCA_049512335.1 Candidatus Lustribacter sp.
GATGTCGCGATCGAGTTGCTCCTTGAGAAGCAGGCCGGTGACGGCATCGGCGGCCCCGGCATCGAGCCACGCGGTCAACGGAACCGGGTAGCGGTGATTGAGCGCCGCCGTCAGCAACCGGAACAGCGCCACGCGGTTGGGCCGGTACGCAAGCGCGATGGTGAACTTCGTCCGCAGCGACGCGGAGTCGATGCCGCACGCCGCGAGCGCGTCCGGCGTCAAGCCGGCGCGCAGCGCCTCGTTCTTCTCCCAGTTGCGGCGGTGCCAGGCCGCGTTCGCCGCAGCGTCCGGTGCGTTGTCGAGCGCAACCATCATGCGCCCCGACGCTTGCGTGCCGAGCCGTGCCAACAGCGCTTCTTCAAGCATCACGAAGAGATCGAAGAGTTGCACGAACTCGGTGCTCCACGAGCACAGGCGATCCCACGACCGGTCGACTGCGGCTGAATCGCGCAGCCACTCGTTCGAACTGGCGAGGCCGAAGAGCGCCCCGTACGGAGCGACTTCAACGATGCGCAGGCCCAACCGGTCGCACACGGCCACCAACTCGTCGGCCGTCGTCCGCGTAAAGTAATCGTGATGCCCGGTTGGTCCGAACGTCGCCGCGGCCGCCTCCGGCGACATGCCCCGCGCAGCGCCGACCGCGTGATGGTGGTCGAGCGAAAAGATGTCGAACACGAGCCGGCCGCCGTGCCGCGCGAAGCGCTTCCATTCCGCCAGGATCTCATCCCAGTGCGGGAAGTGCGCGATCGTGTTGAGCGCCATGATCGTATCGAAACGCTCGTCCGCGAAGGGCAGCTTTGCAACGTCGCCTTGCACGAGCCGGATCGGCGTGTCGCCGGCGTTGGCGCGGGTTGCATCGAGCATCGCCTGCGAACTATCCACGCCGGTGACGGTCTTGCCGGCGCGCGCCAACGGGAGGCTCGCGCGGCCGGTGCCGATGCCGACGTCGAGCAGCTGGTTACCGGCCGCGAGACGCGCGCACAGTCCGGTTTCGACGCGATTCTTGATCGGAATGCCGCCCGACGGGTCGTTCATTCGCGCATTGTAGTGCGAGACGAAGTCGGGGCTCTTCCAAGCATCGGTTTTCCACGAGATCAACGCGCGGACGTCGTCCGGTATCACCCTAGCCGACCGCCCCTGCGACGATGTGCCGGCCGGTGACGAACGCCTCGGCGGCGGCAACGCCGATCGTCGCGCCGCGCCACCGCGCCAGATGCTCGACCGCCACGAGCGAACGCGGGTGCGGAAATGCACGCATCTCGGCCGCGTACTCCCGCAAGGCTGCGAGCTTCACCTCGAGCGTCGCGCTCACGTCGACGAACCAATTCGGCTCGAACGGCACGGCGACGCCGGCCGGTCGCCATTCGGTACTGGAAGCGACCTCAAAAAACAGGAGCGACGCCACGGAGGCACCCGGAAGCGGCCGGGCGGCAACCGCCGCCGCATCGGCCACGCGACCGTGATCGACGTTCAGATCGGAGCGGTGGTGGGTGTACACGATCGAGGGCCGGACGCGCGCCATTTCCTCTTCGACGCACTTCGCGATCATGAGCCGGTCGATGGTGTCCATCCGATTGTCAGGAAAATCGAACAGACGCAGCGACGCCACGCCGACGATCGCGTTCGCGCGCCGGGCCGCCGCTTCGAGCGCCTCGCTCGCCGCGCGATCGTCGCCACGGCTCGACACGCCCCGGCCGAGGATGATGGCGTGCACCGCATCCCCGGCTCGGGCATGACGTGCCATCGTCGCACCGCAGCCCAGAATTTCGTCATCGGGGTGCGCCGCGCACACGAGCACGGTCTCTTGCTTGCCCATCATTCTGGGTTATCGGCCGGAGCCGGGAAATCCACTAGTTTGGCACGTTCCGCAGCAAGAACTCGGCGAACTCCAAATCGCGCGGCGTATCGATATCGATCCGCTCCGTATCGGGCGCGCGGAATGCAATCGTGTCGGCGCCGAGAAACTCGCGATTGCGGCGCAGCGCTTCGACCGAGGCGATCAGGTGCGCCCCGTCGGCCCGGAAGGACGGCGCCAGCTCCACGCGCGGCTTCACGTAGCGCTCGGGATCGCGAGCCCGCAAGCGCCCGCCGTCGATCTCGAGCGTCCATTCCGGAGGAAACTCCTGCGGCATCACGCTGATCAGGGCGGACGCGCCGCCGGCACGGAACGTCTCGAAGGCCCGAACGATGGTGGCCGCCGAGCGAAACGGCGACGTCGGCATCAAGACGTACGCCGCATCGAAGCACTCACCGTCCGCTTCCAACGCATCGAGCGTCGCGAGCAACACCTCGATCACCGTGACGTCATCCGCACCGAGCCCGGCCGGACGCTCGATGACGCGCACCCCGAGCGTGTTGCCGATGTGCGCGATCTCGGCGTCGTCGGTCGAAAGCGCGAGCGTCGAGAACACGCCGCTGGCGCGCGCCGGCTCCAGCGTCCATTGCAGCAGCGGGCGTCCACCGAGGAGGGAAACGTTTTTGCGTGGGAAGCGCTTGGAACCGCCGCGCGCCGGAACGAAGCCGAGTACATTCACGCGCGCACCGGGCGCGGCGCGCGCAGATACGTCAACAGTTCGGCGACGCTCCGATCGCGCTGCGCCATCATGACAAGCGCACCCGCGCTCAAGCGCCGGACCGCTGCGGGATCGGCGCACAGCTCCGCCAACGCCGAGCGGACGGCCGCGACGGTTACCGGCTCGCCGATCGCCACCGCGGCACCGGCATGTGCGAGTCCCTCGACCACCTCGTTCTGATTCGCCGCGATCGACCAAACGACCGCCGGCAAGCCGAGGTACGCACGTTCGTAGGCCGACGTTCCCCCCGCACCGATCGCCAGGTCATGCCGCACCATCAGCGCCGCCATTTGCTCGACGTGCGGAAGTAACGTCGCGCCGGATCGCTCGCGCACCGCTGCGGCCACGCGTCCGTACTCCGCCGCCGCCGGAGCCAGCACGACCGTCACGGCGGCGGACAGACCGCGGGTCGCCTCGAGCGCCGCGAGCGTCGCGGCACCGGTGTCGCTGCCGAAGGCGATCAGAATCGACCGCACGCGGCCGTCGCGCGGCGCCAGCGTTCGTTTCGCCTCGACGAACTGCGCGCGCAGTTGCGCGTAGTTCGGCCCGACGAACAGGCGCGCCGCCGGCGGCACCAACGAGCGATAGCGCTCGGCCGCGTCGCCGGCTCCAACCAGCGTTTGATCCAGCAGCGCATCGATGTCGTGGGGCCGGTCGGCGAGATCGTCGAAGGCGAACAGACCGCCGGCATACGGCCGCATCGCACGTTCGTAGCGCGCGTCGAGACCGTAGTTGTCGACCACGAGCCAGCGTGCGGGCGCGCGGCTCGAGAAGGCGGCTTGCGACTCCGCGATCTCGCGCTCCAGCGGCACGCCGATCCACGGATAGGCCCCCTCATCGGCGTCCGCGCCGGAGAGTTCGAGCAGCCGATGTCCGGCCGCCGGGATGCGATCGTTCACGTTGCCCGGCAGATCGCGCGCCACGAACAGCGCGTCCTCGACGCCGAGTGCATCGGCCAGCGCCAGCGAGCGCATCAGATGCCCCGTCCCGATGGCGGACGATGAATTCACGCGGAACGACAGCGTCACGTGGAGAGGGCCGGCCGCCGGCCGGTGTCCAGCACGTCGCGCGCGCCGGGTCCGCAGTTGAAGAGCAGATCGATCGCGGCCATATTGGGTTCGAACGGACCGCCGGCCGATTGCGGATACTCCGGATGCACGAATTCGTCAAACGTCACGGCGATGCCGTGCCGCGCAAACGCCTCGCGGTCCAAGTAGTCGCGTCCGAACGGACCCGAAAGGTACGTCGTGGCACCGACCGCCAGGCAAATATCGAGGACCAACTCGCTCTTGCTGCGCGTCATGCCGAGGTCGCTGCTGCTGCGCAGCGGCGTGCGAACGCCGAACCCATCCAGCGTCAATGCGGTCGTCGCCGCGCACACTTCGGCGATCGTCTCGTATTCGCGCGCGTAGAGCTCGCGCAGCGCCGCGCGATATGGTGCGAAGTACGGTGCGCGGACGTAGGCGTGTTCGAGCGACGCCAGGTGCTTGGCCCGCCAGTTGCCCGAGTTATCGACCGGCAGCGAGCGGATCGGCTTGCCGAAGAACGAGCTGCCGCCCCGCAACGGCACGGTGAGCCATTGCCAACCCTCGCGCGTCCGGATGCGGTTGCGGTTGGTGAACGAACCTTTGCTGTGATCGACGTTGTCGAGCACCACGTGCAGATCGCTGGATGCGATCCGTGCGACGAGGCCGCTCCACATCCAATACGCGGGCTGCGCGATCGAGACGATCACCCCTGCGGCTCCCGGTACAAGATCAGCGTGCAATCGTGCGGCAGGTAGTCGTGACGCACGGTCACCCACGGCGTGAGGGTCCGCCCAAAGGCAAACAACGCCGCCGGATCGACGGCAAACTCGCCCGGCTCGGGCGCGTCGCCCCAGGTGCTGAGCGCGTTGACCGCGGTGCTGATGCGGCACGCGGCAAACATCGCGCGAATCGTCGCTTCGAGCGAAGCCTGATCGGCGAAGGTGAAGAGCCCGCTGCCGAGCACGACGTCGGCCGGCGGCAGGGGCTCGACGCCCCCCGTGAGTTGTTCGAAGCGGCGGTCGGGCCGGCGCGCGCGCGCCGCGTCGACCATCGCCGCGAGCGCGTCGACGCCGAGATACGCGCCGGTGTGACCGCTCGCATCCAGCGCATCGGTCAGATGGCCCATGCCGCACCCGACGTCCAAGACCGACCGCGCCGGCAGGTCGATCGCTTGCGTCAGGATGCGGAACCGAAGCTGCTGCGAGCGCTCGGAGCCCCAGTCGAGTGCCCGATGCGAGTCGCCGTGATCGCGCAACAACGGGGCGTAGTGCGCATGCAATCGCGCGACATAGGGGTCGTCGCTCACGGATCGCCCACGTCGGCCGCGGAGAACGCATGATGCGCGGCGACGTCGTCGCGTAAGCGTTTCCCGAGGAGCCCGGCCGCGGCTGCCGGCGGCAGGCCGGTTCCGGGCCGCCGGAACACGATGTCGGCCGCGGTCAGCGCGTGCCCGCGCCGCAACGCGGTCGCCGCCACGCACGAGAGCCGCGCATCCGCGCGCATGCCGGCCTCGGCCGCATCGAAACCGAGCGGGGCGTCGGCCAGCGCCGCCTCTGCCGTCCGCACGTCACGCACCAGGGCCCGGAATTCGGCTTCGTCGCTCGAGAAGCGGTGATCGGGGCCCGGCAGCGTGCGGTCGAGCGTGAAGTGTTTCTCGATCCAGCATGCGCCGAGCGCGATGGCGACGATGGCCGCCGCCGTGCCCTCGCTGTGATCGCTGAATCCGGTCAGACAGCCGAACCGGCCGGCGATGGCCGGGATCGCGCGCAGATGCAGCGTCGCGGGCGGCGCCGGATACGACGACGTGCAGTGCAGCACGATCACGCGGTCGTTGCCGGCCGCGCGAACGGTGCCGACCGCCGCCGCGATCTCCTCGATCGTGGCCATCCCGGCCGAGAGCACCACCGGTAGCCCGGTCCGGGCCATAGCGCCGATCAGCGCCGTATTGGTGAGGAAATCCGATCCGTTCTTGATGACGCCGACGCCGAGCCGCACCAGCGCGGCGACCCCTTCGGCGCTGGTCGGCGTGCTGTGTACGTCGATCCCGACCGACCGGGCGTGGACGACGACCGCCTCCAGCATCGCATCGTCCATCTCGTAGCGCTTGAACATCTCGTACTGCGACTCGACGATCGTCCGGCCGCCGTTTTCGTACTGGTACGTCAGGCTGCGATCGGCGATGAAATCCTCGGTCCGGTAATTTTGGAACTTCACGGCGTCGGCGCCGGCGCGCGCGGCGGCCTCGATCGTCGCCTTGGCGAGCGACAGATCGCCGTTGTGGTTGATGCCGATTTCCGCGACGATGTAGGCGGGGGCTGCCGGACCGACGCTCCGCGTTCCGATGACGATCGGTTGCGCCGCACCGTTCATCAGCGAAAGTCGCCTACCTGGAGCATACTCCCCGCGGCGAGATCGTGGCTGGCGGCGCGTCCGTTGAAGAGCACGAATTCCGAGGGCCACAACCCGGTCCCCGGACGGCGATATTCGATGTCGGCGCTACCGATCGGTTCTCCGGCCCGCTTGGCGACCCGCAAAAATGCACTGCGCCGGATCGCTTTGCGCTTGTCCAACTCGCTCTGAGAGAGCCGGCGCCGCGACGAACCGAGGGCGAGCTCGACGTCACGAATCGTTTGGACGAATGCCGTCGCGTCTTGCGGTTCGAGCGAGAAAATGTGTTCGGGCGAGTGGATCGTCCGGTCGAGCGTGATCGTCTTCTCCACCAGGTTCGCACCGAGCGCGACGGCGGCGACGTCCATCTCCCAGCCCGGCGTGTGATCGGAGAAGGCGACGGGCAACCCGAACACCTGCTTGAGGGTCGGAATCATCCGCAGGTGGATCGACGGCAAACGCGCGGGATATCCCGACGGGCACTGATGGATGATCACCTTCTCGTTCCCGGCCCGCGACATGGCGTCGATCGCCGCTTCGATCTCTCCGATCTGCGCGTTGCCGGTATCGAGCTGGATCACGGTCCCGGTCCGCGCCGCCGCTTCGATGATCGGAAAGCAGTTGACGTCGGCCGAAGAGATCTTGATCGACTCACAACCCAACTCGGCGACGAACGCGATGTCGTCTTCGAACCCAACCGTGGCAAAAAACGCCAGCTTCAAATCGTCCGAAGCCTGTTTGACGCGGCGCCATTCGTCGCGCGTGAGGCACCGGCGTATGAGGATCTCGTACAGGGACTCCTCGACGGTGCGCGTCTCGCCCGTCGCACGATCGACGAGAATGTCGTACGAGAACGTCTGGGCGCGGTCCGAGACGAGCCGGTCGGCATCGAAAATTTGAAACTTGACCGCGTCCGCACCGGCGCGGGCCGCGATCTCGACCAGTTTGATCGCCATCTCCACGCCGTCGTGCGTAGCGCCGGCTTCGAAGGTCACGAAACAGGGATGGCCGTCTCCGACCTCGCGGGTTCCGATGGGGATGCTCATGCGATGTCCTTTGTCAGGGTCCGCTGGTCGCGCAGGACGTCCACGACACGTCCGGCTTGCGCGTCGGTCAAGTCGACGAACATCGGCAGCGAGAGGGCCTCGGCGTAATAGCGTTCGGCGTTGGGAAAGTCGCCGCGCCGGAAACCGAGCGCGCGATAGTAGGGCTGCGTGTGGATCGGGATGTAGTGGACGTTCACGAGCACGCCCGCGCGGTGCAGGGCGTCGTAGACGTGTCGCCGCTGCCCGAACGGCACGCGGATCGGGTAGAGGTGATAGGCCGAGCGGACGTCGGGATGCTGCGCCGGCGTCACGTACGGCGTGTCGCGCAAAGCGTCGTCGTAGAAGCGGGCGATCGCGTGGCGGCGATCGACGAAGCTCGCGATGCGCGCGAGCTGCGCGGTACCGAGCGCGGCTTGAATGTCGGTCAGCCGGTAGTTGAAGCCCAGCGCGTGCTGTTCGTACTCCCACGGTTCGGCGTCCGGCGCCATCACCCGCGGATCGCGCGTGATGCCGTGCGAACGCATCAAACGCGCGCGTTCGGCCAGGGCCGGATCGTCGGTGACGAGCATCCCGCCCTCGCCCGACGTGACGATCTTGACCGGGTGAAAGCTGAAGACCGTGATATCGGCATCGCGCGACGATCCGACCGGCCGTCCCTGGTAGCTGCCGCCGATCGCGTGCGAGGCGTCGGCGACGACGGCGAAACCGTAGCGCGCGGCAAGGTCGCGAATCGGCGCCATCTCGCACGACTGGCCGCCGAAGTGCACCGGGACGACCACCTTCGGCAAGCGTCCGTCCCGTTCGGCGGCGGCCAGTTTCGCGGCCAGCGCGTCCGGGCTCATGTTGTACGTCCGCGGGTCGATATCGACGAAGCCGACGTCGGCACCGCAGTAGCGCGCGCAGTTCGCAGAGGCCACGAAGCTGTTCGGCGACGTCCATACGGCGTCGCCCGGTCCGACGCCGAGCGCGAGCATCGCGACGTGCAACGCGGAGGTCGCGCTGTTCGTTGCAACCGCGTGGCCGGCGCCCGCCACATCCGCGACCGCTCGTTCGAAGCGTTCGACCGCCGGGCCTTGGGTCAGATAGTCCGACGCCAGCACCGCGGCCACGGCGCGCAGATCGACTTCGTCGATGTGCTGGCGCGCGTACGGGATCGTCATGCCACGGCTTCGTTGAGCTCGCGCAACTCGGCGACGCTCAAGAAATTCGGATTGGTTCCCGAATTGTACTCGAAGCCGTCGGGCACGATGGTCCCCCGTCCCTCGACGGCGTCCTCGAAGAAATCGACGGCTTCGGTGAACTGGATCGACGGCCGGATGACGAAATGCCGCTTGAACTCGATCACGAGGTGCGAGTCGTCGCTCGGGCACATGACTTCGTGCAGCTTCTCGCCCGGCCGGATTCCGACTTCCACGCGTTTCATCCCCGGCGCGATCGACTCGGCGAGGTCCGTGATGCGCATCGAGGGGATCTTCGGGACGAAGATTTCGCCGCCGCGCATGCGGGCGAACGACGCGGTCACGAACTCGACGCCCTGCGTGAGGGTGATCCAGAAACGCGTCATCCGGTTGTCGGTGATCGGCAGCTCGGTCGCCCCGTCGGCGATCAGCTTGCGAAAATACGGTACGACCGATCCCCGCGAACCGACGACGTTGCCGTAGCGGACCACCGCGAAGCGCGTCCGCCGTCCGCCCGCGACGTTGTTGGCGGCAACGAACAATTTATCCGAGCACAGCTTGGTCGCACCGTACAGGTTCACCGGGTTCGCGGCCTTGTCGGTCGAGAGGGCGATCACGCGCTCGACGCCGGTTTCGATCGCCGCGGCGATGACGTTCTCGGCTCCGTAGACGTTGGTCTTGATGCACTCCATCGGGTTGTACTCGGCCGCCGGAACCTGCTTGAGCGCGGCGGCATGGATGACGTAGTCCACGTCGCGCATGGCCTGCCGGAGCCGCACGACGTCGCGCACGTCGCCGATGAAGAATCGCAGGCGCGGGTCCGAGAACTCGGACTGCATGTCGAAGTGCTTGCCTTCGTCGCGCGAAAACACGACGAGACGCCTGAACGCCGAGTTCGCCAGCACCGTCCGAACGAAATGCTTGCCGAACGAACCCGCGCCACCCGTAACCAGGATGGATTTCCCATCGAACACACCGGCCGTTTTAGCCTGCATGTAGGCAGTATCGGCCGATTGAGCCAGGATTCCCCATAGGCCCTTCCTCTTCAAGTCGCAGCCAAATGATTCCGGCCCACCGAAGGGCCGCCCGAACCATCGCGGTAATCCTGCGGCATGCCTGTGGTCATCACCGGTCCGGCCGATTGGCGCGCCGCCGATCTCGCCGCGAACACCGATTGGATCGAACGCTTCAGCCCCGCCGAATGCGCCGAGATCGACGCTGCGTTACGCACCGCGCAAGCCCGTGGCGCGACCCTGGAAACGCTGACGCGCGACGACTTCCCGCTCCCACAGGTGGCTGCGCGCTTGGCCGGCGCTCGCGACGCGATCGAAAACGGCCGCGGCATCGTGGTCCTGCGCGGCCTGCCGACCGGGCCCTACTCTAAGGATGAGCTGCGGCTGATCTACTGGGGCTTCGGGAAGCATTTCGGCACTGCGGTCTCGCAAAGCAAAGACGGCGATCTGCTCGGCGACGTGCGCAATTTCGGCGTCGACATCAACAGCGCCGAGGGCCGCGGCTACAAGAGCAAGCAGCAGCTGTCGTTCCACTGCGACTCGTGCGACGTCGTGGCGCTGATGGTCTTGCGGGTCGCGAAGTCGGGCGGCGTCAGCATGATCGCCAGCTCCCTCGCCATCCACAACGAGATGGTGCGGCGCCGGCCCGACCTCGTCGACGCCCTCTACGAGCCGGTCCCCTGGAGCTGGCAAGGCCAAGAGCCGCCCGGCGAACCGCCGTGGTACCTGCAGCCGGTGTTCAGCTTCTACGCCGGCAAGTTCGCGTGCCGTCTCGTGCGCGCGCACCTCACCAACGCCCAGCGCTTCCCCGACGCGCCCCGCTTGACGCCGGCACAGATCGAAGCCCTCGATCTGTTCGACGAGCTCGCGCGCAGCGAAGAGATGCACCTCTCGATGAACTTCGAGCCGGGCGACATCCAGATCTTGTGCAACCACACCTGCATGCACGCGCGCACGGCGTTCGAGGATTATCCCGAGGAAGATCGCCATCGGCACCTACTGCGCATGTGGCTAGCCGTGCCGAACAGCCGCGCGCTGAGCCCGCTGATGTCGACGATCTACCGCGACACCTCGCCGGGCGCGGTGCGTGGCGGCTTCCCCACGCGTACCGGCGGGCACCGGTACGATACCGTCGGCGCACTGGCGGATTGATGGAGTACCTGCGCTACGACGTTGCGGGTCCGGAGCGGAGCTACCCGATCGAAGGCTACTGCTCCGCCCAGTTCGCCGCCGTGGCCGACCGGTTCGCGGACAACTTCGCCGCCGGCCGTGAGGTCGGCGCGAGCCTGGGGGTGACGCATCGCGGCGCGCTGGTGGTCGATCTCTGGGGTGGCTACACCGGTGCGTCGTTCGCCCGCCGCTGGCGTCACGACACGATCGTCAACATGATGTCGGTGTCGAAAGCCATCTCGGCGATCGCGCTGTTCTTGCTCGTCGAACGCGGTCAAATCGATCCGGACGCGCCGGTGTCGCGCTACTGGCCGGAGTTCGCCGCCGGCGGCAAAGGTGAGCTGCCGCTCGGGTACGTGCTCGATCATCGCGCCGGCTTACCGTGGATCAGCGAAGACTTGCCGCGCGGTTCGGCCTACGATGCGCGCGCGATGGCCGACGCGTTGGCGCGGCAGACGCCGCTGTTCACGCCCGGCGACGATCCCGCGTATCACGTGCTCTCGCAAGGCTACATCGTGGCCGAGCTCGTGCGCCGCGTGACCGGCGAAACGCTGGGCAGCTTCTTCCGCCGTGAGATCTCGGGGCCGCTGCACCTCGACTACAACATCGGTTTGCTGCCCGAGGAACTGGAGCGCTGCGCCGACTTCGTGCTGCCGCCCGACGCCGGATTGCGCAAGGGCCTCGAGAACCCGCAGACGCCGGACGGCATGTATTGGAAAGAGCTGGCCGAAGGCGAGGAATTCAACTCGCTCGCGTTTCGCACCGCCGAGATTCCGTCGGCCAACGGTCACGGCAACGGCCGCGCCGTCGCGTTGCTCTACGGTCTGCTCGCGCGGATCCTGAAGCGCGAGACGATCGAGCGCCTGCGCGCCGAGCGCCACCACATCGTCGACCGCATCCGCCCGCGCCACTACCATCAAGCCTCGGGGGTCGTGCGCAACTCGCCGCCGGTCGCCTACATGGGGCCGAATCCCGGCGCGTTCGGCCATCAGGGCGCCGGCGGTGCGATCGGTTTCGGCGACCCGGAAAACGAGATCGGCTTCGGCTACGGGATGAACTATTACGCGCCGAGCGGCGAGGCCGAACGGCGCGCGCCGCTCGTCGACGCGACCTACGCGGCCCTGCGCTAAATGGCCGTCGTCCTCAAAGCGTGGCCGAAAGAGCTGCACTTCGAGCGCGGCGGCGTGCACCGTTTGGGCGAGCTGCTCGACGGCCTGGGCGTTCGGCGCGCGCTCGTCATTAGCGGCAAAACCGTCGCCGGCGGCGTCATCGGCGCCCAGGTGCGCGCAGCGCTCGGCGCGCGGCTCGCGGCGTTCTACGACGGCGTTCTGCCGCACACGCCGCTGGCCACGGTCGAAGCGGCGGCCGAACTGTATCGCGCGAGCGGCGCCGGCGCGCTGGTCAGCGTCGGCGGCGGCAGCGCCACAGACACCGCCAAAGCGGTCGCGGTCCGTTTGGCCGGCGACGTCAACGCGTTTCGCCTCGACCTCGGCGCGCCGCGGCGCCCGCTGCCGGCCGGCACGCCGCCCCATCTGGCGGTGCCCACCGTTACCGGCGCGGGCAACGTGCTGCTCTCGACCGCGGGCATCCTCGATCCGGCCGCGCGGGTCAAGATGCTCTTCGACGATCCGGCCCTCATCCCGCGCCTGAGCCTGTTCGATGCGGAATTGCTCGTGCACTGTGGCCCCGATCTGACCACGATCACCGGCATCCGTTCGATCGTGGCCGCCATCGAAGCGCTGATCTCGCAGCGCAACAACCCGTTCGCAACGACGCTGGCGCTCGAATCGATTCGGCTCATGCAGTCCGCACTGGCCCAAACGGCGCTTGACCCGGGCGACGTCGACGCCCGCGAGCGGTCGCTCTACGCGGCGGTGATGGGCACGCTGGCCAGCAGCAGCGCCGGCGTGACCGCGGCGCACGCGATCGGCCTCATCGTCGGCGGCCGCTACGGTTCGCCGCACGGCGTGCCGCACGCGATCCTGCTCCCCCCGGTCATGCGCGCGTTCGCGTCCGCACTCGCGCCGTACGCCGGGGTCCCGACGGCCGCAGCGTTCGAGGCGCTCGTGCGCGAAGCAGGCATGGCGACGCGGTTGCGCGACATCGGCATACCGGCATCCGATTTGCCCGGCATCGCGGCGCAAACGGCCACGCTCGGCATGATGCAGAACCTTCCCCGGGCCGTCGAAACGGCCGAGATTCACTCGTGGCTCGAAGCCGTCTGGTAAAGAAAGCGAGACCCGACATGCTCAAGCGATGGCTGGTAGCGGCGGCGGCGTGCGCCGCACTCGGATTCGGCAACGCGCATCCGGCAGCGGCCGACGATCACATCCGCGTCTCGAACGCCGCCCCCGCGTCGGCGTTCTATGCCGCGCTCTACCTCGGCATCGACAAAGGCATCTTCAAGAAATACCAGCTCGACGTCGAGCCGATCGACATCTTCGGTCCGGCCAAATCGCAAGAGGCGATGACGGCCGGCAGCATCGACTTCGAATTGGGCTCGGGAACCGAGCTCGTCTTCGTCGCCAAAGGCGTCAAGGAGCTCTGCGTTGCCGACGTCGTCGGGCCGCCGACGCTCGTCGACGTCGTCGTGGCCAAGAACAGTCCGATCAAGTCGCTCGCCGACCTGAAGGGCAAAACGATCAGCATCATCTCGGTCGGCTCGCTGACCGAGTGGCTGGCAAAAGAGATCTCGCGCCGTCAAGGCTGGGGCGATGACGGCGTGAAGGTGCAAGCGGTCGGATCGGCCGCCGCCCAGACCGCGATGCTGCAGACGGGCCAAGTCGACGCCTCGATCATCGAGATCTCGTCGGCCCGCATTCTCGCCGACAAAGGCCAGGCGCGCATCATCGCGTCGGGCCGCGACATCGCGCCCAATTTCGTCACCCACGCGATCTTCGCCAGCAAAGCGATGATCGACGACCATCCCGACGTCGTGCGGCGCTTCCTCGCGGCCTGGTTCGAAACGCAAACCTACATGAAGACGCACAAAGCCGACGCAGTGGCGGAGATCGTGAAACGCCTGCAGATTCCCGATGCGGTCGCATCGGCCGACTTCGACACGCTGATGCCCGACTTCTCGAAAGACGGCAAGTTCTCGCCGGCGGCGCTGAACGTGCTCTCGCAGTCGTTCGTGCAGATGGGATCGCTGCCCGCGGCGCCCGACATGAGCAAGCTCTACACCGAATCCTACTTGCCGCCGGCGGGCAAATAAGCGCCGGATGGGCGGCATCAGCGTTCGCGGCGTCACGCAGACGTTCGGTGCGAGCGATGACGCGCGGCGCGTAACCGCGCTCGAGGATACGACGCTCGAGATTCCGTCCGGCGAGTTGATGTGCTTGATCGGCCCGAGCGGTTGCGGCAAGAGCTCGTTGCTCGACATCATCGCCGGCCTCGCCAAACCGGCCGCCGGCAGCGTCACGATCGACGGTGAGCCGGTACGTGGGCCGCTGCCGAAGCGCGTGAGCTTCGTCTTTCAAGAAAACGCGCTCTTCCCGTGGCTGACCGTGGAAGAAAACGTCCTCGCGGCGCTGGCGTTCCAAGGCGTGCCGAAGGCCGAACGCCGGGCGCGCGCCGATGAAGCGATCGCCGCCGTCGGGCTGGACGCGTTTCGCGCGCATCATCCGCGTCAGCTCTCGGGCGGCATGAAGCAGCGGGCTCAGCTCGCGCGGGCGCTCAGCTTGCAAACCGAGATCCTGCTGATGGACGAGCCGTTCGCCGCACTCGACGAGCAAACGCGACTCTTGCTCGGCGAAGACCTCTCCGTGCTGCTCGCGCGCACGCACAAGACGATCGTGTTCGTCACGCACAGCCTCGTCGAAGCGGTGTTCCTTGCCGACCGCGTGGCCGTCTTCACGGCCCGCCCCGGCCGCATCAAGACGGTGCTGAACGTCGACGAACCGCATCCGCGCACGCGTTCGTTCATGACCTCCGCGAAGCTCGCGGGCTTGCGCAACGAGCTCTATGACCTGCTGCACGACGAGGTGCGCAAGACGATGGAAACCGGAGCGGTCGCCTGACGCTCTCGCGCCGCACGCGCCAGCACCTCGTGCAGGTCGCATGCATCGTGGCCTTCTTCGCCGCCTGGCAGGTCGGCAGCAGTACGGGATACCTCGATCCGCTGATCGTACCGCCACTCTCCGCGATCGCGGTCGCCCTAACCGCGCTCCTCGGCGGCGGCGCGCTCTGGCCCGACGCCGGCGTCACCCTGTTCGAGCTCGCGATCGCCTTCGCGCTGGCCGCCGGCGCCGGCCTCACCGCCGGATTCATCATCAGCCGCTCGGCGCTCGCCGTGCGCGTCTTCGACCCGCTGCTCGCCGGGCTGTACGCGATCCCGACGATCCTGCTCTTCCCGTCCTACCTGTTGTTCTTCGGGATCGGCCCGCCGTCGAAGATCGCGCTCGGCGCCACGATGGCGTTCTTCCCGATCGTGCTCGCGACGATCGCCGGCTTCGCGCACGTCGCGCCGCTGCGCCTGCGCGCCGCGCGCTCGATGGGTGCGTCCGCGCCGCAGCTGTTCTGGTACGTGCTGCTGCCCGAAGCGTTCCCGGTCGTGCTGGCCGGCTTGCGCATGGGACTCATCCTCGGATTCTTGGCCGTCCTCGGCGGCGAAACGCTGACCTCGAACGCCGGCCTCGGCCATCAAATCGTCACCGCGGCCGAAAGCCTCGATCCGCCCAAGATGTTCGCCTACATCGTCGTCGCCGTCGTGCTGGCCGTCGCCCTCAACGGGCTCACGTCGTACGCCGAGCAACGCGCCCGGACCAGCGCCGCGTGAGCCGCCAGACCGGCGCCCTGCGTCTCGCGGTCATCGTCGTGTTCGTCCTGTTCTGGGAAGTCGCCGCGCGCCGCTTCGGCAACCCGCTCTTCGTCGCGCCGCCGTCCGAGACGCTGGTGGCCGCGATCGGCTTGCTGCACGATCCCGACGTGCTCCGCGCCCTGCTGGCGGCGTTCCGCGAACTCGTTATCGCGTTCGCCATTGCTGTCGCAGCCGGTCTCGTCATCGCTCTGCCCCTCGGCCTCTCGTCCTTTTGGCGCGGTGCGCTGTTTCCGCTGGTCCTCGTCGTCTACGCGATCCCGCAAGTCACGGTGCTGCCGCTGTTCGTGCGCATCTTCGGCCTCGGTCCACCCACCAAAATCGCCTTCGGCGTCACCCACGGCATCTTCGCGGTCATCCTCGCCGTCGTCGCCGCCATTCGCAACATCGACCCGATCCTGTTGCGCGCCGCAACCTCACTCGGCGCGACGCGCCGCCAGCTCATCCTCAACGTCGTCCTACCGAGCCTGGTCCCGAGCCTCTTCACCGGCATGCGAATCGCGATGAGCGGCGTCCTCCTCGGCGTACTCCTAGCCGAACTCTACATCTCCACCACAGGCATCGGCTTCTTCAGCCAATCCTTCACCAACGCGTTCGCCCCGGCAAAACTCTTCGCGCTCATCCTCATCCTCGCCGCAATCGCCATCACCCTCAACGAGCTCATGCGCCTAGCCGAACACCGCTTCAACCGCTGGCGCGAAGGCTAAGCAAAAACGCTCGCACACCTCCCGCCACGCGGTCAGCCGCGACCTACTCCTGTCATCCCGAGCGTCGTCGAGGGACAGCCACGATCGCAATAATTTAAGATAACCGACCTGGTCACGAGCGCAGTCGAGGGACCGCCTCGATCGCAACACTTGGAGGCGGTTTATCGACTGACACGTCCCAGGGGCATCTGAGGCTCCTCTCGATACTCCGCGACCAGCGCGAAGGCCAGACAGGCAAAAGGTGTGGCTCCAGAAAGGGGCTGAGTACAACCCGGACTGACAAACCGTAAAGCGAAAATCGGCCAGCAACAACATCAAATTGGCCACGTACGTGAACGTGATCGGTAATGGAACGTTCTCGGATCCAACGACCCGGCATACCAACATAATTTCATAGTCAGCTTCTGGGTGAGACGGTAGCGGCGATGCGCTGACGGCCGACGCCTTGGCGGTGCTCGTCAACCAGCGGCTGCAGCGTGAGGAGAATCTGGCGCGCTGTTCCGCTGCTGACGTGCGACGTGCGTTAGCGGTCGCGACATCTCTCGTGTTTAGCGGTGCGAGCGAAGCTGCAAACGGAGGCTTCGTGATCGAGCGAAAGCTAGGCCCGGACCAGGGCAGCGCAGCCGAACGATTGGCGACTCAAGACTAGGACATCACGAGAGCGTCGAAGCAGATATGACGCGTATTCTCCAAGGGGCACGCAGTTGAATCGATCAGACCTCTCGTCCAGGGTCGCCCACTTTTTTCGCGCCCTCGGACCGGGCCTGATTACCGGTGCGGCCGACGACGATCCCTCAGGCATCTCGACGTATTCGGTCGCCGGTGCGACGACCGGCTATTCGATGCTATGGCTCACGCTGGTCTCGACCCCGATGATGGCCGTCATCCAAGGGATGTGCGCCCGCATCTCGATGGTCACAGGTGAGGGCCTGGCGGCGCTAATGCGCAACAGGCTGCCGCGGCCGGTAGCCTATACACTGGCCGGGCTGGTGATCGTCGCGAACACCTTCAACGTCGGCGCAGACATCGGCGGGATGGCCGCCGCCGCGAATCTCTTGGCCCCGATTCCGGTCGAAGCGTGGGTCATTTTTTTCGGCTTGGCCTTGATCGCCGCTCAGGTCTGGCTGTCGTACGGCGCAATCGCCGCGGTCTTCAAGTGGCTCACGGTCGTTCTCTTCGCGTACATCATCACCGCATTCATCGTTCACCCGCCGTGGTCGCAAGTGCTGTCGAGTTTCGTAATTCCGACCGTGCATTTCCAATCGGGGTGGCTTTCGACGATGGTCGGCGTGCTTGGGACGACCATCACGCCGTATCTCTTCTTCTGGCAGTCGGCGGAGATGGTGGAGGAAGAAAAGAAAGCCGGCCACGCAACCGTCGCTTCGCGGCGCGGCACCGACGAGCAATCGATCAAGGATGCGCACACCGATATCAACGCGGGAATGATCTACTCGAATGTCGTCGCTGCCTTTATCATCGTGACGACGGCGGCAACACTTGGCGCCCACGGCAGGCACGACATCGCGACGGCGCAAGACGCGGCGCAAGCCCTGCGCCCACTGGCGGGAAATTTTGCCGCATTGCTCTTTACGTTGGGTATGGTCGGAACCGGCGTGCTGGCCGTTCCAGTGCTGGCGACGTCCTCGGCCTACGTTGCGGCCGAGACGTTCAGTTTTCGCGAGGGCTTGAGCGAGAAGCCGCGAGGCGCCCAGCGGTTCTATGGCGTCATCGTCGCCGGCATCATCATCGGCGTGGTGATGGACTTGCTGAAAATCGATCCGATCAAAACGCTATTCTGGTCGGCGATCCTCAACGGCATCGCCGCTGTCCCGCTCATCGCGGTCATCGTGTGGCTTGCCTCAAACAAATCGATCATGAACAAGTGGCAGAGTTCGCGCGTCGCCATCGCCTGGGGCTGGTTCAGCGTGGCGCTTATGGGGGCTGCGACGATCGGAATGTTCTACTTTATGGCCATCGGCGCGTAAGTCACACCGCTGGCACGAACAGTTCTTGGGCTGGGAATGACCGCGGTAGGACATCGTATTTCGCCATCACGTCGATGACCGGTTGAACGAGCGCGGGTTCAGGCGACTCGCCCCATCGAACGCGCGGAATCGCCTTCACGACATCGAGATCCATCTTCATGAGATTAGCGATCAGCGTCGCGGCCTCGTCCGGATTGCGATTGGCCCACTGCGCGCTTTGACGAACGACCGCGGCAAAATGACGAACGATCGCGGGGTCCGCATCGGCCCAGCCTTTATTGACGACGACGCCGGTCGTCTGGAACGCCTTACCGCCCGCGAGCGCGGAGTACGTGAGTCCGACTTGGCGCAACGTGCCCTTCGCATTGCTGAAGTGGGGCTCGTTCATGATTGCACCGTCGATGCGTCCGGCGACGACCGCCGCGCCCTGTGCCAGCGGCGGAACTTCGACGACATGCACCGACTTCGAGTCGCCGCCGTTCGTATCGAGCCAGAGAAGCAACGCGGTTGACGCCATGTCGTGTATCGCGAACACGCCGACCGTCTTTCCGGCGAAGTCCTTCGCGGTACGAATCGGCGAGCCGGGCGCGACGACGATGTACGAGATGGGCTGACGCGGCGAGTAGACCGCTGCCGGGGCCAACAAGTAGAGCGGCAGCCCATGCACGTGCGCGAGCAGGATCGCGCCGGTGTTCGAGAGTCCGACGTCGAGCGATCCGCCCAGCACTCCCTGGCTCATCTGGTTGGGCGGGATGATGGTGACCGAGACGTTGAGCCCCGCGTCCTTGAAGAAACCCCGCTCCGAGGCCATGAAGAGAAGAGCGGATTCCTCCGACGCTGAAATTCCAACGCGAATCGGATCGGCGGCGCCGGCACGATACGTGGGGACGGCAGCTAACAACGCGGCCGCCGCCGCAAGAAATGTCGAGCGTCGCATCAGAGGCGCAAGCACGACGGCGCGATTCCGCGGGCCGGAATGCCGCGCCTGCAGCCGCTCCCGGCCGGCGCTTGGCGCTAGGAGGGAATGACGTTCCCGGCACTGCATCGGGCCGCAAATGAGCGAACGTTTTCAGGTTGTCATCGTCGGCGGCGGACCCGTCGGTGTTGGCCTCGCCGTCGACCTCGGACTGCGAGGGATCTCATGCGCCGTGGTGGAGCGGCGCGTCGAATTGCAAAATATCCCAAAAGGGCAAAGCCTCGCCCCACGCACGCTCGAGCATTTCTACTTCTGGGGTATCGTCGACGAACTGCGCTCGGAACGAATCATGCCCAAAGGCTATCCGAATACCGGCGTTACGGCCTACGGGAACCTCCTGAGCGACTATTGGTATTTGCCGCGGCAGCGCGAGCAAGTGCGGGAGTACTTCTATCAGGCCCCGGAGCGCTTGCCCCAATATTTGACCGAGAAAGTTTTGCGGGAGCGGATGGCCCAATTACCGAGCGTAACCAACCTTTTTGGGTGGAAGGCCGAGACGATCAGCCAGGACGACGCAGGCGTTCGCGTTCCGATTACCGACGGCGCCGGGCAGCATGCGATCCTCGAGGGAGAGTTTCTCGTCGGCTGCGACGGGAGTCACTCGCTCGTTCGAAGCCAGACCGGAATCGAGCGTAGCGGCGTCGATTACGATCAAAAGATGCTGCTCGCCGTCATTCGCTCGCGTGAGTTGCACGAAGCGACGAAGCGCTTCCCGGACCGCGCGACATTTCACATCATGCGCCCGGGCCTCAATGGGTACTGGCAGTTTTTCGGGCGCGTCGACGTGGGCGAGACCTTCTTCTTCCACGCGCCGGTGCCGGCGGATACGAAGACGGATGAGTTCGACTTCCTAGCATTCGTTCAAGACGCGGCAGGGTTCGAGTTCGCCGCGGACCTCGAGTATATCGGGCTCTGGGATCTCCGCGTGACCGTCGCCGACACCTACCAAGTCGGGCGCGCCCTCATTGCGGGCGATGCCGCACATAGCCATCCTCCGTACGGCGGTTACGGCCTCAACAGCGGGCTTGAGGATGCGAAGAATCTCGGCTGGAAACTGGCGGCGACGCTGCAGGGTTGGGGCGGCGACGCGCTCCTTCCATCCTACAGTGAAGAGCGACGGCCGATCTTCAAGGAAACCGGCGAAGACTTTATTTCCAAGGGAATCAGAGACGACGCCGCTTGGCTCGAGCGCTACAATCCGGACCGGGACAGGGCGGAGTTCGAAGAAGCGTGGGCTGCGCGCATCGCGCGGCCCAGTGCGGTGATGAGCTACGAGCCGAACTATGAGGGGTCGCCGGTCGTCGATGGACCGCCCGGCGGAAAGAGCAGCGCGCACGGCACTCACTCGTTCACAGCCCGCACCGGACACCATCTCGCACCGCAGCTCCTGTCTTCCGGGCGAAATGTGTTCGAGGAGTTGGGCGCAGGATTTACGCTTCTCGCATTCGGCGTGGGGGATGATGAATCGGCGGCGTTCGAGCAAGCCGCGAAATCGGCGAAGGTGCCCTTGGGCATGGTTCGCGACAGCTTCAGCGGCGGACGGGAAGCCTACGAACGAAAACTCATTCTCGTGCGGCCGGACCAATATATCGCCTGGTGCGGAGATCAGCTGCCGGCCGATATTCATGCACTGCTCGAGCGAGTAACCGGCCGATAAAGTTCTCGACTGCTGCCGTTAGCGCGAGCCGAACCGCCAGTCCGCGACGTTCCAGAGGTCCGAACCGACCGGGTTCGGCGCCATGCCCACTAAGTCGATGTTGCCGGCCATGATCTGCGGCTCCCAACTCGTCGTGTACGACGGAACCTGATCGATCATGATCTGCTGAAGGCGGCGGTAGATCGGCACGCGCACGGCCGGATCGTTGTTGGCCAGTCCGGCCTCGATCAAGCGCCCCATCTCGGCGTTGCGGAAGCGCGAAAAGTTTTGCCCGGCCGGCGGTATCTCGTTCGAACCGAGGCTCGGCTCGATGTCGGGATCCGGGTACGAGTGGACGGTCGTGAAGATCGAGACCTCCGTCTTGCCGGTATAGAGCGGCCCGCCGTCCTGGTAGGGTTCGAAGTACAAATTGGCCGCGTAGTTCTTCACGCTGACGTCGATGCCGAGCGCGTGCCAGGCACTTTGCAGCACGACCTCGAGTTCCTCGCGAATCTTATCGCCGGCGATGCTCGAGATTTCGAGCTGCAACGGCACGCCGTTCTTCTCACGAATCCCATTCGGCCCCAGGCGCCAACCCGCCGCGTCGAGCAGCGCCCCGGCTTTGCGCGGATCGAATGGATAGTAGCCGATCGCCGGGTCGTAACCCAACAACCCCGGCCCGATCTGCGTCGGCGCCTGCCCGCCCAAACCGTGATAGATCGTTTCGAACAAGCGCCGCTGATCGTACCCGTAGCACAGCGCAAGGCGCACGCGCACGTCATCGAGCGGTGCGCGCTGCGTGTTGAACGTCAACGCTTCGTAGGCGAAGGACGGGACCGATACGAACGCCGTGTTCGGCATCAAGCGCACGGACGGGGCTTGCGTCGTGCTCACGCGGTAGTAGACGTCGACGTCGTGCGCGCGCACTTCGTTGACCATCGTGTTCTGGTCGGGGATGAAACGCAGCACGGCATGCGGGATTTTCGGCATCCCGCGGAAGTAGTGCGGGTTGGCATCGAAGCGCATCGTGCTGCCGTGCGTCCACGACCGGAAAATATACGGTCCCGAGCCCACCGGATCGGCATCGAACGGCGTCTGGTTCAGGTTGGCGTAGCGTGCCAGCAGATGGCGCGGAACGATCGTGCCGACGTCGCCGTCGGCAAAGAGCGAGGCTGCCGGCGCGTAGGGAGCGCGCAAATGCACGCGCACGGTGTACGGATCCGGCGCATCGATCGACAC
>JBEKXE010000078.1:0-21589 GCA_049512335.1 Candidatus Lustribacter sp.
GCTGCTGCTGGTTCACGAAATGCGCGCGCCCGAACCGATGATGCCGCTCGGGCTCTATCGCATTCGCGTGATCGCCGTCGCCAATGCCGGCAACGTGTTCGTCGGCGCCATGGTCATGGGCATCACGGCGTTCATGCCGACCTTCGTGCAGGGTGCGCTCGGCGAGCCGGCCGTTGCGGCGGGTTCGGTGCTCGGCGCCTTCTTCGTCGGCTGGACGTGCGGTTCGATCGGGGGTGCGCGCCTGCAACTACGCCTCAGTTACCGCACGATCGCGTTCCTGGCAGCGTTTCCGCTGCTCGGCGGCAGCACGACGATCGCCACGCTCCACGCCGGCTCGAACATCGCCTCGGTGTACGCCGGCCTCGCCTTTCTGGGCCTCGGCTTCGGCACGTTCAACAGCATCTTCGTCGTTTCGACGCAGGGGGCCGTCGCGTGGGAGATGCGCGGCGCCGCGACGTCGTCGCTGATCTTCATGCGCCAGATCGGTCAAGCCGTCGGCACGGCGGCCTTCGGCGCCATCTTCAACATCGGGATCTATTCGCGGTTGGCCGACGCGAGCGGCGTCATGGCCCAACTGGTCGACCCGGCACGGCGCGGGCTGATCCCGCAACTCGACCTGGCGCGGGATGCGGATGCGGTCGCGCAATCGCTGCACGGCGTGTACCTGATCGCGCTGCTGCTGGCCGTTGCGATCTCGGCGCTGGCGCTCGCGCTGCCTCCGCAGCTGCGCTCCGGAATCGCCGTCGCGCGCCCCAGCGCGAACGGCACGAGCAATACGCCAGGCGAGCCGGGTGCCCGAGGTGAACGCGTCGGGCATGAAGCGTAAGACCGTCATTCGTGTGCTCGGCGCCGCCGGCGCGGCGCCGCTGCTGCCGTTCGGGCCGGCAGCGGCCGCCGACGCGATTCGCGTGATCGGTCTGCCGATTGACACCGGGCTCGAAGTGCAGTACGCGCAGGCTGCGGGCATCGTCGAACGCAGCGGCCTAAGCGTGCAGGTCCAAAACATGTACGCCGGCGCCGCCGTGCAAGCCGCGATCGCGGGCGGCGCCGCCGACGTCGGCTTGACCAACGTCAGTTCGCTCGCCACCGCCCGCGACAAGGGTCTGCCGGTCGTTATGGTCGCCTCCGCCGGCCTCTACTCGTCCCATGCACCGACTTCGGTGCTGATGGTCGCCAATGATTCGCCCCTGAAAACGGCACGCGACCTCAACGGAAAAACCGTTGCGGTCAACGGCCTCAAGAGCATCTCGCAGCTCGGTCCCGAGGCTTGGATCGACAAGAACGGCGGCGACTCG
The DNA here is from genome assembly GCA_049512335.1 of Candidatus Lustribacter sp. Classification (GTDB taxonomy): domain Bacteria; phylum Vulcanimicrobiota; class Vulcanimicrobiia; order Vulcanimicrobiales; family Vulcanimicrobiaceae; genus Lustribacter. Next base: position 1,296 of record JBEKXE010000078.1, read on the forward strand.
TCGACCGTGAAGTTCATCGACATGCCGTTCGCGGAGATGCCGCAGGCGCTCGCGACGCATCGCATCGACGCCGCGCTGATCGCGGAACCGCAGGCGACCGAGGCCAAGAAGACGGCGCGCGTCTTCGCCGACCCCTACGATGCGATCGGTTCGAGCTTCATGATCACGTGCTGGTTCTCCACCGCGCAATGGGTTGCCGCGAACACCGACCTCGCGCGCAGGTTCGCGGCGATGATTTACCGCGCCGCCGCGTGGAGTAACCGGCACCAGGCGCAAACCGGGGTCGTGCTCATCGGCGTCACGAAGCTCGATCTCGCGATCGCGCGCACGATGCCGCGCGTCGAATTCGCCGAGAACGTCGATCTCCCGGCGCTCAAACCTCATCTCGACGCCGCCTTCAAATACGGCCTCATCGCCAAACCCGTGGCGCCCGAAGATCTGCTCGCACCCGAGCTTCGGCCGTGAGAAGCCGCCGATGACGATGCAGCGCTCGAGCGCGCTCGCGCTCCTAGCCGGTGCCGTTCTGGCCGCAAGGCGGCCCGCCGGCGCGCAGGCCGACCTGCCGACCGTGCGCATCGGGTCCGATCCGATCGATTCGTTCGGCGAAGCCTACTTCGGCGACGAACGCGGCATCTTCCGCGACAACGGCGTCAACGTCGCCATCAGCACGTTCGCCAACGGCGCGACGATCGTGCAAGGCGTCATCTCGGGCGACCTCGACGCCGGCATGGCCAACATCGTCAACGTCGCTGCGGCGGTCGCGCACGGCATTCCACTGGTCATGCTCGCACCGGCCGCGCTGTTCTCCGCCAAGCATGCCTACTCGTATCTGTGCGTCGCGAAGAACTCGCCGCTGAAGACGGCTAAGGATCTGACCGGACAGACGATCGCGGTCTCCACGCTCAACGACTTCAACCAGCTCGGCGTGCAGGCGTGGCTCGACCACAACGGCGTGCCGCCGGCCGGCGTGAAATTCGTCGAGCTGAAATTCCCCGAGATGGGCCCGGCGCTCCAACGCGGCACGGTCGCCGCGGCCACGATCGCCGAGCCGTCGCTGAGCGCCGCGATCCACAACGGTGAGGTCCGAACGTTCGCTAACGTCTACGCTGTGATTTCGCCTGAGTTCGCCAACATCGTGTGGTTCGCCACCAAGGCATGGGTGCAAAAAAATCCCGACGCGGCAAAGAAACTCGTCGCCGGGATCTACGCCACCGCACGCTGGTCGAACGCGCACCCGGCGGACACCGCCCCTATCATCGCCCGCATCGCCAAGCTCGACCCGGCCGCCGTCGCCGGCATGACCCGCGCCTACTTCGCCGTCACCGGCGACCCGAAATACGTCCAAGCCCCGCTGGACTTCGCGTACCGCTACGGCCTGATCGCGCGCCCCATAACGACCGGCGAGTTCATCGTGCCACTCGGTTAGGACGGTTTTCCGCGCCAAGCGGCGAGCTCGGCGGCGTCGCGTAGGTTGTCCGCAATCGGTTTGTCCGCGTTCCAGCGGTTGGCTACGATGCGGTAGCCGCTGTATTCGTTCGACGCGTCGGAGACGAGCCAGCGAATCGGCGCTACCAGCACTGCCGGTGAGACGAGCTTGCTGCGATCCGGAAACTTCTGCACCGACAGACGCTCGACGTCGGCCGCACCGCCGGGCAGAATCTCGTTCACGGTGACGCCGGTGCCGGCCAGTTCGGCGGCCCACGCTGCAGTGGCCGCTTCGAGCGCCGCCTTGGCCGGGCCGTAGGGGTTCATGCCCGGCCGCAGCATCGTCGCGTAGTTCGTCTGATGGTTGACGATGCGGCCCCAGCCGCGCGCGATCATCGGCCGCACCGCTGCGCGCGCCATGAGAAACGCACCGGTCACATTCGTGTCGAACGACGTGCGCCAGTCGTCTTCCGACAACTCGTAGAATTTCGCCGCGTCTTCCAGGTGGAAGCCGGCATTGTTGATCAGCACGTCCACTCGACCAAATGTTTCGGTCGCAATGTCGAGCGTGCGCCGGCACTGATCGTCGACGCGAACGTCACCGCGCACGCTGACGAGCTGCTCGGCCCAGCCGTGCGCGCGCACCTCGGACTCGAATGTATCGAGGTTCTGTTGCGAACGCCCCATCGCAACGACGCGATGACCCGCATCGAGCAGCCCGAGCGCCATTGCCCGGCCGAGCCCGAGCGACGCGCCGGTGATGATGACGACGCGCGACTCCACGTGCAAGCTGCCGGCTTACGCGATGCCGGCGCGGTCGGCCGCGATGAGGGTGGTCAACTCGATGCTGTTGCCGTCCGGATCGAAGAGATAGGCGTGGCGCCGCCCGGGGAATGTCCGATGCCCCGCATCGGAGCAATCGTACGTCTCGATTCCGCGCGCATGCAGCTCCGCGACGATCGCGTCGAACTCGTCCGGTTCGACCAGCATGGCGTGATGGAAGAGCGTGGTCCCCAGGCCGATCGGTCCGGGCGGATTGGGGCGCACGTGGTTGTCGAGCTGCGTGAGGACGAAATGATCGGAACCGGTCTTCATGAACGTCATGATCGGGTTCGTGTGCACGATCTCGCAGCCGAGAACGTCGTGATAGAAGGCGGTCGCGCGCGCCAGATCCTTCACCGAGATCGTGATGTGCAAGAAGCCATGCGTACGAATCATCCCCAATGCATACGCCCACCACCTCCCCCTGTCATCCTGAGCGGAGGCTCGCGAAGCGAGCCGTAGTCGAAGGACAGCCACAATCCGACAAGGCACCCCCACATGGCTCCAGAATCCGGAGTCATACGATTGAGCGCGCTGCCGGTCCGGGCGGCCCTCGCGGACAGTAAGTACGGCATCACGCGCACGCCGGTGCTGCGTTCCGAAAACCTCTCGGAACGGCTCGGCGGCGACGTCTACCTGAAGCTCGAAAACCTCCAGGTCACCGGTTCGTTCAAAGCTCGCGGCGCCCTGAACGCTCTGCTGGCACGCGGCCGCAACGATCTCGGTGACGGCGTGGTCACGATGTCCGCCGGGAACCACGCGCAGGCGGTCGCCTATTTCGCGCGCCGCTTGGATATCCGCGCCACGATCGTCATGCCGGAGCTGACGGCCGCGGTGAAGATCCAGCGCACGCGCGAGCTCGGCGCGCGCGTCGTGCTCTACGGAGAGAACATCGCCGACAGCGCGGAGCGCGCGGCGGAGCTTGCAGCGGATGAGAATCCCCGTCGGCGGCGGCGGACTGCTGGCCGGCGCGGTCCTCGCCGCAACGGAGCTGAACGCGCACCCGGAGATCATCGGCGTGCAGAGCGAATTTTATCCGTCGTACTACGCCGCGGTGATCGGGAGTCCGGTCACGCCCGGCGGAGCGACGATCGCCGACGGGATCGCCGTCAAGGTGCCGGGCAAAATTCCGCTTTCGATCACCACGCCGGTGGTACGCGAGATCTTGCTCGTCGACGAGATCGCGATCGAGATGGCGGTCGAACATTTCGTCGAACGCGAACGGCTGGCCGTCGAAGGCGCCGGCGCGGTCGGTATCGCTGCCTTGCTCGCGCACCAAGACCGCATGCGCGGCAGGCGCGTCGGCATCATCGTGTCCGGCGGCAACATCGACCCCGGTCTCTTGGCGTCGATCATCGCGCGCGCGCGGATGCGCAGCGGGAGCGTCGCGCGCATTCGCGTGCACATCCTCGACCGCCCGGGGCAGCTCGGCGCGATCGCCACGGCCGTGGCGAGCGTCGGCGGCAACGTGCTCGACGTCCAGCACCACCGCCTGATGGGCGACGTGCCCGCGCGGTACGCCGAGCTCGACATCACGATCGAGCTCGAATCCGGCACCGGGGCCGACACGGTCGTCGCCGCCCTCCAGGACCGCGGCTTCAACACCGTCATCCTGAGCGGCGGCTCGCACGGCGAGCCGTAGTCAAAAGGACCGCCCCAACCGCGCCGGAAGAGCCCGCTATGACGACGCAAACCCACACCCCGGCAAGCACCACGATGGCCTGGGGCAGCGATGCCGTCGCGGCGATGCTTCGCGCGCTCGACCTCAAGTACGCCGCACTGGTCCCTGGGGCGAGTTACCGCGGTTTGCACGACAGCATCGTGAACTATCTCGGCAACGAGAACCCCGAGATGCTGCTCTGCTTGCACGAAGAGCATTCCGTCGCGATCGCCCACGGCTACGCCAAGGTGGCGGGCAAACCGATGCTGGCGGTCGTGCACAGCAACGTCGGCTTGATGCACGCGTCGATGGCGATCTTCAACGCCTTCGCCGACCGGGCGCCGGTGCTCATCCTCGGCGCGAACGGTCCGGTCGACGCGATGAAGCGCCGTCCGTGGATCGACTGGATCCACACCACGCAGGACATGGGCGCGCTCGTGCGTCCGTTCACGAAGTGGGACGACCAGCCGGGCTCGCCCGGTGCGGCGATCGAGTCACTGCTGCGCGCCTATCAGATCGCCTGCACGCTGCCGAACGGCCCGACGATCGTCTTCCTCGACGCCGACATGCAAGAGCAAAAGCTCGCTGCGCCGCTCGCGCTGCCACCGGTCGCCAAGTACGCGCCGCCGCACGAAGCCGCACCGGCTCCGGCCGACGTCGCCCACGTGCTCGCCCTCCTGAAGGGCGCCAAGCACGCCGTGATCCTCGCCGGACGCTGCTCGCGCACGCTCGACGCCTGGAACGCGCGGATCGCACTGGCCGAAGCGCTCGACGCGCGCGTGGTCAGCAACTTCATGAACGGCGCGATGTTCCCGAGCGATCATCCGCTGCACCTCGGTCAAAGCCGCAGCGCGGCCGTGATCGCCGCGCTGCGCGAAGCCGACGTCATCGTCGATCTCGACAGCACCGACCTCGCCGGCACCCTCAAGACGGTGTTCGCCGGCAAGGCTTCGAGCGCCACGATCGTGGGCGCATCGATCGACCGCTACGTGCACAACGGCTGGAGCATGGATTACCAGGGCTTGCCCGCGCTCGACGTCAACATCGCCGTCGCGCCCGACGCGCTCGTCGGCGCGCTGCTGGCCGAGCTGGGTAACCCCAAACCCAAGGGCGCGGCACGCAACGGCGCCGGCGCCGCTTCCGCGCCGGGCAACGGCGCGACCGCGGGCACCGAGATCGGCATCGACGCGTTCTCGCACGCGGTGAGCGCGGCGTTCGCCGGCCGGGAGGTGTGCTTCACCCGGCTGCCGCTCGGCGTGAACGAAGGCGACTTCGTCTTCCACCACCCGCTGGATTACATCGGCGGCGACGGCGGCGGCGGCATCGGCAGCGGTCTCGGCACCTCGGTCGGCGCGGCGCTGGCGTTGCGCGGCACCACGCGCCTGCCGGTCTGCGTCACCGGCGACGGCGATTTCCTGATGGGCAACACCGCGCTGTGGACCGCCGTCCAGAGCAAAATTCCGTTGCTCGTGATCGTGGCCAACAACCGCTCGTTCTTCAACGACGAAGTCCATCAGGAGCGCATGGCCATCGTACGGGGCCGGCCGGTCGAACGCAAATGGATCGGCCAACGCATCGACGGTCCGCCGCCCGACATGGCCGGCTTCGCCCGCGCGCAGGGCGCGATCGGCATCGGCCCGGTCACCGATCGCAACGCCATCGGCGCCGCCATCGCCGAGGGGATCGCGCACGTGCAGAACGGTCACGTCTGCGTGATCGACGTAGTCGTGCTGCCCGAGTACTCGGCGGGCGTCGGACCGGGCGTCACCCAGATGCCGGAGAAACCGGCGCGCAGTCTCGACGAGCGGGGCTGACGCACCACGCCTAACATCCTCTTCATCATGGCCGACCAGCTGCGCTGGGATTATTTGTCATGCGCGGCACCCGATCGCGTCGCCACGCCCAATATCGATGCGCTCGCCGCACGCGGCGTGCGTTTCGACCGCACCTACGTGCAGTCGCCGATCTGCGGCCCCTCGCGCATGTCGTTCTACACCGGCACCTACATGCGCACGCACGGCACCACCTGGAACGACGTGCCGCTGCGCGCCGACGAGTGGACGCTCGGCGATTACCTGCGCCCGCTCGGCATGCGCACGCAGCTGGTCGGCAAGACCCACATGCGCGCCGATCTCGAGGCGCTCGCGCGGCTCGGCGTCGATCCGGCGTCGCCCGCCGGACGGCTGGCGGTCGAATGCGGCTTCGAAGCGTTCGAACGCGACGACGGGCTGCATCCCGAATGGACCGGCGCACCGGCGTCGCGCTTCACCTCGCTGCGCTACAACCAATACCTCAACGCGCTCGGCTACGACGGCCTCAACCCGTGGCACACGTGGGCGAATTCTTGGCAAGACGACGCGGGGGCCGTGCACTCGGGCTGGTTTCTCGATGCGGGCACGAAGCCGGCCCGCGTCCGGGCCGAGCATTCGGAGACGCCGTATATGACGCGCCGCGCCATCGAGTGCATCGAACAGTCGGGCGATGCGCCCTGGTGCATCCACCTGTCGTTCATCAAGCCGCACTGGCCGTATATCGCGCCCGCGCCCTATCATGCGCTCTACGCGCCGGGCGATGCGCCGGCGGCGGTGCGCAGCGACGACGAGCGCGGCACCAACCACCCGGTGTACGCCGCCTTCCAGCAACTGCGCTACTCGCAGGCGTTCTCGCGCGACGAGATCCGCCGCACCGTGATCCCGGCTTACATGGGTCTGATCCGCCAGATCGACGACGAACTGGGCAAACTCTTCGCCTATCTCGAGGCCCGCGGTTTGCTCGAATCGACGCTGATCGTCTTCACCAGCGACCACGGTGACTACCTCGGCGACCATTGGCTCGGCGAAAAGGAGTTCTTCCACGAACCGTCCGTGCGCGTGCCGCTGATCGTGGTCGACCCGCGCGCCGAAGCCGACGCGACGCGCGGAACGGTGAGCGGCGCGCTGGTCGAAGCGATCGATCTCGTGCCGACGTTCGTGGAGTTTGCCGGCGGCACGCCGGCCTACCAGCGCGTGCAAGGGCGCTCGCTGATGCCGCTGCTCCATGGCGAGCGGCCGCCCGGCTGGCGCACGGCTGCCTTCAGCGAAAACGACAACGCGATCAACGGGGTGCGCACGCTTCTCGGCAGCCCGCTCGACCGCTCGAAGATGCAGATGGTCGTCACCGACCGCTGGAAGCTCTTGCGCTTCGACGGCTACGCGCCGATGGCGTTCGATCTGCACGACGACCCGCACGAGCTGCACGACCGCGGGAGCGACCCGGCCGCCGCCGCCGTCGTCGCCGAGCTGGAAGACCGGTTCGCCGACTGGGCCGAGCGCGTCCGCCGCCCGACCGAAACCGCCGCCGCCCAAGAGCGGCGCACCGGCACGCAAACCGAGCGCGGCATCCTGATCGGCTTCTGGAGTGAGGACGATTTGGCGGCGCAGAGAACTCATCCGCGTGGCACAAACGGCTGACCCCATCGTCCACCCGCAGGTCATCCCCTACGGGCCGACGTTCGCCGCCGAGATTCGCGGCATCGACTTCACCCGTCCGGTCGACGCCGGCAGCGTGAGCGCGATCCACCGCGCGCTGATGGCGTACAAGGTGCTCTTCTTCCGCGACGTCGAGATGACGCCGGAGCAGCACGTCGCGCTCGGCCGCCGATTCGGCGAGCTGACCGTGCACCCGTTCTCGGCCCACCTCGAACACTTGCCCGAAGTGCTGGTGCTCGACAACGACGCCGAAAACCCCGTTTTCGCGACCGACGTCTGGCACTCGGATGAAACCTTTCGGATCGATCCGCCGATGGGCACGATCCTGCGTTGCATCACGATTCCCGAACGCGGCGGCGATACGGTCTGGGCCGACATGGCCGCCGCCTTCGCCGGTCTCAGCGATAAGATGCAGCATTTTCTGAGCGGCCTCGAGGCCGTGCACGATTTCATCCCCTTCCGCCGCAAGTTCGACGGTCTGCCGGCGCGCGAACGCCACGAGCGTCTGGCCGCGATGGAAGAGGAGCTGCCCAACCCGACCCATCCGGTGGTGACGACGCACCCCGCCACCGGGCAGCGGATCCTCTTCGTGAACCCGCAGTTCACGGTGCGCATCAAGGGCATGCGCGACGATGAGAGCCGCGCGCTGCTCGCATTCCTGTTCCAGCAAGCCACGATTCCGGAATACCAATTCCGCTTTCACTGGGCGCCCAACTCGATGGTCTTCTGGGACAATCGCGGCACCCAGCACTACGCCGTCAACGACTACCTGCCCAGCCGCCGCACGATGCAGCGCGTCACGATCAAAGCCGAACGTTCGAAGATCGGAGCCCCGTCATGAGCCTGACCGAGTCCGCCCCGGCAACCACGTACGACGTCGGCGGCATCAAGCTGCCGCGTCCGTTCCGGATTCGCCGCATCGGCCACGTGGGGCTCAACGTCGACCGCATGGACGAGGCCGTGGCGTTCTACACCAAGCGCCTCGGATTGCGGATCTCCGATCCGCTCAACTTCGGCCAGCGGCTGCCGCCCGAACAACAAAAAGAGCACCCGTATCATACCGGCTACTTCATGCGGCACGGCACCGACCACCATTCGTTCGTAATCTTCCCGCGCTCGACGTTCGAGGCGTTCGGCGCGCTGCGCGGCGGACGCCCCGATTCGCGCGTCACGACCAACCAAATCACCTGGCAGGTCGGTAGCCTGCGCGAGACCGTCGAAGGCGACATCTTTCTGCGCGAGCGCGGTGCGCGCGTGTCGCGCGTCGGCCGCGACACGCCCGGATCGAACTGGCACGTCTATCCCGTCGGCCCCGAAGGCTTCGTCAACGAGCTGTACTACGGCATCGAACAGATCGGCTGGGACGGTGAGAGCAAACCCGAGGCGATGCACAAGATCCATTACATGGAAGCGCCGCAGCTGCCGCACAAATCGGAAGCCGCCGAAATTGCCGCCGCTACCGCCGACGGGGTTGACATCGCGTCCGGCTATCGGCAATTCGAAACGGAAGAGGAACGCTACGACGTCGGCGGAGTGTTGCTCGGGCGCCCGTTCAAAATCGTGCGCGTCGGCCCGGTCCGGCTCTTTCTGGAGGACGTTGACGCGGCAATTCCGTTCTACCGCGACATCCTGGGCTTGACGATCGCCGAGGAGGTCACGTGGCGCGGACACCGCTGCGTGTTCTTGCGCGCCAACACGGAACACCACTCCCTCGCACTCTATCCCGAAGCCCTCCGCGACGAGCTCGGTTTACGGCCCGACAGCAAACTCTTCTCGGTCGGCTTCCAAGTTGCCGATTACCGCCAACTACGCGACGCCGTTGCGTACTTGCGCGAAGCCGGCGTGACGATCCGCGAGCTGCCGCCCGAGTTGTTTCCGGGCATCGACTACACCGCGTTCGCGATAGATCCCGACGGCAACGCCGTACAGCTCTACTATTACATGGAGCAAGTCGGCTGGGACGGCCGCCCGCGCCCCGCATCGCAGCGCCGCACCGTCTCACCGGGCCCATGGCCCGATCAGCTCGACGCGGTCGACGACACCTTCCTCGGCGAAGCCTACCTCGGCCCCTGGGGCTAACCCACGCCTAGACCTTCACCATCGGAATCGGCACGTGGCTCGCAATGATGGAACGGTCGCCGATCCAGAGCGCCGGCGGGATCCGCCACCAGCGCGCCATCTCGTTGAGCGGCAACGCGTAGGTTCCGCGCAGCGCCGCAAATTCGGTCCACGCCGTCTCCACCTCGCGCAGGCGCAAGCCCTTCGTGCCTAAGCGTTCGTAGACGTGATCGAACTCGGCGCGCTCGATCCCCGGGGCGCCGCTGAGGTTTTCGTCGAAGTTGTAGTAGCGCGCGAAATCCCCGACCAAGTGCCGTCCGATGCGGCTGAGCATCTTGGCCGCGCCGACGTTGCCGGCATCGACGGTCGTGATGACGAGCGTCGCGGCGTCGAGCAGCGCGCCGATCGTTCCGACCCACGACTGGTAGTCGTGCGTCGAGCGAAAGTACGACAGCACGGGATACGCGAGGTGGGTCTCCATGATGTCCGCGATCCACGCTTCCGCCCGGCCGAACGTTGCGCCCAGGTCGTCCATCATCTCGAGCTCGACATGGCGCACGAGAAAGTCGACGCCCGACGGCGGCGCTCCCGTGCGTTCGCGCATCGTGACGATGAACGCTTCGCGGCGCTGAAACGCGGCAAAGAGCGAAAACAAAAACGCGGTCACGATCGCAAACGTGCCCAAACCGAGCGCCGCAGCGGCCAGGGACACCGCTCGCGCAACGCCGTGCTCCGCGACGTAATCGCCGTAACCGAGGGTGAGCAGCGAGGTCCCGGCATAGTACACCGCCGCCCAGTAGTTTTCCGGGACCGGCTTGAGCTGACCGCGCAGTGCAAAGAAAATCAGACCGAATCCGAAAACCAGCGCGACGATCCAGAACACGATCAGCCCGGTCAGCAACAGCGGCGCGTAGACGCCGTAGAACGCCTCGCGCCGCTCCTCGTTCGTCATCTGCAGACCGAGCGCGCCCACCGCGCGCCAACCGTAGCGCGAAATCTGCGCGCTCGGTCGCCAGGCGTACGTCGGGCGCGGCACGATCACGCTCATGAACACGTCCGCAGCGATGATCACCACGACCGCAACGCCGGCGAAGCCGGCCACCACATCGATCAGGGCGGGAACGCGGCCACCTCGGCGTTCACGTACGTGCCGTTCACCAGCTCGGTCTTCCGGATGTACATGCTCTCGTGCACCTCGCGCGTCTGCGCGTCGATGCGGATCGGCCCGCGCGGGCTCTCGAACGCGTAGCCGCGCAGCAGATCGATCGTCTTCTGCGCGTCGATCGCGCCCTTCTGCAACCCGACCGAATGATCGATCATCGTCATCGCGTCGAACGCCTGGACCGAGATGAACGTCGGGATGTCGGCCGGCTGCGGGTTGGCGATGACCTGTTTGTAAATGCGCACGTAGTCGTGGTTGAGCTTCGAGTTGTGATCGGCCGAGTAGTTCGAGGCGGTGACGATGTCGAGCGAGTCCGGACCCTCGGCCGGCAGCAGCTCGTCGGAGATCAGGTCGGCGGTTCCGATCAGCTTCATGGTCTGCTTGAGCCCGCTGGAGGCGAACTGCTTGACGATGTTGATCGACGACGGTCCACCGCCGACGAACGCGAACACCGCATCGGGCTTCGCATCCTTCGCGCGCAAGAGGTACGCCGAGAAGTCGGTGATGTCGAGCGGCACCGCGACGCTGCCGATCACCTTCCCGCCCGCAGCGGCCATTCCGGCGGTCAGCGCCGAGAGGGTGTCGGTTCCGCTGGAGTAGTCGGCGTAGATCGCATAGACCGTCTTGATCCCGTTGCGCGTCGCCCAGCGCGCCAGCGGCGGCCCGAAATCCGGGGTGAGATAGGACGTGCGCACCGCATACGGCGCCTTGTCGAGCAGGCCCGGGTTGGTCGCGTTGATGATGAAGAACGGGACCTTCGCTTGCGTCGACACGTCCTCCATCGCCGCCGCCTCGGGGGCCGACGACGCCCCGAGCAACACGTCGATATGCTCCGACACCACCAGTTCTTGCGCCAGGCGTCGCGCGGTCTCGGGCGCGTGCGCATCGTCGCGGTAGATCATGGTCACCGGCCGGCCGCCGACGAGATTGTGGTGCATCACGAGCCACGCGTCGAGTGAACCGCGCACCGAGCGTCCGAGCGTCGATCCCGGCCCGCTGAACGACATCACGACGCCGATCTTCAGCGGCGCGGGTTGCGCCGGTGCCTCTCGGGGCAGCACGATGCAGAGCGCGGCTGCGGCCACCGCGTTCGCGAGGAGCCGCCTAACCGACACGCAGCGCCAACTTGGTCTTCTTGCTGGCGATCTTCCAGCCGTCCGCCGTTTTCTTGTGAATCTCCACCGTCGGGAACACCGCCCCGATGCCGCGCGTCGTGCCGGGATTGCCGTCCTTGCCGCGGGCGCCCGGAATCACCGAGGTCAGCGCCCGCACTTCGGCGGTTGCTTCATCGATCACGGTGACCTCGACGTTCGTCACCAGATGGAACACCATGCGGTCCTCCGGCGCGACCGCCGGATTGCCGCGTTGCGGCAGCGCGTTCACGTGCGCGGCGATCTCGGCCCGTCCGGTGAACGCGCTGTCGTCACCGTCGCGGTACCAGAGCCCGTCCTCGGCGAACAAGGCCGCCGCTTCCGCACCGCGTACGCCATCGAGACGGTTGTAGAAGCGCACGGTGTTCTGCGCGCACTCCCACTCGATCGCGTGGCGCTCCGCCATGGTGAGCTTGACGCGTTCAGCGGGCGGCAACGGCTGCGCGCTCCGCGATGATGTGGACCAGATCGGTGTTCGGAATCGCCTCGTCGGCCAGCACGTCGAACGACATCAGCAGCCGGTGGTCGTTGGCGGCGGCGTCGCCGACGACGCCCTGCGGCGTCCGGCCGGCCTTCACGTCGTCGACCGCCTTGAGCATCAACCGCCGCGCCGCCGCCAGCGCCACATCGGTCGTCGCCAAATGCTCGCGCGTGCGGTTCTGGATGTAGCCCTGACTCTCGGTCGCAAAAGCGTCGTGCGTGTTGAAGTTCGGGCCCATGCCGGTGTAGTTTTGGTTCATCGCGCTGCGGTCTTGCAGGTAGCGGTTGGCCCGTTTGCGCTTGAGGCGGAACTCCGATTCGTACTCGCCGTTCTGGTGCGAGCGGATGATGCGGTTGGTGGAGTCGATCGGCGCGTCGCGGCGCACGGCGAAGTGCCAGCGCCAGTGGCTGAAGTCGTCGATCGGCACGTGCCAGATCCCGATGTGCCCGTCGCCGCCCTGCGGCCCCGCGATCACCGAGAAGTTCGGCATCCCGAAGATCGTCACGCGCACGTACTTGCGACCTTCGCCGCCCGACCGCACCTGGAAGATGCGCAAGCCGAAGTCGGTGGTCTCGGTTTCCAGCCGCGGCGTCTCTTCCGGCTCGATCAGCGCCTCGTCCGTCTCCGGCACGCCGATCCGGTGCAGGTCGCCGAACTTCAAGCCCGGCCGCCGATCGGCTTCGAACGTCTTGTGCAAGAAGCCGACGTGCGCGGGATCGTAGTTGCCCTCGTTCGCCTGCAGGTAATTGCAGTCGACGAAGACCTTGGCGGCGTGCAGATGCTCGGACGGATACGTGAAGAAATCGTAGTTGGGAACCTCCGGCGGTTCGCCCTCACCGAGATAGGCGAAGAACGCGCCGGCCCGCTCGACGACCGGATAGGCCGTCTGGCACACCTTGTCTTTGAAGGTGCTGCTCTTCGGCTCGGCCGGTTGATCGAGACATCGCCCGGTAACGTCGTAGAGCCAGCCGTGATAGAGGCAGCGCAGGCCGCCGTCCTCGAGCCGGCCGAACGACAGATCCGTCCCACGATGGCAGCAATGCCGGTCCAGCAGCCCCAGGCGGCCGCGGTCGTCGCGGAAGAGCACCAGCTCTTCGCCCAGGATGTCCACCGGCACGGGAGCCCCGCCGGCCGGCAATTCCTTGGCCAGCGCGATCGGCTGCCAGTAACTGCGCAGCAACCTCCCGCCGGGCGTGCCGGGTGCGGTCCGGGTCAGCGCGTCGTTTTGTTCTTGCGTCAGCATCCGCTATAATTTCGATCAACCATTGAACGAACCTCCGCTAGCGCCCGTACTGCGGCAGCAGCCGAAGCGCATTTTCGCGCTCGATCCCCCGAAGCTCTGCGGCCGACAACCCCGCGTCGGCCAACCCGCCCAGGATCGTCGCGGCCGTGAACCACGGGTAGTCGGTTCCCAGCACCACCTGCGAGAGCGGCACGATCATCTTCAGGGATTGCATGTTGACGATGTTGGCCGAGCCGGCCGTGTCGTAGAAGAACCGCCGCAGCTGCCCGAGCCGCGTGTTCGTGGCGGCCGCGGAGCTCAGCGCTTGGGAGGCGACTTGCTCCTTGAGGTAGCGTCCGGCCAGCGCCGAGATCGTGCCGCCGGCGTGCGAGAACACGAACCGGATCTCCGGATAGCGTTCGGCCGTGCCCGACTCGATCAGGTTGATGATCGTGCGCGCGGTGTCGGTGTTGAACTCGATCGTGGTCGGGTCGAAATTCGGCATCACCACCCGGCAGCATTCGGGCGCGGTCGCGTGGCTGAACACGACGGCCCGGCGACGGTTCAGCTCTTCCCACACCGGCCCGAACGACGGATCGCCGAGCCACTTCGTGCCGTAGCTGGACAACACGCCGATGCCGGCGGCATGGAGCGTGTCGAACACGTAGGGAATCTCTTCGAGGCTCGCTTGTACGTCGGGCAGCGGCAGCACGCCGAAGAGCCCGTAGCGGCCGGGATACTCGCGCACGATGTCGGCGCCGAAGTCGTTCATGTTGCGCGCCATCCGGCGCGCCTCGGCCGCGTCGCCGAACCACACGCCGGGCGTCGTCGTCGACAGGACCGCCGTCTGCACGCCGGCCTCGTCCATCGCTTCGACGCCCGCCGCCGGCGACCAGCGGCTCAACGTCCGCAAGCCCGGAAACGGATACGATTTCTCGTGGTGCTCGGTGAGAAACGCGAACCACTCGGGCGATGTGTAGTGATGGTGAAAGTCGATCCCGCCGCTCACTTGTTCTAAATGCCTCCAAAACGTAACCGGTTGAAACTGATCATCTGCACGAGCGGGTCCGCGCGGTCGCCGCTGGCGACGCGATCGACCAGCACGTTGACGACCGCCGTCTTGCCCGACCGCACCGCGGCCAGCGCGCGGTCGAATGCCGGCGCGACGTCGGCGGGGGTCGGCGCGAACTCGCCATGACATTCGAGCCCCTCGGCCACCATGTCGTAGCGGCTCTGATTGAGGTCGACGCCGGTCGTGCCGTTGAACATCCGCAGCGTGATGTTGCGGCTCGAGCCCCAGGTTCCGTCGTTGGCGACCATCACGAAGATCGCGAGCCCGTGCAGCGACGCGCTCGCGAGCTCGGCCAGATACTGTCCGAACGCGCCGTCGCCGGTGCCGAGGTAGACCTGACGCGGGCTGCCGTCCTCCGCGAACGCCGCCGCCGCGCCGATCGCATACGGCAGGCCGGTGCCCATCGCGCCGAACGGTTCGTGATCGAGAAAGCCGGGCGACGACTGCATGCGGAACGTCGCCTTGTACCAGTTGTTGCAGTTCGCGCCGTCGCCCACGAAGAGCGCGTCGGCGGGCATGCGTTTGGCCAGCTCGCGCGCCATGCGCAGCGGATGCGCTTGCCCTTCTTCCGGCGCCGGACCGGCGTCGATCCCGGCAATGCGCGCGATGCGCGGCGCGACCGCGGCCTTCACCCAGCTCGCGTCGCGCGGCGCGACCTTCGCCGCCTCGAGGCTGTAGACGAGCGCTTCGAGCGCCAGCCGCGTATCGCCGGCGAGCGGCGCCTCGACGACGCGATTGCGCCCGATCTCGGCGGCGTCGTTCGCGATCTGGATGAACTTCGCGTCGGCGTTGAAGAACGGCGGCGCGGCGAAACCGATCGCGCCCTCCATGCGCACGCCGGCCAGGATGACGACGTCGGCCTCGCGCGCGGCGATGCTGCCCATCGGCCACGGAAACACCGTCTCGAAATCCTCGGGAATGAGCCCGCGGCCGGGACCTTGTAGCAGCACCGGCACGCCGAAGTCGCGGTTTAACCGCGCCACCACGTCGCTCGCGTGCGACCAGTACGCACCGCGCCCGGCGACCAGCAGCGGACGCTTCGCGCGCGCCAGCAGCGCCACGGCCCGCACGACGTCTTCGAGCGCGGGCGCCGGCGCATGCGCGCGAATCACCGGGCCCGGGATCGCTGCGTCGTCGACCGTCGCGACCGCGATGTCGCGCGGGATTTCCAGCAGCACCGGCCCCGGCTCGCCGCTGAGCGCGACCCGCGCCGCCATGTCGACGTACTCGCCCAGCCGCGCCGGATCGTGCACGACCTGCGCCCACTTCGTGATCGAACGAACCAGGCGCACGTGGTCCAGCTCCTGCTGCGGCCGCGCGTCGAGCATCGCGAACGGGTTGCGCCCGGCGAAGACGAGCACCGGCGTACCGGCATCGTACGCCGAGGCGAGCCCGCCAACGGCGTTCGCCAGGCCCGGTCCCGACGTGACGCACGCGACGCCGAGCGAGCGCCGGGTCTGCGCGTAGCCGTCGGCCGCCAAGACCACCGCGCTCTCGTGGCGCATGTGGATCAAGCGCATGCCGCGCCGGTCGAGCGCGCCGAAGAACGACTCGAGGTGTCCGGGCAGTCCGAACACGGTGCGCACGCCGTGCCGCTCCACCGCCGCCGCCATCAGGTCGGCTCCAAGCATTATTTCACCTCGCGGGTCTCGAAGATCGATCAATGAGTAAACGAGCCGGGCTCGACGTTCGGTCTATGCGCAACGAAGACTTCCTCAGCTACAAGATCAGCGTCCTCAGCCGCATCCTCGACCGCGGGGTCGACAAAAAGTTCGTTGCCGGGTTGAACCTGCCGCTTACGTCGTTGCGAATCCTCGGCCACCTGCACGCTCACGGTGAAGGCCGCGTGCTGGCGATCGCGCGCGCCATGCACCTGTTGGGCTCGCAGGTCAGCCAAAGCATGATGGACCTGGTCGCCTGCGGCCACGTTGCAAAGAAGCCGGACCCGACCGACAAACGCGGCACGCTCTTTCGCCTCACGCCCAAGGGCCGGCGCCTCTACGAAGCGGTGCTGACGCGAGCGCAAGACAAGCAGGAAAGCGTCGCGGCGCTCATCGGCCCCGAGAATTACCAGCTCGTAAGCCGCTGCCTCGACCTCCTGATCGCGCACTACGGCGCACCCGCAGCAGCCGTCCCCGCGTCGGCGTAGAAGACCGGATCATGGCCCTGACCCAAACCCAGCAGCAAATCCTCACCGAAACCGACCGCGGCACCCCGATGGGCGAGCTCTTCCGGCGCTATTGGATTCCGGCGATGCTCGCGGGCGAGTTGCCGGAACCGGACTGCGATCCGGTGCAGATCCGCTTGCTCGGCGAAGACTTGCTCGGCTTCCGCGACACCGCCGGCAACTTCGGGCTCGTGCAAGAGTTCTGCCCGCATCGCGGCGTCTCGCTCTTTTACGGGCGCAACGAAGAATGCGGCATCCGCTGCTCCTATCACGGTTGGAAGTTCGACGTGCAGGGCCGCTGCGTCGATATGCCCTCCGAGCCCGACGAGAGCAGCTTCAAAGACAAGGTCCGGCTCACCGCATACAAACTGATCGAGCGCGGCGGTGTGCTCTGGGCCTACATGGGTCCGCCCGAAAGCGAGCCGCCGCCGCCCGAGCTCGAGTGGACGCTGCTGCCCGCCGAGCAGCGCTACGTGTCCAAGCGCATTCAGGAATGCAACTACTTGCAGGCGCTCGAGGGCGGCATCGACTCGAGTCACGTGTCGACGCTGCATCGTTTCAACCTCGACGACGACCCGATGCATGAAGGCGCGCACGGCAACGTCTTCCTCAAAGCCGATACGCGCCCGAAATTCGAAGTGCACGACTCACCGAGCGGGTTGCTGATCGGGGCCCGGCGCGCGGCCGACGATGCCAACGACTACTGGCGCATCACGCCGTTCATCATGCCGTGGTACACGATCATCCCGCCATTCGGCCGCAACGTGATCGGCGCGCACGCGTTCGTGCCGATGGACGACGAGAACTGCTGGACGTGGAGCATCAACTACGAACCGACGCGCGCGCTCACCGCGGATGAGGTCGCCGCTATGGATGCCGGAATGGGCATCCACGTCGAGTACGTCCCGGGCACGTTCCGCCCGAAAGCCAACCGCGATAACCACTACCTGATCGACCGCGCCGCGCAACGCGCCCGGAAGTCGTTCAGCGGGGTGAAGGGCATCTCGATGCAGGACGCCTCGCTGCAAGAAAGCATGGGCCGTATCGTCGACCGCACCAACGAACGCCTCGGCACGAGCGACGCCGCGATCATCGCCGCGCGCCGCACGCTCTTGCACGCCGCCGAAGCGAACGGCGAGGGCGGCCCGCCGCCGATGGCGCTCGAGCCGGCCGCGCAATACGTGCGTTCCGCCTCGATCCTGATCCCGAAAGGTGTCCCGTTCGCCGAAGGCGCGGCCGAAGCGCTGCGCGCCGCGCCCAACAAGCCCTTCGCGAGCGTTTAGCGCATCGGCGCGCCGCCCGGCCGGCTGACCGCGACGAAAGTGCTCTTCACCGGATCCCAGCGCTGGACGATCACGCCGTCGATGCCGACGCCGCGGCCGGGGTTCGCGGCGAAGTCGAACGGGCCGTAGATGCCGGTGTAACCCTTGAGGTTCAACGCGTAGTCGCGCAATTGCGCCGGCGTCGCGTTGAGCCCGAGCTTACGCAGACCGTCGAGCATGATCAGCGTGAGATCCCAGACTTGATTCTCGCCGGCCCCCGGCTGGATCCCGGTTGAGGTGAACGCGGACCGGAACGTGTCGACGGCGCGTTTCAGCGGACCGTTCGGGAGCTGATCGGGCGTGAGCGAGGGCAAGCCCGGAAAGAGCAGTTCCTTGGGCATGATCTGGGCGTACTGCTTGAGCTGATCGAACGACATGTTGCCGTTGGTCGTGAAGATCGGCACCCCCAAGCCCGCGTCGGACGCGCCGTGCAGCACGGTGCCGAACGGGTTCCCGGTCGTCCAAGCGACCAATACGTCGGGATTGGCGGCTTTGATGCGCGCCATTTGGGCGGTGACACTGATGTCGGCGATGCCGAAGTGCTCGCTGTCGACTACGGTCAGCGCTTTGTTTTCCGGCAGCGCGAGAACGCTGGTCGCCGTTTGTTCCGCCTCTTGCCCCGTCGCGTCGGTCGACGTGATCATCGCGACGCGGTGATATCCGCGGCCGATGAGAAACCGCATCGCGGCGCGCATGAGGTCCGGCGTGCCGACGCCGGCCGAGAACGCGAACCCGTCCGGTGGGGCCTTGAAACTCGGCGAGAAGCACAGTTCGACCGGCCCGTCTTTGACCAGCGGCGCCATCGCGTTGCAAATGCCGGTGAGCGTCGAACCGATGACGAGCGGGACGTGCGTGGTCAAGACGCGCGTGAGCAGTTGCACCGCGACCGCCGGTTGCGACTGATCGTCCTGGACGACGAAGTTGATCGGGCGGCCCGCGATGCCGCCCTGCTTGTTGATCAGCGCCTGGATCGCGTTGAGGGCGTTGACGTCGCCCTTGCCGATGAACGCCGCTTGACCGGTCAGCGGCAAAATCGCTTGGATATCGTACGTATCCGCGGCGCGCGCCGGCGCGACGGAAGCGATGAGAACGGCGGCGAGCAACGGCGCGGCCAGCCGCGCGAGCAACGAACAACGCATGTCCAACCTCAGATCGATGACGGTACGGGGAACTTCTTGTAGTGGCCGACTTTGGAGATCGGCGGCAAGCCGCTCGCGGCGCAGTGCCACGTCAGGCCGTGGTCTTCGCTCGCGAACACTTCGCCGGCGACCGTTCCGGCATAGAACGCCGGACCGCCGGGTACGTCGTGCATCGCCAGCGCTTCGAACGAGCCGCCGACGCGATCCGGCAGCCCGGCATCGAGCTCTTCCCAGGTCGTGCCGCCGTCACGGCTGCGCAAAAATCCGGGATGCGTCGATACGCCGGCGTTCGTCCACGCGTCGGGCGAGTTGTGGCTGCCCGAGAGGTAGACCGTTCGCGCGTCCGCCGGATCGAGAAACGTCGCATCCGGATACCCGACCGCGTCGTGGCGCGTCGTCAGATGCGTCCAGGTCGCGCCGGCGTCGGTGGAATGGTAGAGTCCTTCGCCGCTGGTGAAATACAGCTCGCGCGGATCGCCGGGCGCGAAGACGACGCGGTGCGCATCGTGGTGCCAGATGTCCTCGGGCGCCTCGTACGAGGTGATCTCGCTCCACGTCGCACCGTCGTCACGCGAACGCAGCAGCGCGCCTTGTTCCACGCACACGTAGAGCGTCGCCGGCTCGGCCGGATGCGAGGCGATGTACTTGACGTGCGGCTCGTGCGGCGGCGCGGGGAACGTCCACAGCTCCTGACCCTCGACGCCGCGCAGCGCCGGCAACTCGCGCCACGTGCGGCCCAAATCGTCGCTGCGGTAGAGCGCGACCGGTTGCGTTCCGGCGAAGAGCGTGGTCGCGCCGTCCTGCTCGCGAGCGTGGATCGTGAACACGTGGCGGTGTTCGGGCGCGATGCCCTCCGCAGCGCTCTCCCACGTGCGGCCGTCATCGTGGCTCACCCATAGGCCGCCCGAGTGCGCGCCGGCGAACATCGTCACGCCGTCCGCCAGCCGCACGAGCGCGCTGATGTGGCTCCCGCGGAGCGCGTGCGCGCCCTTTGTCCAGGGCGCTCCGGTGTTGGAGCGCGTGAGCTCCCAGACGCCGTCCACGGTACCGACGAGCAGCCGCAGCGCGGCGTCACCGCGCGACGCCGTGCGTCCGCCCGGTGAAACGCAGACCGTCACACGCTCGCCCGCTCGAAGATCGCGACGA
>JBEKXE010000079.1:0-21564 GCA_049512335.1 Candidatus Lustribacter sp.
GCGCCGCTGGCTACGCTGGGCATGATCGGGGCGGCGGGCGCTTTCGTTAGGACTGTTCCGCTGAATGCACCGCTCCCGATCTACTCGGTGCTCGGAGTGTATACCGGGGGATCTTCGGACACAAGCCCGCTCAGTATCGCGCTGCCCACGGCCTTCGCGGCGCTGTGCGGCAGTCTCGGTACGGCCGGGCAAGACGCCGTCGTGAGCGCGTGGGTTCACGGTTTGGGCCTGGAGCGCGACGAGCTTCCGCTCTCGCGGCAGGGGAAGGCGGCGGCGCAGGCCGGCGACATCCTGGCCGTTCACGTGGCGTTGGAGGCGGGCGGCGCGCGTGCGTTCTACGGGCGCACGATCGACGGCACGGCCGGTCGCGGAGTGCTCCTCACGTCGGCCATGCAATCCGCGTAGCTCGTGCCGGCCGTCACGCCACCGGTCGTCATCGAGGCGAACGGCATCTCGCATTCCTTTGCGCAAGGTGCCGGCGCTCTGGCCGCGCTGACCGACGTGTCGATTTCGATCCGCTCGGGCGAAATGGTGTGTTTGCTCGGCCCGAGCGGATGCGGCAAGAGCACGCTGCTCAACATCATCGGCGGCGTCTTGCCGGCGCAGAGCGGAACCGTCACCCTCGAAGGTCAGCCGTTACGCGGGATCATGCCGAACAAGATCTCGTTCGTGTTTCAAGAGCACGCGCTCTTTCCGTGGAACACGGTGCTCGAGAACTTGGTCGTGGCGCTCGAATTCCAAGGCGTGCCGGTTGCCGAGCGTGCCGAACGCGCCCAAGCAGCGCTCGCGGCCGTGCGGATGAGCGATTTCGCCGGCTTCTACCCGAGCCAGCTCTCGGGCGGCATGAAGCAGCGCGTAGCGCTCGCCCGCGGGTTGTGTCTGCGGACCGAGATCTTGCTGATGGACGAACCGTTCGCAGCGCTCGACGAACAAACGCGCATGGTGTTCGGCGAGGACCTGTCGGTGCTGCTGGCGGAGACCGGCAAAACGATCGTCCTGGTGACCCATAGTCTGAGCGAAGCGGTCTTTCTGTCGGACCGGATCTTCGTGATGACCGCGCGCCCCGGGCGCATCAAGGCGGTCGTCGACGTGCCCAAGCGCCATCCGCGCACGCCCGATTTCGTCAGCTCGGCCGAGTTCGGGGAGCGGCGGGCACAACTCTACGAGCTGCTTCACGACGAAATCCGCCGGAGCGTCGAATCGGCGCAGCGTTTGCCGGGCGGCGCCGGTGAGTAGGAACGAGCGTTCGCGCAGTCTCGTGATCCAGGTCGGGTTCTTCGTGCTGTTCTTCGCATTGTGGTGGCTCGAGTCGGTCGCCGGCTGGATCAACCCGATCATCGTGCCGCACCTGCAAGACGTGCTGACCGCGTTCGCCGGCGTCGTGACCTCGGCGGAGACGCTGGGTGCGCTCGGCACGACGCTCTCGACGTTCGCGCTCGCTTACGGCGGTGCGATCGTGACGGGCATCGCCGTCGGTTACGCGGTCAGCTCGTCGCGGCTGCTCACGAAAACGTACGAACCGGTCCTGGCGGCGATCTACACGATCCCGCTGATCATCTTTTTCCCGACATTTCTGCTGTTTTTCGGGATCGGCGTCAAATCGAAGATCGCGCTCGGGTTCTTGGCCGCGTTCTTTCCGATCGCGCTCAACACGATCGCCGGTTTCACCGGCGTCGACGACCGCTTGCGCATCGCGGCCCTGACGTTCGGTGCGACCCGCGTGCAGATGCTCCGGCGCGTGCTCTTCCCCGGTGCGTTCGGGATTATCCTGACGGGGTTGCGCATCGCGTTCATCCCGTGCTTCGCCTCGGTGCTGGCGGGCGAGATCATCGCCTCCACCTCCGGCCTCGGTCACGAGATCTCGTACTCGGCCGCGATGATGGAGCCGGCGCGCATGTTCGCCTACGTGTTCGTGGCCATCTTCATCGCGGCGCTGTTCAACTTCGGGCTCACGACGTGGGAAGCACGTCGCGCGCACATCGCGATATGACCCGGCCGCGATGGACCCCGGCCGGCTTGCGGGTGACGAGCATCGTGGTCGTGCTGCTGGTGTGGGAAGTCGCCGCGCGCTGGTTCTTGAACCCTGAGTTCGTGAGCCCGCCGTCGAAGGTACTGGCGGCATTTCCAGGGCTGTTCGCGGACCCGAAGCTCACCGCGGCGATCGGCGTCTTTTGCGCCGAACTGGCGACCGCGTTCGTCATTGCGGTCGGGTTGGGAACGATCGTCGGCCTCATCGTCGGCTCGACCCGTTTCAGCTACCGCACGCTGTTCCCGATCGTGCTGCTGATCTACGCGATCCCGCAGATCACCGTGCTCCCGGTCTTCGTGCTGTACTTCGGGATCGGGACGGCGTCGAAAATCGCGTTCGGGGCGAGCCACGGCATCTTCCCGATCATCCTCAACGTCGTGAGCGGCTTGAAGTCGGCGCCGCCGCAGCATGTGCTGAGCGCGCGCACGATGGGTGCCTCGCGGTTGCAGATCGTCCGCCGCGTGCTGCTGCCGCAGCTGGTCCCCGCACTGTTCGCCGGAATGCGCGTCTCGATCGCGATCACCCTGATCGGCGTCGTGTTGGCCGAATTGTACGTCTCGCAAAACGGGATCGGCTACTTCACGCAGAATTTTTCCGAACGCTTCGATCCGGCCGACCTGTTCGGGTTGGTCACGATCCTGGCGGTCATCGCGATCGTGCTCAGCGAAGGTGCGCATCGGCTCGAGCTCCACTTCAATCGCTGGCGATAAGGACACGGACCGTTGGCCCTCCACGTAGCCCTCGACATCGGCGGAACGTTCACCGACCTCATCGCGTTCGATGAGGAAGCGGACGAGCTCCGGCACGCGAAGAGTTCAACCACGCCCGACGACCTCACGGTCGGCATCTTCCGCTGCCTCGCCAAGGGCGGGGTGACGCTCGGAGCATGCGAGACGTTCGTGCACGGCGCGACCGTCGCGATCAACACGCTCATCGAGGGGACGGGCGCGCGTACCGTGCTCGTCACGACGGCCGGCGCGCGCGATGTCTACGCGATCGGTCGGGGCAACCGTCCCGAGGCCTACAACGTGTTCTTCCGCCGGGCCGAGCCGCTCGTTCCGCGTCACCGCATCATCGAGGTCCGCGAGCGGCTCGGTGCGGCCGGCAACGTCATCGAAGCACTGACCCCCGAGACGGTGGGCGAGGCGTGCGACCGCGTCGCGGAGCTCGAACCGGCGGCGATCGCGGTGTGCCTGCTGCATTCGTATGCCAATCCGGAGCACGAAGAGTTGCTCGGCCGGGCGTTGCGCGAGCGTTTCCCGGGCGTCTACGTCTCGCTCTCGCACGAGATTCTGCGGCAATACCGCGAGTACGAGCGCACGTCGACGACGGTGGTGAACAGCTACATCGGCCCGCGCGTGAGCGGCTACTTGCAGGCGCTGGATGCGCGCCTGCAAGCGGATGCGTTTGCCGGCAGTTTGCTGATCATGCAGTCGAACGGCGGGGTCACCTCGGTCGCGTCGGCAAGTCGCGTCCCCGTCGGGCTGATGGAGTCGGGACCGGTCGGCGGAATCAACGCTTCGGCCGAGATCGGCAAGCGGTTGGGATTCGAACACGTCATCGCGTTCGACATGGGCGGCACGACCGCCAAGGCGAGCCTGATTCGCGACGGGGAACCGGCGATCGCCGAAGGCTACTACGTCGGCGGCTACGCCTCGGGCCATCCGGTGATGCTTCCGGTCGTCGACGTCGTCGAGGTCGGAGCCGGCGGCGGCAGCATCGGCTGGATCGACGAGGTCGGTGCGCTCAAGGTCGGCCCACGCAGCGCTGGGGCGAAGCCCGGGCCGGTGTGCTACGGCACGGGCGGCACCGAACCGACGATCACCGACGCCAACCTCGTGCTCGGCCGCCTCGACGGACGGAATTTCCTGGGCGGTGAGATGCCGCTCGACGCCGGCGCCGCGCGCGACGCCTTGGCCACGAAACTCGCGCGTCCGTTGGGTCTGACGGTGGAAGAGGCCGCGCTCGGGATGCTCCGGATCGCCGTGGCGCACATGACCCTGGCCGTGCGCGGCGTCTCGATCGAGCGCGGCTACGATCCGCGCGACTTCGTGATGATCGCCTCGGGCGGCAACGGCGGCCTCCACGCCGGTCTCATCGCGCGCGAGTTGTCGATTCCGAAGGTCATTCTGCCGGTGCTGCCCGCGCACTGTTCGGCGGTCGGCATGCTGATGACCGACATCCGCCACGACTACGTGCGCACGCATCCGCTGCGGCTGGCCGAGGCCGACTTCGGCAGCCTCGCGGGGATCTTCGATGATTTCGAAGCGGCGGGGATGCGGTTGCTCGAAACCGAGGGCGTGAGCCCCGCTGCGCGCGAGATTCGCCGCTCGCTCGACGTGCGCTACGTCGGGCAAGAGTACTATCTCAACCTGCCGGTCGCGCGGGCGGAGATCAGCGGTGCGGATCGCGCCGCAATCCGCACGCGTTTCGATGAATCACACGCCCGGCACTACGGCCAGAACGAACCCGGCCAGCCGGTGGAGATCGTCAACGTGCGGGTCAGCGCGCACGGCAAACGCAAGCGGCTGCCGATTCGCGTCGAGGGTGCTGCCGCGAACGGCGCGACGATCCCGTTCGCCGAGCGCGACGTCGTGCTCGACGATTTCCGCCGGCCGGTCCGCGCCCGCATCTACCAGCGCGACGATCTCCGGATGGGAACGCGCATCACCGGCCCGGCGATCATCGAGGAAGCGGCGACGACCACGCTGCTGCTCGCCGGCGACGTGGCGCAGTTGTGCGCCGACGGCTCGATTCTCGTGGAGATCGCCGCATGATTCCCACCAAGACCGATCCGGTGACGCTGGAAGTCCTGCGCAGCGCATTTCCCGCCATTCCCAACGAGATGTCGCACGTGCTGCGCCGCACGTCGTACAACCTGATGATCTACGAAGTCGGCGATTACTCGTGCGCCATCCTCGACGCCGACGGGAACCTGATCGCCCAGAATGCCGGCGGCGTTTCGCACTTCGTCGCCGATCTCGGCCCCGTGATTCGCGACGGTTGCAAGCGGCTCGAGTTTGCGCCGGGCGACGTGGTGATCACCAACCACCAAGCCGTGTGCGGACAGCACCTCAACAACGTCTGCGTGTACATGCCGTTCTTTTCCGGCGACCGGCTGGCGGGGTTTGCGATCAACCGTGCGCACTGGATCGACGTCGGCGGTTACAGCACCGGTTCCGGAGCGGGCCGTTTGGCGACCGACCCCTGGCTCGAGGGGCTGCAACTGGACCAGGTCAAGATCTACGAGGGCGGCCGCCCGATTCGTCCGATGCTCGACCTGATCGCCACCAACATCCGCTATCCCGAGTCGTCGATGGGCGACTTGCGGGCGCAGATTTCTTCGTGCCGGCTCGGCGTGAAACGTCTCGGTGAGCTCTACGCCAAGTACGGTGACGACGTCACGACCGCTGCGATCCGCCAGATTTTCAATGAGACCGAAGCGCGCTGCCGCAACATCATCGCGAGTTTCGCGGACGGGACCTACGAGTTCACGACCGCATTCGACGACGGCGCGGAGAAGGTGGATGGGCCGCTCGTCGTCCACGTGCGCGTCACCGTCGCCGGCGAGGAGATGACCATCGACCTCTCCGGCTGCGCGAAGCAACGTCATAGCATCTTCAATTCACGGACGTTGGCTGCGCCCTACATCGCCTACAAAGCGCTGACGCTGCCGGTCGAGCCCGTCAACGAGGGCGCGTTTCGCGCGCTCAACGTCATCTTGCCCGAGGGCACGTTCATGATGGCGCGCTTTCCGGCGGCGATGGCCGCGTGGAGCGCCGCCTTGCCGACCGTGATCGACGCGATCCTGGCCGCGCTGGCGCCGGCGCTTCCCGACCGCATTCCGGCCGCGCACAAAGGATATCTCGGCGATCAGATCACGTTCTTCGGCAACGATCCGCGAACTGGGAAGAACTTCATCGCGCAGAGCATCGAGGGCGGCGGCTGGGGCGGACGGCCGTTCGAGGATGGGCCTTCGGCTTCGGTCACGATCTGCCAAGGCGACGTGCGCAACTCCCCCATCGAAGCGCTCGAGCAGCGCTGCCCGGTGATCCTCGAGCGGCGCGAGTTGCGCACCGACTCCGCCGGCCCGGGCAAATTTCGCGGCGGCTTCGGGCACACGCTTCAGCTGCGCGGCCTCGTCCCGGGGAAGTGGAATCTGCCGCTCTCGGGCCGCCACAAAAATCCCGCTTGGGGACTGTGGGGCGGCGGTCAGGGTCAACGCGGTGCGCGGCGCGTGCGGCTGCCGGGCACGGACGAATGGATTGACGTTGACGCCTACCAGTACGAGGTCCCGGCGCAAACGCAGGTCATCATCCAATCGTCCGGTGGTGGGGGCTGGGGCAATCCGCTCGAGCGCGATCCGGCCGCGGTGTTGCGCGACACGATCGACGGCCTCACATCGCTCGAAGCTGCGCGCGAGCAGTACGGCGTCGTCATCGTGGACGGCGCGATCGATCGCGCCGCCACCGATGCGTTACGTCAGGCGGCGACCGGCTGACGCAGTTTGAACAGCTTCAGGGCGTTGCCGCTGAAGATTTTCTCGCGGTCGGCCTGCGTGACGTCGAGTTCGTCGAACAGTTCGAGCGCTTCGTGCGGCATCCAGCACGGGTAGTCGGTGCCGTACGTGACGTGGTCGACGCCGAAGAACTTCAGTGCGAATTCCATGCCGAGCGCGTGCGGAGCGACGAGATCGGTATAGAAGCGCTTGATGTACGTGCTGGGCGGTTCCGGCAACTTCGCCGGGCCGCCGTTCTTGTCGTAGCGGCCGGCTTGATACGGCAAAACGCCGCCGGTGTGCGTCACCAGAACTTTGAGATTCGGATGCCGCGCCATGATCCCGGAGAGGATGAGGCGGGTCGCCGCGGCGCTGACCTCGACGACGCGGCCGAGCGTCGCATGCAGCGTGCCGCCGTAGCCCTTCGAGAACTCTTCGCCGTAGAGTGAATCGGTCGGGTGCAGGATCAGCGGAACGTCGAGCTCTTCGACGCGATCGTAGAACGGCTCGAGCCGCGGATGGTCGATCAGCGGATCGTCGCCGACGCTGCACGGCAGGTTGACGCCGACGAGCCCGAGCCGCAGGATCGCATCGTTCATCACGTCGATCGCGACTTGCGTGTCGACCAGCGGCACGGCCGCGGTGCCCCAGAAACGGTCGGCGAATTTGTGCTGTGCGCCGGCCATCGCTTCGTTCCAGGCCAGCGCGCCTTCGCGACCTTCCTCAACGCTCAATTCGGAATAGAAGACCGAGAACGGCCCCATCGAGCTGATGACGTCGATCTTGCCGCGGTTCAGACTATCGAGATATTCGAATTGGCGGTCGATGTCGTACCAAGCCGACGACCGGTGGGCGGTTTTGACGCCCGGCTTCCGGTAGAACCGGTAGCCGCCTTGACCGTCGGCCTCGACGCGCGGGAACTCGGTGCGTTTGCAGAGGCCGTCCGAGATCGCCGGGGGCTGCCAATGAAAGTGAGTGTCGATAATCCGCATCCTACGCCTCCGTTAACCAAACTGACGTTTTAGGAGGACCAAAAAGGTCCTGCAGAAATGGTCTCTCCATGAGACGTTACATGCGTGCTTTGGCCGTCATTGCGCTGTCCGCGCTGGTTTGTCTGCTGATCCCGAATCCGTCGACGAGCCAAGAACTCACCGTGATCCGCGTAGGCCGCCCGGACGGAACGTCGCTGACGACGCTGCCGGTGATTCTTGGCGAGAAGCTCGGCATCTGGAAATCGGTCGGTCTCGACATGCAGCAGTCGGCGCTGCGTGGCGACGCGCAGGTGCAACAAGCCCTCGCGGCCGGGAGCGTCGACGCCGCAATGGCGTCGGGCCCCGGAATCGGCTTTCTCACCAAGGGCGTGCCGGCGAAGGTGATCGCGCAACTCGTCAACGCGCCGGCGTACTACGGGCTGATCGTGCCGGCTAATTCGCCGATCAAGTCGATGGCGGATTTGCGTGACAAAAAAGTTGCCGTGAGCAGCGTCGGTTCGCTGACGGCGTGGCTCACCGGCCAAATCGCGACCAAAGAAGGCTGGCCGCAGTCCGCAATTACCGTCGTGCCGCTCGGTGATTCGAAGGGCGAGGAAGCCGGTGCGGAGTCCGGTGCGGTCGACGCGTTTGTCACCGGCTCCGATACCGGTTACGACATGGACGTCCACGGCAAAGGTCACGTCGTGATGACGTTCGAGACGCTGGTGCAACATTTCCCGACCAACTTGCTTTACGCGCGCAGCGACTTCATCGCCGCGCATCCGGACGTCGTGCGGCGCTTCCTGACCGGCTGGTTTCGTTGCATCGCGTACATGCGCGCGCACAAAGCGGAGACCGTGAAATTTGCGGCCGACGCGCAGGGCTTGGCCGAAGAAGCTGAGGCGAAGGCGTACGACAAGATCATGCCGGTGATGTCGACGAATGGTGTGCTCGATCCAGCGGGCTTCGATCGGCTCGCGCAATCGCTGCTCGACGTCGGCGTCACCAAGACCAAGGTCGACCTCAAGCAATACCTGTATCCGAACTTCCTGCCCGTCAAGATCTAGCCGCACGGCACCACCCGAGGGCCGATGCTGCAGGTTCTCATCAGCGGGCTGAGCCTGAGTGCGTATTACGCGCTCTTGGCCCTGGGCTTCGCGATGATCTATTCGACCCTGCGCATCTTCAACATCGCGCATGCCGCGGTGTTCGGCGCGGCGGCGTATACGTTCTATTTCCTCTATCGCGTCGCGAACGTCAACCTTCTGGCTTGCGTGCTGGTGACGATCGTCTTCGCCGCGCTCTTCGGACTGCTGATCGATTTCGCCGTCTATCGGCCTTTGACGGCGCGCGGCGGCGGGACGTTCAATATCTTCATCGCCTCGCTGGGCGTAGCGACGCTCTTCGAGGCCGGCGCGCTGCTCGCAACGCACGGCACGCCGCTGGTCGCGCACGCCGGCAGCTTGGAATCGATTTCGGTCGGGGCGGTGTCGTTCCGCATGCTCGACGTCATCGTCGTGGGCTCCGTCGCCGTGTTGTACGGTGCGCTGTTCTATGCGATCATGACCACGCGCACGGGGCTCGAAATCCGCGCCCTGGCCGACAACCACACGATGGCCGGCGTCGTGGGCATCGATACGAATCGTGCGCGGACGTCGATCTTTTTGATCGCGTCGGCCTTGGCGGGGCTCGCCGGCATCCTGACCGTCTACGACAGCGGCGTGGTCCCGACGACCGGCCTCAACCTGCTCTTCGTCACGTTCGTCGCCGTGATTTTCGGCGGGACGCGCCGGCTCTTCATGGGCGCGCTCGGCGGGAGCCTCGTGATGGGGTTGGTGACGGCCTTCGCGGGGTTTTTCTTTCCGCAATGGGTCATGGTCATCGTCTTCGTGCTGCTGATCGGCCTGCTGATCGCCCGGCCGCAAGGCTTCTTCGCATAGTGGATTACGTCTACTTCATCGCCAGCGTGATCTGCGTGTGGATCATCCTCAGCGTTGCCGCGAACTTGGCGATCGGATATGGCGGCCTGATGTCGCTCGGGCACGTCGGCTATCTGGCGATCGGCGCATACACCGCGGCGTCGCTCAACATCCTGTTGAACCTGAACTTCTACTATACGATTCCGATCGCGATCGTGGCGACCGCCGCCGTCGCGTACGTAACGGTCATCCCGCTGCTGCGGCTGGGCACGTTCTACTTCGGCTTGGCCACGCTCGGCTTGAACATCGTGATCACCGACGTGTTGCAAAACATCGGCCCGCGCGTACCCGGCGCCGAAGGCCTATTCGGGCTGCATCTGCCCGAGCTCATGACGATCGGACTCTGGCGCCTCACCTTCATCGCCGCGCTCACCGCGGGCGTCGTCTATCTGGCCCTGCGGCTGGTCCGGTCCCCGTTCGGGCGCTCGCTGCGCGCGATGCGCGATCAACCGGACGCGATCGAGAGCTTGGGCAAGAGCGCGCGCCGGGTGCGTACCATCATCTGGACGATCAGCGGTGCCCTGGCCGGTTTGGCGGGCGCGCTCTACTGCACGACCCTCTCGTACATCGACCCGACGGTGTTCAACTTTCAGTTTTCGTTCAATTTGCTGACCTACATCGGTTTCGGCGGATTGGCCAGCATCGCCGGTTCCGTGCTCGGGCCGGCAATTTTGATCGCGTTCGGTGAGGCGCTGCGTTTCACGGGGCTCCCCAGCGAGATCACGGGACCGGTGCAGCAATCGCTCTTCGCGTTGCTGTTGATTTTCGTCATGGTGTTCCGCCGGCAGGGGTTGGTCGGGAAGTATGACTTCCGCGAATAAGCTCGAGTATCGCGAGCTCTACAAGCACTTCGACGGGCTGCAGGTGTTCGCGGACGTGACGTTCGCGGTGCCGGCGGGCGAGATCACGGCGTTGATCGGCCCGAACGGCGCGGGCAAGTCTACCCTCATCAACCTGACCTGCGGCGTGTTTTCCCAGGACGGCGGTTCGATCTTCAAAGACGGGCGCGAGCTGAGGCATCTCGCCGCATCCGGCGCGCTCGACCGCTCGCTGGCGCGGACGTTTCAAAACGTGCGTGTCTTCCCGACGCTCAGCGTGCTGGAAAACGTCATGGTGGCGTTTCCGAGGCAGCCTGGGGACGCGCCGTGGCGGCTGTTCGGAAGCGCTTGGAAGGCGGCGGAAGAACGGAATCGGGTTCTCGCAATGGCGTATCTCGAACGAGTCGGCCTGGGCGGCGAGGCCCAACGGTGCGCCGGCGAGATCCCGTTCGGAAGCCAGAAGTTGCTCGCGCTGGTTCGCGCGACCGCGACCGGAGCGGATACGTTGCTCCTCGACGAAACGACGACGGGACTCGAGGTCAGCCGCGTTCCGCTCGTTTCCGCCTTCCTGTGCGCCTTGCGCGCGGAGGGGCGCACGATTCTGCTCGTCGAGCACAACATGGAGGTGGTCGCGGAACTGGCGGATTCGGTGGTCGTTTTGCATGGAACGGTGATCGCTCAAGGCACGCCGCAGCAGGTGCTGCGCGACGAAGCGGTGATTCGCGATTATCTCGGGCGGATCTACAGTGCTTGAGACGCGCGACCTGCACGCCGGTTACGGATCGTTCGAGGTGCTGCACGGTATCTCGATCGAGGTTCCGGACGGGGCGATCGTGGCGGTCCTGGGGCACAACGGGGCCGGAAAGTCGACGTTGCTGAAGACGATCGCCGGCCAGATTCCGGCGACGTCGGGCCAAACGGTATATCAGGGGCAAGCCGTGACGCATCGAGATACGGGCGCCGCCGCACGCCTGGGCATACGCTACGTCCCCCAGGACGGCAATGTGTTTCCGAACATGACGCTACGGGACAACTTGATGGCCGGCGCTTATGCCGCCAAGCCGACGGCGGCCGCGTTCGCAAGACAGCTCGAGGTCGTGTACGCGCTATTCCCGGCCTTGCGAGAGCGCGAGCACCTCCAAGCGCGCGTGCTCAGCGGCGGACAGCGTCAGATGCTGGCCATTTCGATGGCGCTCATGACCGCGCCGAAGATGCTGCTGCTCGACGAACCCTCGGCCGGGTTGTCGCCCAGCAACGTTCAACGGTTGTTCGAGACGTTCGCGTCGATGCGCGACGAACTCGGTACGAGCGTGTTGCTGGTAGAACAAAACGTCAACGAGGCGTTACGGATGGCCATGGGCGCATACGTCATGCAAGAAGGCCGAATCGTATTTTACGCGCCGGCATCAGAACGCGAGCCAATCATCCAGCATCTGTGGGGATTGGCCGCGCCCTGACCTGGCGGTTCGGCCGATTACCGGTGGTTGTCGTTCTTCATAGTGGTCTTTCAGTCGCCGCCAACATCGATGGCGAGTTGAGGCTTTACCCAACCGGGCGGATTTCAAGCGGGGGGATCGTCCCCATCGTACGCCAAGGTGGGCAGGTATAAGCGTGAATCTGAATACGGCGTCCGAAGCTGCGGCTGCCACGACCTTGGTGGAGCACCTGTTTCCGCCTCAATTTTTGCGCTTGCCGGGCATGGAGATCGCCCTCGCATACCGCCAGGCCGGCAATCGGGAACACGTCGGCGGCGACATCATCGACGTCTACCGCTTGCTTGGGGGATGCACCGTCCTCTCGATCGCGGACATCTCCGGCAAGGGCATCAAGGCGGCGGTCGATGCCGCCCTGATCAAATACTCGATGCGGGCCTACGCTTCGGAAGGCTTTTCACCGGAAAACATCTTGCGCTCGCTCAACCGGCTCTACAACGAAAAGAACGTCAACGACCGCGAGGAATCGTTCGTGACGGCGTTCGTCGCATCGTTCGATCCCGCGACCAACGTGCTCCGGTACGCATCGGCCGCCCACGAGCCCGTCGCGATTTGCGAGCCTGGCCGGCCGGCATACGAATTAGCCGTCACCGCGCCGCTCCTGGCGTTGTTCGAAGAGCCCGGCGAGTTGTTCGGCGAGTCAAGCCTGACGGTGGAAAAGCAGACGCTGCTCGTTGCCGCGACGGACGGGCTCACCGAGTGCCGTGCTCCAGGCGGTGAATTCTTCGGCATGGAGCGCTTCTTGCGCCTGATCGATGCGAATCGGGAGAAAGACGCGCAAGGCGTGCTCGAGGCCCTGCTCTCCGAGGTCGCGGCCTTTGCGCGGGTCGAGTTCGAAGACGACACCGCGGTTCTCGTAGCGCGCTTCGTTTGACGCACTCAGATGCCGGCCGACAAGGGTATAGTGCAAAGCATCAGGGTATAGGCCCTGGACACACGACCGCTCTGCTTCCGTACTCAGGTCGCCGAGTGATCAGAAAGCCATCGCATGTTCCCCTCGTGGCTGCTCGTCGTGAAGACGAATCTCTCGGATGGGCTCGAACTGGCGTATTCCGACCGGGCGCTGCTCGTCAGCCAGCTCGCAGCCTTTCGAACGCGCGGCTTGTCCGATCGGCATTTTCTCCACGAATTTCGGAACGAGAACGGCGCCATGCTCGCGTTCATTTCGAAGGCGTACGTCTCGCACAGCGTTCGCCCGCCGGATAAAGTCTTCGATTAGGCACCCTGCCGCCTCGTTCCAACATTCTTAGCGATCGCCTTGTAGATAAGTATATCGACGCAGCCATGCAAAAAAAAAAGTCGGCCTTTTTCACGATGTCGCCGATGCGTTCGACATCTCCGAGGAGGTCAGCGGTCTCGGCCCTCGGCCACACGTATCTCGAGCACCCGCCGGCCGACGTTCCAGGTTCAGACGGCCTGAGCCGATCGCCGAATTCTGTGGATTCGTTCTAAGGTGGCCTTTATGTCGCGGAGGTATCGTTCGGGCATGTCGACACGCTTTCTCGTCTCTCCGCCGGCAACGCAGGCACGTCCCAGTCACCTCAACCCGTGGACAACCGAGTGCTTCGGATATGATGCCGCGACCGCACACCGGCAATGGGACCGGTTCGTGGAAACGCTCTGCTGTGCCGGCGACGTTGTGCTCGTCGACCTCGAAACCGACGAAGCCGCACCGGACCTCGTCTTTACCGGTACGGCGGCGCTGATCAACGGTAACCTAGCGGTGCTTTCCTCCTCGCGAGACCCGGCTCGCCGCCGGCAAAGAGACACGTTCCGCGAGGCGCTCGTCGGCGTCGGACTCGCGGCAACGTCATTACGGCAAAACTATTTCGAAGGCGCCGCCGACACGCTCTTCGACCGCGTGCGTCCGCTGTGTTACGCGGCTTACCACCGGTGCGTGGAACGGAGCGCGATTCTCGAGCTGCAGGAGCTGGTTGGGTGCCGGGTCCTCCCCTTACACCTGGTGGACGAGCGGTTTGCTCATTTGGACACGGCGTTGTGTCCGCTTGGCACCGGTCACGTGATGGTCTATTTGCCGGCGTTCTCGGCACCGTCGCAGACGCAGTTGAGACGGGCGATCGAACCCGAGTATCTGATCGAAGTCGGCGCGGAAGACGCCGCGGCCCTCGCTTGCAGTGCCGTCGAGGTCGATGAATCGCTGGTCGTTCACAACTCGACCCGCGTTTTGCGGGAATGCATCAACGCCGCCGGATATCGTCTGTTCTGCACCGACCTCGGGGAATTCGTCGCGGCCGGGGGATCCGCCAAGAACCTGACGCTGAGACTCGACGACGGACCGGCCGCAACCTGAACCGTTCCGTCCGGCCCAGAAGTGGGAAAGCTCCATATTGGAGGATGGAACGATGGCACGCCCCGCGGCGAAAACGCGCAAGAAACCCGAACCGGCCAAGAGCACACCGGCGAAATGGTCGCAGCACGTCACCGAGACGAGCAACGCCATGGACCTCGAGCCCGGCGTCTTCAAGCAGCGCTCGGCGAAAAAGATCGCGGAGGCGATCGAGCAGGACGCGGAGCGGTCGAAGCGCCTCAAATCGACGCCGTACCGCTCGGCGATGTCGATGCTTACGTTCTACATCAACCGCGCGGGCAAGAACCTCTCCGCGCGGCAGCGCAAAACCCTCGAGGACGCCAAAGAGGTCTTGCGCGCCGAGTTCGGCCCGAAAGCGCCGTCCAAGAAGGCGTGAACGTTCTGTGAAGAGGCTCGTGCCCGGAGGCATTCCGCCTTCACACCGTCCCCCTAGGCTAGGGTGCGTGAGCAACCTGTTCTCGCACATCCTTGTCGGCGTAGACGACTCGGAGGCCTCGCAAACGGCCGTCCTGTTCGCGACGCAGCTCGCACGCGAGCACGGTAGCCGATTGGTCCTGTGTCATTCCGTCAATTGGACCCCGGTGCTGACGCAAATTGCCGCCTCGGGCGCGATCGTCGATACCGTCTCGGTCGTCGAGGAGCTCAAAGCCGCCGGCGAAGTCTTGCTCGATCAAGCCGTGGCCGCTGCAAAGCACGGCGGCGTGGACGCGGAACGGCGAGCAGTCGAAGGCGAACCCGCGCAAAGCCTGCTCGAAGCAGCGGTTCAGAGCGGTTGCAGCCTCATCGTGATGGGAACGCATGGCCGTCAAGGCCTCGCTCATCTGTTTGTCGGCAGTACGACCGAAGCGGTGCTGCGCGGGAGCATCATCCCCGTCCTGACGCTGCACGCCGGCACGGTGGTTGTCGCGCCGGGGGAACGTTGTATCGAGCGCATCATCGCGGGAATCGACGAATCGGAGCCGAGCGATGCAGCGATTCAAACGATCTTGGACCTTCCGGGAAAAGACCGGCTGCACGTGATCTTCTATAGCATCGCAGGTATGGGCGAGCGCGAACACGAGCGGGCGCACCAGGCCGTCAGCAAGGCGGTCAGGTTGGCGAACGAACGCGGTATATCGGCCCGGGGCCGCGTCAACGTAGGCGATCCTGCCGAAGCGCTGATCGCCGCCGCGGAGCAGCAAGAAGCCGATCTCATCGTCGTCGGGAGTCATGGCCGGCACGGGCTCGAGCGGCTCGTTCTCGGCAGCGTCGCCGAAGGGATCGTGCAAAGATCGCCGCTTCCGGTGCTCGTCGTGCGGACGCGCCAAGCCGTTGCGGTCGTTCAAAAGGTGCGCGCCGCTGCCAACCGCGTGGCGCCCGAAACGTCCCCGGCCTAGCCCGCTCGAAAGGATTTCCCATGAATCACCTCATCGTCGTGGCCCATCCGGCGAGTGACAGTTTTACCATGGCGCTGGCGCGCACGTACGCGAGCGAACTGGAAGCGCTCGGTCAAAAGCCGCAGATGCGCGACCTCTATCGGATGGGCTTCGATCCGGTGTTGACCGCGTACGAGCTCGAAGGCGTCGGCGCCGATCATCCGGCGCGTGCCGACGTCGCGCAAGCCCAGGCCGACCTTCGGGCCGCCGACGTCGTGACGATCATGTATCCGCTCTGGTGGCTGTCGATGCCGGCGATGATGAAGGGCTATATCGATCGGGTTTTCGCGCGCGGCTTCGCTTACGAATCAGCCAACGGCAGGGTGCATGGTCTGTTAGCCGGGAAGCAAGCGGTACTCGTCACCGTGTCGGGAGCACCGTTGCCGATGCTCGTCAAGAGCGGCGACTGGGCGGCCGTGCAGACGCTCCAGGATACGCATATCCTACGCTCCGCGGGTTTCGAACTTCTCGAACATCTGCATTTCGATGAGGTTGCGCCCGGGCTTCCGGCCGCCGTCATCGATCAACATCTGGAACGGGTTCGCCTTTTCGCACGAGGACGGTTTGCCCCAGTCGCCGGCGCCGTTGCTGCTCCGGCATCATAGCCTATGGCACTGATGCGGGCGATGGCGCTCGCACAACCGGCCCCGATCGAAACGAATCCGCTTCGGGCGGTCGAGACGGACGTGCCTATTCCGGTTGAAGGCGAGATTTTGGTTCGCGTCAAGACCTGTGGGGTTTGTCGAACCGATCTGCATGTGTGCGAAGGCGATCTCCCGGCCCGGCACGCCCGGATCACCCCCGGTCATGAGGTCGTCGGTGTCGTCGAGCAGCTGGGGCCGGGGTGCAAGCGCTTCGCCGTCGGGACGCGCGTCGGCATCGCGTGGCTCCGCGAAACGTGCGGCGTTTGCAGCTACTGCAGGCGGGGCCGCGAGAACCTCTGTCCGAACGCTCGGTTTACCGGTTGGGATCATGACGGCGGCTATGCCGAATATGCGACCGTGCGTGAAGACTTCGCCTATGCGATTCCCGCCACGATCGACGACGAACTAGCTGCTCCGCTGCTGTGCGCCGGAATCATCGGCTACCGCGCGATCAAGCGCGCCGGCATCACGCCCGGAGCAACGGTGGGGCTGTACGGATTCGGCGGCTCGGCCCATCTCGCCCTACAAGTGCTCAAGCACTGGGGTTGTCGCATTTTCGTAATGAGTCGCGGGGGCGTGCATCAGCAATTGGCGACGGAGCTCGGCGCGGACTGGATCGGAAACGCCGCGGATCGGCCACCGGCCCCGCTCGACGCCGCGATCCTCTTCGCCCCGGCGGGCGATCTCGTGCCGGCCGCGATGGCAGCGCTCGACCGCGGCGGAATCCTCGCCATCGCCGGTATCTACCTCAGCCCCATTTCGCAGCTCGACTACGAGAGCGAGCTCTTTTATGAAAAAGAGATGCGCAGCGTAACGGCCAACACGCGCGCCGACGGCGAAGAATTCCTGCGCATCGCCGGTGAGATCCCGATCAAGACGTACACCGTGGGAATGAAGCTCGCCGAGGCCAATCGCGCCCTCAACATGCTCAAGCACGACGAATTGCGGGGCGCTGCCGTCTTGCACGTTTCCTGAGCTTTTGAAGCCGGGGTGAAGCCGGCTTTCACACGGGATTCCATTCGGCCGCCTAATGTCGAGGGTATGATCACGATCGACACCCCCGAATGCTACAAAGTCCTCAAGCATTACGGTCTGCACACCGCCCGCGCCAAGTTCGTCGATTCTCCCCAGGATGCAATCGCGTTCGCCGAGCGGCGCGATGCTCCGGATCCGCGGTTGATGCCGATCAACCTCCGCTACGGCGCCCTCGCTACGGTACCGGCGGAGTTGGACACCGAGCATGCGATCCAGCGAGCGTTCGAGCACCTCGCGAAGGAGGGCGACGACCGGAAGATCATCGCTCAAGAAGCTACGGCAGCAGGTACCGATATCGTTATCAGCGGCCGGACCGATCCCGATGGTGGGAAAATCGTCGAGGTTGGTGCCCCGGCGCAGCGTGCCGGACGCATGGTCCCCCTCGACACGGCGAGCGCCGAGTTTCTCGCGACGCACGTGCAAGCGTACCATCACCGTGGTGCGAGTGAAGCGCGCCGGCGCATGATCGAACACGTGCTTCTCCGCGTCTCGACGCTGTTCGAGGACGCGGGTGTCTCCGACTTTGCTCTCACGGTTCGTCTCCACGAGAACTCATACACGGTTGTCGATGCCTGGATGAAGGCGCCGGCACGGCTCCATCTCAAAGAGCGCCTCGACCGCCATGCCCACGACCGGAAAGCCGAGGACTATCATCCCGCCGGTCGGGAGTAGAAAACGTTAGCGACGGCGCTTGAGGGCGTTCTGGACGGAGAGCTCCCAGCGGTACCCGTCGAGGTCGCGAAACCACAGGCCGAAATGGGGGGAGCCGGGGGCCTCAGGTCCGATCTCGTCGCCGGGGTCTTCCAATGCGACGCCGCGCTTGCGCAGATCGGCGAGGGCTTCGCGCAACGCCCGCATCGAGCGAAGGTG
This sequence comes from Candidatus Lustribacter sp., assembly GCA_049512335.1. GTDB lineage: Bacteria > Vulcanimicrobiota > Vulcanimicrobiia > Vulcanimicrobiales > Vulcanimicrobiaceae > Lustribacter. The sequence goes on from JBEKXE010000079.1 coordinate 18,082, forward strand.
GAACGACATGTGACCGATGGTGCTCGGGCGGGGAGTGCCCTGAAAGAGCACGATCGTGATCGCGTCGTTCTCGACCGCTACCCCGTGCTCGAACGCGAACGCTCGTTTCAAACCGAAGTTCTTGATCCACCAGCGCGCGCTTTTCTTCGGATCGCGCACCGCAAGACCGAAATGACCGATTGTGCCTAGAGACCATGGCATGGAAGGATCCCTCTCCCGGAGTTATTCGAGAATCGTTTGATAGAAGCGGCCTGCGAGGAGGACCAGGACGATGAAGACGCCGACTTGCACCAAGAAATCGCGGAGCAGCCCGGTGGTGCTCCGGAAGCCGGGCAGCATCAGCGTTCTCAGCGCGTCAACTTGATAGGTGAGCGGATTCAAATTTGCAAGATGCCGAAGCCAGTCCGGCATCAGCTCGACCGGGTAGATCGCGCTGCTGGCAAAGAAGAGCGGCATCGTCAACACCTGGCTGATTCCCATGAAGCGCTCGCGCGTCTTCACCAAACAGGCGATGATCATCGAAAAGCAGGCGAAGATGGCCGCACTCAATACGATCATGACGACGACGCCGGCGAGGCTCACGATGCCGAGCACCAGATGAATGCCCAGGAGAAGCGCCAGAACGTAGACCATGAGGGCTTGCGCCAAGCCGCGAACGCCGGCCGCGAGCGACTTCCCGAGGACCAGCGCCGACCGCGGAGCCGGGCTGACCAGGTAGATCGCAAGGATGCCCAGATCGCGCTCCCAGATCGTCGAAATGCCGTAGAAAATCGCGATGAAGAGAACGCTCTGCGCCAAAATGCCGGGGGCCAAGAAGTCCCGATAGCTCACCCCGCCCGTCGGTATGCCGCGCAAACGAGCAAAGACCTGACCGAAAATCAGGAGCCACAGCGCCGGCTGCACGATCCGGGTGAAGATGTCGACGGGGTCGTGCCGCAGCTTGCGAACTTCGGCTTCGGCGATTGCGAACATCTGGGTCATGAAATTGAGCACGGCGGTCATGTGCGAGTCCGCGTCAGCTCGATGAAAACGTCGTCGAGCGTAGCGCCCGGCCGTAGGGCAGCACACAGCTCGCTCGGTGTTCCGATTCCGGCGATCTTGCCGTCGTGGAGAAAGGCGACGTGATCGCACAACTCGGTCGCTTCGTCCATGTAGTGCGTGGTGAGCAGGATCGTCGTGCCGAGCTGCGTCCGCAGTTCACCGATACGCGTCCACACCGAGTGGCGTGCCAGAGGGTCCAGTCCGACGGTCGGCTCGTCCAAGAACAGGACGCGCGGATGATGAAGCATGGCTTGAGCGATCTCGAGCCTCCGCAGCATTCCACCGGAGTAGCTGCGCGCCAAGAGGTCGCGCGATTTCTCGAGCCCCATGAGTGAAAGCGCGTCACGGATTCTGTCGTTGCGTTCGGATCGCGGTATGCAGTACAGCTTGGCTGAGATGAGGAGATTCTCGTACGCGGTGAGATCGATATCCGCCGAGGGCAGCTGGGGTACGTAACCGATGCTTCGACGGACTTCGACCGGTTGGGAAGCGACATCATAGCCCCCAACGGCTGCGCTTCCCGATGATATCGGCGACAGCGTCGTCAGCATCTTTATCGTGCTGCTCTTCCCCGCGCCGTTGCGGCCAAGCAAGCCGAAAACAGAGCCCTCTGAGACCGAAAACGTCACGTGGTCGACCGCCAGCTTGTGCGGAAAAGTCTTGGTCAGCTCCTGCGCTCGAATTGCCGCCGCCGGCGTCACGCGACCCTGGGGGAGGGACCCTAGTGCTGCCATAGCACGAACGGGGACTCCAGCGGCAAATTTGCCTCCGGGTGATACGGCAGAGCGCGCGGCGTAAAGTCGGTGATTGCCCGTTCCGTCGTGACGGTCGCCGTGAACTGGATCGTGCCGCCCGCGAGCGTGCCGCGTTCCATCGTGATTCGTTCCGGAGGATCCCCGCGCGTTTTCCCTTCGGCGTAGAGTTCGACGCGGACGAACGAAGGGTTGAGGTTGCCGAGATCGAGCTTTACGCCGAACCGATATGGTCCGGGTGGAGCGCCGGTCGTTTCGCTTACGCCGAAGCGCAGATCTCCCCAGCATTGCTCCAAACTGTGGCGCCAGCGCTCCAAGCTGTGAGCGATTCGCAGGCCGTCAGCCGTGCGCCGGCGATACGCTGCAGCTGCCGGCAGATACAGCATCTCCACGTATTCTCGCGTCATACGGTTTGCCGAAAACTGCGGCGTCAACGTCGCCATGCTGGCGCGCGTCAGTGCGAACCATTCCCCCGCGATGCCATTTTTATCACGGTCGTAAAAGGCCGGCACGATGCTGAGCTCGATGTGCTTGTAGAGTGCGTCGGCTTCAGTGTCGTCCCACGCCGTCTCATCGGAGTGCACGTTGCCGTCACCGAGCGCCCAGCCGAGGTCGGGAGAATACGCTTCCGACCACCAGCCGTCGAGCTCGGAAAGGTTCAGCCCTCCGTTGACCAAGACTTTCATCCCGCTGGTGCCGCAAGCTTCCCACGGACGCAGCGGTGTGTTGAGCCAGACGTCGGCGCCTTGCACGAGCATCTCGGCCACGAGCAGGTCGTAGTCGCTCAAGAACACCGCATGATTGCGAACGTCGGGACGTTCCGTAAAGGTGACCCACCGGCGCACGAGTTCCTTACCCTCCTCGTCCTGTGGATGCGCCTTTCCCGCCATGACGAGCTGGACGGGTCGCTTCGGATTCGTCAAGATGCGCACGAGACGTTCTTCATCGTGGAGCAGGAGCGTCACGCGTTTGTAGCCGGTGAAACGACGCGCGAAGCACAAGGTGAGGGCGTCGGGAGACAAGACTCTCGCCGCGTCCGCAATGCGTTCGGGCGCCGTGCCCCGGCTTGCGAGCTGGCGCTCGAGATGAGTCCGGACGAACTCGATCATGCGCGTGCGATTATGCAGGCGCATTCCCAGGAGCGTTTTGTCTTCGACCTTCGTGATCGCTTCCTCGACCTGGCCCATCGCGCCGAGCCATCGATCCTTGCCGCACGCTTGCGTCCAAACCTGGTCGGCCTCCCGCGAGTCCCACGACGGCGTGTGCACGCCGTTGGTGACGTGGACGATCGGAATTTCCGCAAATGGCCAGCGGGGAAAGAGCTCGTGGAAAAGTTCACGGCTGACCGTTTTATGCAGCCGGCTCACCGCGTTGATCCAACCGGATCCACGCACGGCGAGATAGGCCATATTGAACATCGAAGCGGAGCCGGGCTCAGATCCGAGCGCGAAGAGGGTCTCCGTCGGGACGTTCAACTCGGCCGCGTAACGCTCGAGGTACGGTACGATCAACGTGCGCTCGAAGCGGTCGAAACCCGCGGCCACCGCCGTATGCGTGGTGAAGATCGTACCGATACGGCCCGCAATCAGCGCTACCTCGAACGGTTCGCCGGTCGCTTCCACGATGCTCTGCGCGCGTTCGATCACCGCGAAGGCCGCGTGTCCTTCGTTGAGGTGACAGACGTCGGGCT
>JBEKXE010000080.1:0-20957 GCA_049512335.1 Candidatus Lustribacter sp.
CACCAGGACGAACCAGATCGCCGATGCGCCGGCCATCACCAGCCCAAAACGCCGATCGGCGCCGGCGGACGTGCGCCGCCGGTGCCCTGATAATTCTCGCGTTCGGTCTGCGTCGAGCGCACGGTGCCGTTGGGCGCGTACGATTCGGTGTCGGTCTGGCCGGCGTCGAAGTTCATGTCGGTCGCGACGCGCACGGCCGAGCGCTTCGGCCCGATGGCTGCATCGAGCAACCCCTGGATGTTCTCTTGCAGGTTGGTTTCGTAGCGCTGCTTCGCCTGGAGCTGGTCCGAGGTCAGCTTGAGCGCGTCGGCGGCTTGCGTTCCGTCGGGATTCGTCGAAGATGGAGACGGAACGAGCACCGTTCCGTCCTGGTTCACGATCGTGACGTTCTCGGGGTGCAGGCCGTCGACCGCACCGGCGACGAGCTGGGTGATCCCGCGGACTTCGTCCGGGGAAAGCGTTTCGCCGGGCTTGGTGCGGATCGCGACCGACGCCGTCGTCGGCTGCTGTGTCGTCGAATAGAGCGTGGCGTCGGGGACGGCGAGATGGACGCGCGCGGAATCGACCGGCGTGAGACCGGCGATCGTGCGCTGCAGCTCGCCCTCGGTCGCACGGATGAACGCGATCTTTTCCTGGGTGTCGGTCATGCCGAGGTTCGTGCGATCGAACAACTCGAAGCCGGTGCCGCCGCCTTTGACGACGCCTTCACCGGCGAGCGCGACGCGTTCGTCGGAGACGACGTCGGCCGGAACGTAGACCGTCGTGCCGTCGGACGACAGCTTGTGCGGAATTTTCTCGGAGTCGAGCTTGGTTACGACCGAGTTGGCGTCATCGGGCGACAGGTTCGAGAACAGCACCGCGTACGGAACGGGGCGCAAACGCGCCAATCCGAAAATCACGAGCCCGACGACGATCACGACGCCTAGCGCGCCGACGATCATCCGGCTCACGGGACTCTGGGACGACCAGAAATCGCTTAGTCGACCGCTGAACGAACCGAACGAAGAACCTAAACGATCCAAGTGACACCTTCGGGACTCTGCCGAATCTCGCGTGCGCGCCGGCCATGGCAATGAAATTTACCGGGCGTCCATGCCCGGCGATCGATCCTAGGGATACTATCGGTCTCGATGTCCACCGGCTTTACGTTATTTGCTCCACAAGAGAAGCGTGCGCACCCTCTACGCCGCAAACGCCGTACGCTCAGGCCCCACAGAGACCAGAGCGACCGGTACTCCGCTTACATTAGCCAAGCGCTCCAGGTATGCCCGCGCCGTGCTAGGTAAATTTTTTATGTGGCGGACATCACGCACGCTTTCCGCCCAGCCCGGATGGTACTCGATCTCGGTCTGCAGCCCCGCCTCCCCCATCGACTCGACCCCCGCCGGTGACCCGTCGGCGTGCCGGTAGCCGGTCACGATGCCGACCCGCTCGAACCCGCTGAGCACGTCCAGCTTGGTGACGATCAGCCGGTCGAGTCCGTTGACTCGGGCAGCATACCGGGCAGTCACCGCGTCGAACCACCCGCAGCGGCGCGGCCGGCCCGTGACCACGCCGAATTCCCGGCCGGCCTCACGCAGCCGCGCCGCTTCGGCATCCGGCAGTTCGGACGGGAACGGGCCCCCGCCGACCCGCGTGCAGTATGCCTTCACGACCCCGGTGACGGAGCGGACCGCACCCGGCCCGACCCCCAAGCCGATGCACGCCCCGCCGGCGATCGTCGACGAGCTGGTGACGTAGGGATAGGAACCGTAGGTAACGTCTAGCAACGTGCCTTGAGCGCCCTCGGCCAGGATGTTCTCACCGCGCTCGAGGGCTTCATTGATATAGGCGACGCCGTCGACGACGTGCGGGAGCAGCCGCTGAGCGGCGGCCAGCGTCTCGGCCACGACGTCTTCTTCCCGCGGGAGGTCGCCGGTGCCGGCGAGCAGCGGCGCCTTGGCCAGCATCGCCTGGCGGATCTTGTCAGCCAGGATCGCCGGCGTGCGGAGGTCCCCGAACGTCACCCCGATCCGCCCGACGCGGTCGACGTAGGCCGGACCGATACCGCGGCCGGTCGTCCCGATCGCGGAACCGCCCCGGGCCCGCTCGGCGGCCTGGTCGAGGGCCGCATGAAACGGAAACACGATGTGCGCCCGGTCGGACACGGTGATCCGCGCAACGTCGACGCCGATCGCAACCAGCGCGTCGAGCTCGTCGAGCAGGGTGCGCAGCGAGACGACCGTGCCGGCGCCGACATGCAGCTTGGCCGTCGGAACCAGCGCGCCGGACGGGACGATGCGCAGCGCCAGCTTGCGGTCTCCGACCTCGATCGAGTGGCCGGCATTGTCGCCGCCGCCGAAGCGCGCAACGATCGCATAGTCGCGCGCGAGCAGATCGACGACGCGGCCTTTGCCCTCGTCGCCCCACTGGACCCCCAGCACGATGTCGACCGCGCCGGCCCGCCGGTGCTCGACCGGCGGCAGCAGCGCGCTACTGCTCGCCACGGAAATCCAAATCGGCGGTCGAGCCGACCGGCAGGGGCGGAACCCCATCGAATGTCGTCATCACGTACTCGCTGAAGAGCGCGTTCGGCCAACCAAAGTCGACGCGCGAGTATTTTTCGGGATCGTCCGGATTGAACGACTCATGCAAGAGATGGTCGCCGGGGTCGGAGTTGAGGAGTTCGTTGAGCACGTCGCGCTTCTCGCTCTCGTTCGTTGCGGTGAACCCTTGCATCAGGATTGCCAGCGGCCACACCCAGCCGTCGTTGGTGTGGGGTGACCCGATCCCGCTGGCCAGCTTTCCACTATAATACGTCGGATTGTCCTTGGAGAGCAGAAAGCGCCGGGTGTTGGCATAGATGAAGCTCGACGCCTTCGTGTAGCCGATGTAGGGCGCCGACAAGAGGCTCGGAATGTTGGCGTCGTCCATAAGGTTGGCGTGGTTGAGCCCGTCGACTTCGTAGGCGTAGACGTAGCCGTAGTTGGGGGTGAACACGACGCCGTAGGTCTGGATGCCGGTCTGGACCTCGTCGCGCAGCGCGGCCGCTTCGTGCGACTTGATCAGGTTGTGGTAGACGTCGCGCTCGATCTCGTCCAGCTCCCCCAGCGCCACGACCGCCATCATCTCCGAGGGAATCAGGAAGTTGTAGGTGCACGCGTCGTCGGAGGGCCGGAAACCCGACCAGATCATCCCGGTGTAGGCAACCGGATTGCCCTTGCCGCCGTTGGCCAGCTCTTTGTGCGTGTAGGTCGAGTTCTTGGGATGGTCTTGCTCGCGTTCCATCGTCGCGAGCGCTTTGTCGAAGCCGAGCGAGAGGTCGGGCGTGAAAATCGTCGCGTCGCCGGTTTCTTTCCAGTACGTCCAGGCCAGCGTGATCGGGTACGCCAGCGAATCCAGCTCGAACTTCTCTTCCCACACGCGGTAGTCGAGCGTGAACGCGTTCGCGTACGGGTCGATCTGCAAGTACTTGCCCATCCGTGCGATCAAGCCGCGCAGCAGTTGGGCCACCTGCGGATCGTTCTTGGCATAAAACAGGTAGGGGCGCACCTGCGCGCTCGCGTCGCGCAGCCATTCCGCCGGAATGTCGCCGGTCTTCACGTAGGCCGTGCCGTCCGGGGCGATCGTCGCTTGCTGGCTCGTATTGAGCAGCGCCGCCCGATACATGGCCTGCAGCTTCGCGTCGCTGCTGGTGTAACTCGCCGCAGCTTTCGCGATCGAATCGAGCTCCAACGCCGACGCGCTTTGCGCGATGACCGTTACGGCGAAAATGATAGCCGCAACAAGTCGCGCGATTCGAAAACGCATCGATCCCTGCCCTTTAGCGCGAGACGGATCGACTCCTCGAACCTTCTATCCTGAGCGAAGACGAAGGAACCCGCTTGCGTCGCTCTCGGACCATTCCTGCGGGATGACGCTTCCCAGTTCGTCCACGGCATGCCGGCGCAGCGTTCGATAGATCAGGCTCGACGGAAATCCCAGCCGCTCGAGTTTGCGCGCGATCGACGGATACGCGAGCTGCGGTGAAACGCGGCGGATCTTGCCGTACGCGGCCTCGATGCGCGCGGCCTCGTCGACCTCCGCATCGGCGACCACGCCGAGCGCCGCCTCACGATCGATTCCGCGTTTGACGAGGTCGGCGCACAGCCGTGCATCGCCCACCGCCTTACGCGCACCCTCGACGTAGAGCGCGGCATAGAGGCGGTCGTCGATGTACCCGTCGGCCTTGCATGCAGCGACGGCAGCGGCGATCTCGTCGTGCTCGTAACCGCGCGCCGCGAGCTTCTTCCACAACTGCGCCTCGGTGAGGCGGCGCTGCGCCAGGAGCGCGAGCGCCGCCACCCGAGCCGTTCGCAGGGAGCTAGTCTTCGTTGCCGGTGTCGTCAACGGCCGCGACCCCGACCGGCTTCGCGGAGCCGTTCGACGAGCCGCTGGCCTTGAGCGCTTCGCGGATCTTCAACTCGAGCTCGTCAGCCACATCGCTGTGCTCCTCGAGATACGCCTTGGCATTCTCGCGGCCCTGACCGATGCGCGACTCGCCGTAGGTGTACCACGAACCGCTCTTGCCGACGAAGTTGCGTTCGAGCGCAACGTCGAGGATCGAGCCCATCTTCGAGATGCCGCGGCCGTACGTGATGTCGAACTCGGCCTGGCGGAACGGCGGCGCGACCTTGTTTTTCACGACTTTCGCGCGCGTTCGCGAACCGACGACGTCCTGCCCGACCTTGATCTGTTCGAGCTTGCGGATGTCGATGCGAATCGAGGCGTAGAACTTCAGCGCGCGGCCGCCCGATGTCGTTTCCGGGCTGCCGAACATCACGCCGATCTTCTCGCGCAGCTGGTTGATGAAGATCATCACGCACTTCGAGCGCGAGATCGCCGAGGTCAGCTTGCGCAGCGCCTGCGACATCAGCCGGGCCTGCAGGCCGACGTGCGTGTCGCCCATGTCGCCTTCGAGCTCGGCCTTGGTGACGAGCGCGGCGACCGAGTCGAGGACGACCACGTCGACCGCGTTCGAACGCACGAGCATCTCGGCGATGTCGAGCGCCTGTTCGCCGGCATCGGGTTGCGAGACGAGCAGATTGTCGAGATCGATCCCAAGGTTCTGAGCGTAGGCCGGATCGAGCGCATGCTCGACGTCGATGAACGCGGCCGTGCCGCCGTTCTTCTGCGCTTCGGCGATGACGTGCAGCGCCAGCGTCGTCTTACCGCTGGATTCCGGCCCGTAGACTTCGATGATGCGGCCGCGGGGGAACCCGCCGACGCCGAGCGCGAGGTCGAGGGCGATCGATCCGGACGAGATGACGTCGAACGCCATCTTGTCCGTAAACTCGCCCATCTTCATGATGGAGCCCTTACCGAATTGCCGCTCGATCTGGGCGAGGGCGTTGCTGAGGGCGGCAGCTTTTTCGTCGGCCATGATTCTCCGTTTCCGATTGCGATTGAGTACGCAACCGAGGGTATCGTGCCTGAGTGCCATCTGCGTGGCACACCCTTCATCCCTCAGGGACCACGCTGATGACGGGACCAAGCTCGACCTTGTTACTTCACCCGTTCGCCTCGTTCGGCAATCGAACCTGTGTTCGATTACCCGTATTCAAAAGACTTTACTTATTTAAGTAATCACCATATTATTGTCTCGATGAATGTGTTCGCCGCCCTCGCCGATCCGACGCGGGCCCGCATCGTCGAGATGCTGGCCGACCGCGAAATCGCGGCCGGCGAGATCGCGGGCCGTTTCGACATGACCGCGCCCGCCGTTTCACAGCACCTGAAGATCTTGCGCGCCGCCGGACTCGTTCGCGTGCGCGTTGCGGGCCAGCGCCGGATCTACGCGCTCGACGCCGGCGCGCTGCACGAATTGGACGCCTGGCTCGAACGCTTCCGCCGCTTGTGGCCGGCGCGTACATAATCCCCGGCAGTTCGCGATATCTTTCGTCAGCCGTTCATTGCCGGGTGAGATGCTGTGAACATGAAACGTATGCTCTTCCTGCTCGCTCTCGGCACCGCGCTGACGTACGCGTCGATCGCAACCGGGCCGGCGCGCGCCGCCGGGCCGACGACCGCGGTGCTCGACTTCGACACGAAGGGTCTCACTTCGGATTGGTGGGGTGCATTCGAACCCGGCGTCGCGATCTCCGACCTCGTCACCGATCAGCTGGTGAACGGCGGTAAGTTCACGATGGTCGACCGCACGCACCTCGACCAGACCCTGGCGGAGCATCAGCTATCGGCCGCAGGTGAAGTGTCGCCGGCGACCGCGATTCAAAGCGGCCAGCTCATCGGCGCCCGCTATCTGGTCACCGGGAACGTGCTGCAGTTTGCCCAGACGAGCCAAAGCGGCGCCAGCGTGGGCGGCTTTCTCGGCGGCCTTGCGGGCGCTGCGGTCGGCTCGGTGAGCACGCAGCGCGTCACGCTGCAAGTCGCCGTGCGGGTCGTCGACGCTGCGACGGGACAGATCCTTCAAACCTTCACCGACGAACAATCGAAGTCAGGAACGTCGTGGGGAACCGGCGCCTTCAGCGGCTACGTCGGAGGCTCATACAGCAACCAGCAATTCCTCAGTTCGACGATGGGACAGCTGATCAACTCGGTGGCGATCGATATCGCCAACAAACTCGATCCGGCGAAGTTCAGCAGCGCTCCCGCCGGTCCGTCGCTGACCGGCAAGGTCATCGCCGCCGACGGCAAGTCGCTCATCATCAACCTCGGGTCGACCGAAGGCGTCGCCGTCGGTATGTACTTCGACGTCATGACGGTGCGCCAAATCCGCGATGCCGACAGCGGCAAAGTGCTTACCTCGCATCAGACGACCGGCAAGATGCAGATCGTATCGGTCGATACGGACACCGCCGTCGGCCAAACCGTCAACGGAACGGGCGCCGTCGGCGCGACGGTGCAGAGCGGGCCCTAGCCGAGATCAGGCGGCCGGTTCGAACAACGCTTTGGTAAACTGATCGGGGTCGAACGGCTGCAGCGCATCGGCCGTCTCCCCGAGGCCGATAAATTTGATCGGCACCGTGAGCTGATCGACGATGGCCACGAGCACTCCGCCTTTCGACGTCGAGTCGAGCTTCGTCACGATGACCCCCGTCAGTTGCGTCGCTTCGTTGAACAGCTTGGCCTGCGAGAGCGCGTTCTGCCCCGTCGTGCCGTCGAGAACGAGCAGCGTTTCGGCCGGCGGCGCGCCGGTCTCGCGCTCGATCACCCGGCGCATCTTCTTCAGCTCTTCCATCAGGTTGGTTTTCGTTTGCAAGCGGCCGGCCGTATCCACCAGCACGACGTCGGCGCCGCGCGATTTCGCGGCCACCATCCCGTCGAAGACGACCGACGACGGGTCGGCGCCCTCGTTGCCGCGTACGATCTCGACGCCCGCGCGTTCGGCCCAAATCGTGAGCTGCTCCGCAGCCGCCGCACGAAACGTGTCGGCCGCCACCAGCAACACCTTGCGCCGATTGCGTTTGAGCGCGGTCGCGAGCTTCCCGATCGTCGTCGTCTTGCCGCTCCCGTTGACGCCGACGATGAGAATCACCGCGGGTTTGCGTTCGAGCTGCAAGCCCATGTCGGGCAAGGTGAGGAAGTTTTTCACGTCGCGTTTGAAACGCGCGATGACCTGATCGCTCGTCTGATAGCGGTCTTGTTTGGCTACGCCCTGGAGCGCCGCGACGATCTTGTCGGTCGTCGTGAAGCCGAAGTCCGCGCCGATGAGGATCTCTTCGAATTCTTGCCAGAAAGAGGCGTCGAGCGGCCGCCGCGCCAGCGCCATCGTTTCCAGGCCGAGCAGCGCGTCGCGCGAACGCACGACGCTTGCTTTGAGTTTATCGAACCAACTCATATGTGTGGTGCTCGTCTTCGCTTCGCTTCGCTCCGCTCCGCTGCGGTCCACACACCCAAGGGCAAGGGTTGCCTCTAGCGGGCGGCGGCCTCGGCATCGACGGAATAGACGAACGCCAGCACTTCGGCGACGACTGCGTAGAGTTCGCGCGGGATGACGGTCCCGATGTCGAGCTTGGAGAGCGCTTCGACCAAACCGGGATCTTGATGCAGCGGCACGCCGTGCTCGCGCGCCGCGGCGACGATTTCCTCGGCGATCATCCCGCGCCCGGTAGCGATGATCTCCGGCGGGGCGGGCCCGGTCGGATCGTAGTGCAGCGCGGCGGCGGCGGGCCGTTCCGGCGCGTTGCGCCGCGAATTGTAATAGGCGCTGTGGTTGCTCATGCGCGCGCGTTGAACTCCGTACCGGACCCGTCGTCGGCCTCGGGTTCTTCCGCCGGTGCGACCGGCACGGGCGCCGGACCGGCAATGCCGCGCGGCGCCACGCTCGCTTCGGCCGAGTTGACGCGGTAGCGCAGCGTTTCCAGCCGCGAGGTCAGCTTGGTCAGCGCGGAGGCGAACAGTTTGGCCGTGCCTTCGTTCTCGGTCTTGACGGCCAGCGAGAACGAGCGCCCGACGGTTTGCAAGTCGACGCTCACCGTACCCAAATTCGCGGTGTCGAGGATGAAGGCGATGTGGAAGTTGTCGCCGTCGAGATTGCGGTTGCCGGGCTCGGGCGCGTCGCGGTCGATCGCGATGTGCGCCTGCGCGTAGCCGTTGCCGAGCCACATCGGCAGCGTGAACGCCATCGTTTGCGGCGAGGCGTTCATCGCTTGCGCGGCGTTGATCTGGACGGCGGTGATCGCGGTGAGCGCGCTCGAAGCGGCCGGAACGAGCGAACCGGCCTCTTCGGAACCGGCCGGCGGCGCGTTGATCACGTTGAGCAGTTGCGTTTTCAGATCGACCGTGAGCGCGGCGCCGCGTTCGATGACCTGTGCGAGGGCGACGACCGGCAGCGGCGGCACGGGGGCCGCCGGGGGCTCCGCGGCGGCCGGCGCACCGGGCTGCGCCGGCGCAGCCGGGGGGGCCGGCGGGGGCGCCTCCGGTTCCGCGGCCGCGAGCTGCGCGGCCAGCAGTTGCACGAGCTTCGGCTCGTTGCCCGTGACGACGTTGTCGACGAAGGCCGAAATCTGCGCCGCCAGTTGGGGTGACGACGGCTCCATCCGGCCGATGAACGCGGACATCGTGCGCAGCGTGGTCACGCGCGGGTCGTCGGCGCCGGGCAGCGCGCTCTCAAGCGTCGCGAGTGCCACGGGGAGACGCTGCGGCGTCGTGATCGCCAGCCGCGCGGCCGCGATGTTCGTCGGCGTCACCGGCAGGTTGAGCGCCCGCACCAGCGCCGCCGGATCGCGGAACGCGTTCAGGCTGGGGGGCGCCGAAGCCGCCGGCGTCTCGGATTCGCCGGCTGCGGGCGCAGGGGGCGTCGCCGGCGCGGGCGCGGGCGCGGCGAAGCGCGCCGACGGCGTGATCGGCGGCGCAAAGGTGAACCGTCCGAGCGGGGGCGGCGGAGCCGCGGCATTCGCGGCGTTGAGCGGCGCGGGCGGCGGCGGTGTGTTCGCCGGCGCCGGCGCCGGTGGGGCCGCCGCAGCGGGCGCCGGCGCGGCTGCCGGCGGAGGCGGAACGAGCCCGCCGGCCGGCGGAGGCGGCGGGGCCGGGCCGTTGAGCCCGATCGCGCCGGCGCGGGCGGCGGCCAAACGCGCTTCGATGTCGGCCAGACCAGCCAGCGGCTGCGCGAGCACTTGCGCCGCCGGCGGCATCGTTACCGGATCCGCCGGCCGGATCGAGCCGGCGACGAAGACTGCCGGCGGCGGAGCGCTGCTGGGGGTCACACCCTCGGGCAGAACCGGGCGCGTCGCGGCCAATTCGAGGGCGCTGGGCGGCGCCTCGAGCGAATCGGGCAACACGACCCCGCTCGGCAGCCCGGGCGGGGGCTGCGTCGTGCTCACTTGCGCCGGATCGACCGTATTCAGCACCTGGAGCAGAATTTGCGGTCCATTGAAGCCGGTGACTTGGGCGGTGAACACGTCCCCCGGACCAAGGCCCGGCGGCAATGCGGCGGCGACTCGATTGCCGAGAATTTGGATCAAGTCGGTCATGCCGTTCGACGGCAGCACCTGCGCCGTCACCACCTGCCCGGTCGTCACTTGCCCTTGCAGCGCTTGCGCATCGGCGGCCAGCGCGTTGAGTTCCGCCGCGATCAGTGCTTCGACCGCAGCGTTCGATGAGTTCGCTGCGGCGGCGGCGGCCGCGTTGACGGCGGCCGGGTTAACCGACATCAGCTTGGGCGGCGGACGCTATGCGGTATAGTCGATCAAGTGCGGGGTCGAGTCGTCCAGACCCGCGGCCTCGTCGACAACTTCATCAAACGGATCGCCCGCTTGGCGCTCGCGCTTACGGCCCTTGCCGCCCTGCGGCTCGTCGCGCGGCCGATCCTTGACTTCGATCTTGTTGCCCTTGGCATCGGTGGTCTCGGCGATGCGCTCGTTGCGTTCGTCGGTCTTGGAGACGAACGCCGCCTGAGCCGCAGCCTGCGCGGCCACCGGCGCCTGTTCGGCGCGCTGCTGCGCGGGCGGAGCTTGAGTCGACACGATGAGGGCGCTTTGCAGATCGGTTGGCCGGATCGCCATGAACCTTCTCCTCTTTCTCGGAGCTAGGCCGGTTGCGGCTTCCGGGTATACTTCTGCTTCACGTTCGGATCGCCCTCACGATAGCCCAGATCGGCCGTGAGATTTCGCAGTTTGGCCCGCAGGTGGATCACCGCCTGGGCGTGGATCTGCGAGACCCGCGACTCGGACACGTTGAGAACGCCCTTGATCTCTTTGAGGGTCAGCCCTTCGAAGTAGTAGAGCGAGATCACCGTGCGCTCTTGCATCGGCAGCGCGTCGACGGCTTTGACCAGGGCGGCCTTGATCTCGCGCGCCTCGACCGCGCTCGAGACCTCGTTGCCTTCGTCCCGCAGCGTATCGAGCAGCGGGATCTCGTAGCCGCGCTCGTTGGGCAGAAATTCCTCGAGCGAGAGCACCGAGGTCCCGCGAACCTTTTGCATGAGGACGTCGAGCTCTTTGACGGTCATGCCCATGCGGGTCGCGACTTCTTCTTCCGTCGCGGCACGACCGTGCTCGATTTCCAACTCCTGGTATATCCGCTCCAGCTCGCGTGCCCGTTGGCGGACCGCCCGCGGCACCCAGTCGAGGGCTCGCAACGCGTCGAGGATCGCCCCGCTGATGCGGGTGATCGCGTACGTCTCGAACTTCACGCCGCGCGCGTCGTCGTACTTTTCGATCGCGTCGATCAAACCCAGGATGCCGTCATTGATCAAATCGTTGATCTCGACGTTGGGCGGCAAGTTGATCGAGATGCGACCGGCCACGTACTTCACTAAGTGAAGGTACTTGTGGACGATTTCTTCCCGGCTGAGTTCAGCGCCGGCAATAACGTAGCGCCGGTTTTCGCGAGTCGCTTTCACACGGGCACTCCGAGACGAGTTCGGACCTGGCCACAATGGTTCGTTTCGCCAGGGCAGTTCCCCCGTTCAAGAGGCGGTAGATTGTCGTGATACGGTTAACGTTTGGCGGTAATTTGGTTAGAAAAGCCGTCAACCGGCGTAGCGGATGCGGGGGTTGGCCAGGGCGTAGAGCACGTCCACGGCCGTATTGACGACCACGAACACCGCGGCGAAGAGCAGCACGCAGCCGTTGATGACCGGCATGTCACGGTTCGAGATCGCGTCATACGCCAGCCGGCCGACCCCCGGCCAAGCGAACACGCTTTCGGTGAGCACGGCGCCGCCCAGCAAGAGACCGGTCTGCAGGCCGAGCACCGTGATGATCGGAACGAGGGCGTTCCGCAGCGCGTGGTGCAGCACGACGCGCCGCTCGTCGAGTCCCTTGGCGCGCGCCGTCCGTACATAGTCGGAGCTGAGGACCTCGAGCATCGAACCGCGGGTGATCTTGGCGACGATGGCCAGCGGAATGGTGCCCAGCGTCAGCGCCGGCAGCACCAGATGCCAAAGCCCGTCGAGGGCCGCGCGAACGTTGCCGGCCAGCAGCGCGTCGATGACGATGACGTGGGTGCGCGGCGGGATGTCGTAGAGCAGCGAGATCATCCCGGAGATCGGAAACAGATCCAGGCCTGCGCGCGCCGGGAGCACGGCCAGCGCGTAGACGAGCATCCAGCCGAGCCAGAAGACCGGGATCGACACGCCGACCAGGACCGCGCTCATCGCGAAGACGTCGAGGAACGAACGCTGCCGCACCGCCGCCAGGACGCCGGCCGGGATGCCGACGGTGACGGCCACCAGCATCGCGCCGAACGTCAGTTCGACCGTCGCCGGAAAGGCGGTGCCGAGACGCTGCGCGACCGGCTGCGTGTCGGCGATCGAGGTCCCGAGATCGCCGTGCAGCAGCGCGGTCAGGTATTTGCCCAACTGCACCCACCACGGCTGGTCGAGCCCGTACTCGTGCGTGAGGAATGCGATCTGCTGCGGGCTGGCATGCTGGCCCAACCGGATCGCGATCGGGTCGCCCGGAATCAGGTGCAAGAACACAAAGCTCAGCAGCGTGATCGCGAACAGCACGAGCACGAGCCGCACGCAGCGGTCGGCGATGAATGCGACCATCCGTCAGGCCACGAGCGCCGCGCGCAAACCGAAGCGCGCCGCCTGGGCGTACAGATAGCACCACTGCAGCGGCGTGAAGTCGTTGCGATCGTGCTGCAGCAGGTCGGCGAGGGGCGGCGTGCTCTCGAGTTGCCGGAAGAGCACGTCGAAGCGCGCCGGTTTGCGTTCCAAGAACGCCATCAGCTTGTGGCGGTGGCGCAAGCGCGCATAGAAGGCGTGCTTGGTCGCGCGTTCGTACGCCGGCGCCGGATCGCGCGCGCCGCGCCGCGCCGCACCGGCGGCCGCGGCCGCGAACCGCCCGGTCATCGCGGCTTCGTAGATGCCCTCGCCGGTCGTGGCGTCGACGAGCCCGGCGGCCGTGCCGCCGACCATCACGCGATCGTTCGCGATCCCCGGGCGCGGCCGGCCGCCGTAGAGCAAGTTGCCTTCCTCGCGAACGCTGTACGCGACGCCGGGGAAAAGCCGCGCCTGCACGCGCGGCAGAAACCAGTCCAGCTCCGCGCGCAGCGCCGCCCCATTGACCTTCGGGCCCATGCCCAGGCCGATCGAAAGATGATCGCGCTTGGGGAACATCCAGGCGATAATCGTCGCCCCGGAGAGGGGGCTGCGATAGTAATGCATCTCGAGCGTTTGGTACGTTGGCGCGGTCGCGCGCTCGGCCGGATACACACGGTACTGGATGCAGGTGATGATGCCGTCGCGCCAGCCGTCGTACCGGAAGGCCGGATCGACGTCGTCGAGGCGTGCCGTCGACCCTTGCGCGAGAAACACCGAGCGCGCGCGGATCTTCTTGCGCACGCCGGCCTGCGTGTCGGCGTACTCGACGACCACGCCGTCGCGGTCGCGTTCGAGCGAGCGGAACAGCGTGCCGGTACGAACCTCGGCGCCGGCATCGCGCGCCAGCGCGCCGATCGTGCCGTCGAGCTCTTCGCGCGTCGTCGTGTGCGCGGGCCCGAGGGTGAACGCGTAGGTTTTGCGGATCGTCGACAGCGTCAGGTGCGGGGGATCGCAGTGGACGATCGAGCGCGGCAGGTCGAAGGTCTCGCAAAAGCCCGGGCGCAGCCCGGCGGCGCAAACCCGCCGGGCCCCGACGACCGCGTCCCGTTCGAGCACGACGGTGGCGACTCCGGAGCGGGCGGCCTCGCGGGCCGCCGTGCCGCCGGCGGGTCCGCATCCGACGACCAGAAACTCCGTCGACTCCATCGCGCGCTGGTTGGCTTGCCCCGACGTCCCCTCCTCGGCCGGGCGGCTCGGCCCCCGGGAAATTCTCCGCGGCGAAAATCGTGAGGGGCCGACCGAACAGGACCGTGCCGGAATCGCGCCAAACGCGGCGTCCTAAGCGCTCGACCCATCGAGCCTTTCTTTGTGTAGTCGACTGCCCGGCCTTCGGCCCGGGCCCGTTGTAAAGGACCCGTATGTCACCATCGATAGGGATCGAGCTCGGCCTCGCGGCCGGGATTCTCGCGATCCTCTACGGCTTGTACTTGATCTCGTGGATTCTCCGCCAGCCGGCCGGCAACGCGACGATGCAATCCATCGCCGCGGCGATCCAAGAAGGCGCCATGGCGTTCCTCAAACGCCAATACCGGACGGTCGGAATCGTTGCCGTCATCCTGTTCGTCATCATCGGTTTCGCACCGCAGCCGCTGGGTTGGGAAGCCGCCATCGGATTTGCGATCGGCGCGATCCTCTCCGGTGCGGCCGGTTTCATCGGCATGCTCGTTTCGGTGCGCGCCAACGTTCGCACGGCCGAAGCGGCGCGTGGCGGGCTCGGACCGGCGCTGAACCTCGCCTTCAAAGGCGGCGCGATCACCGGTCTCTTGGTGGTGGGCCTCGGGCTGTTTGCGGTCAGCGGTTACTACTGGATCATGCTGCAAGTGAACGCCGGCGACGATACGAAATCGATCGCCGCGCTGATCGGGCTCGCGTTCGGCTGCTCGCTGATCTCGGTGTTCGCGCGTCTCGGCGGCGGCATCTTCACCAAAGCCGCCGACGTCGGTGCCGACCTCGTCGGTAAAGTCGAAGCGGGTATTCCGGAAGACGATCCGCGCAATCCGGCCGTCATCGCGGACAACGTCGGCGACAACGTCGGCGATTGCGCCGGCATGGCGGCCGACCTCTTCGAGACCTACGTCGTCACGACGACGGCCGCGATGCTGCTCGGGCACCTCGTGCTCGGCACGGTCGCCGGCGCGACCTCGTTTCCGCTGATCATGGGCGCGCTGTCGATCGTCACCACGATCATCGGCACGTTCTTCGTCGGTCGCGGCACGGTCAAGAAAGAGGGCATCATGAACGCCCTCTACGGCGGCATGATCATCGCCGGGATACTCTCCGCGATCGGCTTCTACTTCATCGCGCAACAAGAGTTCGGCGGCGGGGTGACGGTCGGAGCGCAGACGATCTCGGCCTTCGACATCTTCATCTGCTCGCTGGTCGGCCTTTTCGTGACCGGCTTGATCACCTACATCACCGAATACTATACCGGCACGACCTTCCCGCCGGTGAAGAACATCGCGGCGGCCTCGGTCACGGGCCACGCGACCAACATCATCGCGGGCCTCGCGGTGTCGATGCAAGCGACGGCGCTCCCCGGCATCGTGATCGTGATCGGCATCCTGGTGGCCAACAACTTTGCCGGCTTGTACGGCGTCGGCATCGCGGTCATGTCGATGCTCTCGATGGCCGGCATCGTGGTCGCGATCGACTCGTTCGGCCCCATCACCGACAACGCGGGCGGCATCGCCGAGATGGCCAAGATGCCCGAAGACGTCCGCAACGTGACCGACCCGCTGGACGCGGTCGGCAACACGACGAAGGCCGTTACCAAGGGCTACGCGATCGGCTCGGCCGGTCTCGCAGCCGTCGTGCTGTTCGCATCGTTCGTTCAGGAGCTGAGCGACCGCTGCAAAGCCGACACCAACCTCGCGTGCTCGAGCACGGCGATCACGTTCGGTCTGCAAGATCCCTACGTGCTCTGCGGTCTGCTCGTCGGCGGCTTGCTGCCGTATCTGTTCGCCTCGCTGTCGATGGAGTCGGTCGGACGCGCAGCCGGTTCGGTGGTCGAAGAAGTCCGGCGCCAGTTCCGCGAGATGCCCGGCATCATGGATGGAACGCAGAAGCCGGACTACGGCACGACCGTCGACATCGTCACCAAGGCGGCGCTCAAGGAGATGGTGCTCCCGGCGCTCATTCCGGTCGGCGTGCCGGTGATCGTCGTGCTGCTCAGCTTCATTCTGCCCAACAACGGCGGTGCCAAGATGATGGGCGGCGTGCTGCTCGGCGCGATCGTCACCGGCCTGTTCCTCGCCTTGTCGATGACCAGCGGCGGCGGCGCGTGGGACAACGCCAAGAAGTACATCGAGGACGGCCACTACGGCGGTAAGGGCTCGCCGGCGCATGCGGCGGCCGTCACCGGCGATACCGTCGGCGATCCGTACAAAGACACGGCGGGACCGGCGATCAACCCGATGATCAAGGTCCTCAACATCGTCGCATTGCTGCTGGTCGGCTTCCTGGTTCACTAATCCGCACGGGAGGCGGCGGGCTTTTCAGGTGCCGAAGATGAGCGGCACATGGAAGGCGCCGCCGTTCCCGCCCTTCTCATACTGATCGTTGTCGCGATCGCCGCGCTCGTCCTGAGAACGCGCCGGAGCGACGCGCCGGAGCCGCTTGCCGTCTCCGATGCGCCGCCGGCGGCGCCGGTGCTGCAAGGCGCGCTCTTGCCCTCGAATCCGCCGGTCGTCGACGGCCTGCGCGTGTCCTGGTCGTACGTGCCGTCGACCCAGCCCGGCACCGCCGGGGGCGACTTCTACGATGCCTTCTTCCTCGACGACGGCACGTTGGCCGTCGCGATCGGCGACGCGTCCGGACAGGGCCTGACGGCGATCGTCACGATGAACACCGTCCGCCAGGCGATTCGCAGCGCGCTGATCGACGGCGCGCGCCCGGCCGACGCGCTGCGGCGTGCCAACCGGGTCCTGTTACGCAGCGACCACCCGGGGATCGTGACCGCGCTGGTCGGCATCATCGACCCGGCCACCTTGCAGTTCCGCTACGCGGCGGCGGGCCATCCCGCCCCGCTGCTGGCCGCCGCCGACGGGACGTGCGCGCCGCTGCCGGGCGAGGGCTCGGGCATCGCGCTCGGCGTGGTGCCGCATCACGTCACGAGCGAGAACGTGGTGGCGATTCCGGTCGACGGTCTGCTCGCGCTCTACACCGACGGCTGCGTCGCGCTCGATCGGGACGGCATCGCCGTAACCCAGACGCTCGCCGACGCGCTGACCGAAGCGCGCACGCTCGCGCCGGACAAACCGGCACCCACGATCGACCGTGCGATCTTCGGCCGGCGCGAACGCGACGACGACGCGACGATCATCACGATCGCGCCCGAGGCGCAGCTCGCGCACCTGGACGTGCGCCTGCCGGCCGAGCTCACCAGCGCGGGCCTGGCCCGCACCGCGGTGCGCCGCTTCTTGGCGTCGACGCCGCTGGGCGAGCGGCGCAGCTTCGATGCGGTCGTGGCCACCGGCGAAGCCGTCGCCAACGCGATCGAGCACGCCTACGACCGCCGGCCGAACCAAACGTTCGTCTTGCGCGCCCGCTTCGAAGACCACACGTGCACGATCCTGGTCGAAGACTCCGGCACCTGGAACGACGTCGAACCGCTGGCGACCCGGGGCCGCGGCATCGTGATGATGCGCGAGCTGTGCGACACGTTCGAGATCGAGCACGGCCCGCACGGCACCACCGTCGCGCTCACCTTCCAGTTGAGCAGCAACGTGGCGGACGCATCGCTGGCCGCCGTCTAGCCGCCGTCTTAGGAAGTCGCGGCGGCGCGGTCGCGCAAGAGGCGTGAGATCGCCGACGCGCTCATCGGCCGGTAGAAGTGAAAGCCCTGTGCGTAGCGGCAATCGAGCGCTTGCAGCGCCGCAGCCTGGGCCGCCGTCTCCACGCCTTCGGCGACGACGTCGAGCGCGTAGGCGGCGCCGAGTTGGATCAGCATGCGCACGATCGGCGTGCTGCCGAGCGAACCGTCCGGGCTTTCGACGAACGAGCGGTCGATCTTCAGCGCGTCGACGGAGAAGTCGCGCACGTAGCGCAACGAGGAGTAGCCGGTCCCGAAATCATCGATGCACAGCGGGATGCCGCGCGCGCGCAACTGCGCGAGCCGCCCGAACGCCAGCGTGTTGCCGCGCATCATCGCGCTCTCGGTCATCTCGATCGTGATCGCGTCGGGGGGCAGCTCGAAGCGGCGCAACTGACCGACGATGTAGGCTTCGATGTCCGGCTCGAGCAATTCGCCGACCGACAGGTTCACGTGCATGCGTAAGCTCGTCCGGCCGGTCTGCCGCCGCCACGTGCGCAGCGCCCGCGTCGCTTCGGCCAGCACGAAGCGTCCGATCGGCACGATCAGCCCGACCTCTTCGGCGATCGGGACGAACTCCGCCGGCAACACCTCACCGCTCGGCGTGCGCCAGCGCACGAGCGCCTCGAAGCCCGCGATGCTGCCGTCGGCGAGCTGCACGATCGGCTGAAATTCGACGCTGAACTGATCGCCCTCGACCGCGGTGCGCAGGCTGCTCGAGAGCGCGAGCCGGCGCGTCGTCTCGTTGAGCATGTACTGCTCGAAGTACGCGTATCGCGCGTGGCCGAGCGCCTTGGCGTGGTACATCGCGGCGTCGGCGCGAGCGAGCACGTCCTCGATGCGCTCGTCGCCTTCTTCGAGCAACGTGATGCCGACGCTGGCCGTGATGTACACGATACGTCCGTCGAGTGAGGCCGGCGCGACCAGCGTCTCCTGGATCCGGGCGACCGTCGCGTCGACCGCCGCCGCGTCGGCCCGATCGTTGAGCAGCACGCCGAACTCATCGCCGCCGATGCGCCCCACGACGTCGCTGCCGCGCACCGCGCGCTGCAAACGATCCGCCACGACCCGCAGCATCGCGTCGCCGGCCAGATGACCGAGGGTGTCGTTGATCTGCTTGAAGTCGTCGAGGTCGAAGAACAGCACGGCGCTGGCGCGGTCGGGCGCGTTGCGCGTTTGCACCAGCGCGAGCTCGAGCTGCTCTTGAAAAAACGACCGGTTCGCAAGGCCGGTCAAGGCGTCGTGCGTGGCCTCGCGGCGCAAGCGGGTTTGGGCCCGCGCCTTGGCCAGCGCCAAGCCCATCAGGTTAACGAACAGCTCCATCGCCCGCAGCTCGTCGGGATCGGGGATGCAGCCGTCGAGCGGCGCGTCCGGGCTCAGATATCCGATCATCGTCCCCTGCTCGTCACGCAGCACCAGGCACAGCGAGTCGCGCTCGTGCCAGGCTTCGGGCGCCGAGCGCGGCGCGTCGCGCGGCAGCGTGCCGGAGTAGATCGAATGCTCCCAGTCGGCCTCGGCTTCAGCCGGCAGGTAGAAGCAGTTTTCGGCGCTCTCGAAGCGGCGGTCGAGCAGCGCGATCATGTCGGCGCGCGAGATCTCCTCGTTCTTTCGCTCGAGCACCGTCTCCGGTGCGTAGCCGTACATCACCCGCCGCAGCATGACGTCGCTGTCGTCCTCGGCGATGACGATCGTCACGAATTGGAAACCGAAGACCTCGGCCACGCCGCGGGCGATCGATTCGAGCGCGAAATCCAAATCGGGCGCGCGCAGAATGTCACGCGTGATGGACAGGACGCTTTCGAGCCGCCGTTCGCCGATCCGTGGCTTGCGCAGGGCCATTGACGAACGTACTTATGGCACGCGCAAACGGCGGACCTTGCCGGATCGGCTCAGGGGTTGAAGGCCGCCGGGTACGCGGCGATCCAGAGCGCGTTAGGGACCGCAAACGAGGTGCAGGCGATCGTACCGGCCGGCGGCGGGCACTCGAGCACGGTGCCGCCACCGCCGACATTTGCGATCCACACCGTTCCGGTCGCATCGACGGCGACGCCTTGGTCATTGCTCACGCCGGTCGCGAGCGTCACGGCCGGCATGTTTCCGGTAACGATCGGCGGCGTGAATTGCAACGCCGTATTTGCGCCGGAACTGGTGACCCACAGATTGCCGGAACCATCCGCGCTCAGCCCGATCGGGGTCGTGATACCGTTCGTCAGCGTAGCGAAGGGCGTGCTCGATATCGTGAACGGAGGAGCGAAACCCTCCACGTGACTCGTTGCTTGATCGGAGGCCCAGAGGTTCCCGTTTGAATCCACGGCGACACCGCGGAGCAGTCCGAACCCCGACGGGACGGCGACCACTTGGCTGAACGAGCCGGCCATGAATTCAATGATGTTGCCGCTACCGCTGTCCCCTTCCCAAAGGTTGCCGGTCCCATCGATCGCCACGCCTTCGGGGCCACCCAACCCGGCAATCGGGACGGTGCACCCGGCGGGCGCGTAGTTGCCGGCGGCCGTACATTCACTCACGGTGCCATTGCCATGGTTGGCGACGTAGACGTTGCCGTTCGCATCGACCGCGACGCCCCGGGGGTTGTTCGTCATCGCAAGGGTGACGCTCGAGGTCGTATTGCCGTCGAAGAACACGAGCACGTTGGCGATATCCGACACGAACACCGTAGTGTGCGAGATCGTCAGCGGAACCGTTTGCGAGTACGGCTGCGCGGGACTGCCGACCGGCGTCGCCACAAGCGTCAGCGGTACCGTCCCCGGCGTGACGACCGCGGGCGAATTGCTGACCGTCGCCGCGATCGTGAACGTGCCCGGCGCGGCGGTCGTGATCTGCACGCTCGGCGAGGCCGCGCTCAACGCAATTGCCGGTGCTCCGCTGCCGACGATCGTGTAGCCGTCCGCATCGAGGGCCCCTACGATGAGTGTTTGCGCTTGCGGGCCCCAGACGTGCAGCCCGGTTACGTTGCCTTGAACGAAGCCGTTCGCGACCGGCGCGACGGTGAAGCCGGCGGCCAGCCCGCCCAGCGCGATCGAGACGACGTTGGCGGTGTTGAGTTGGAGCGTGGCCGAGATCAGCGCTGCCGAGAGAACGTTCCCGGCACAACGCGGCGTGCCGGCCGGCGAGCACGGCTGCGTTTGCGGCTGGTCGAACGTCGCGGTCGCCAGCGTGTACGTACCGCTGGCCGGGAGCGCGAGCGATACGGAGAGCGAGCACGTCAGCGTCGCCGTCCCGGCTACCGTCACCGTTTGACAGGCCGTCGACGCGGGGGTGATGTTGACGGAGAACGTGCCGATGGTTTGGCCGCCGCTCGTTTCGACGGCGATCGCCAGCGACTGCGTCGCCGGGGAGACGTAGGCCGGCCGCCGGGTCGACGCCGCACCGGTCAGCGGGACGTCGATGCGGACCGTCACGGCGGTCGTTCCCCGAGCCGCCCCGGGGCTCGCCGCGGGCGCAACGCTGCCGCCGCCACCGCCGCATCCGGTCAGAAACCCGGCCAGCAGCAGGGCGAGACGGCATCCTCGGATCCGCACGGGCGTCCTCACGGGCCTGGCACCTTCGCCACCGGGGGCGTGTTCAGCCTCGCCGCACCGCCGCGGGGCGGGCCCCCCA
>JBEKXE010000081.1:0-20852 GCA_049512335.1 Candidatus Lustribacter sp.
CGCGACCCGCATCGCGTACTCGATCGTGCTGTGACCCCAGTTGACTTTGGCCGGATATTCGGCCGCCGTGTACTGCGCGTCGTGGATCAGCAGGTCGGCTCCGGCCGCGAACTCCGCGTGGCGCAGGTCCGGTCCGTCGAGCCGCACGTTGCCGTCGGCGGCGGCATGCGAGTACACCTCGTGATCGCAGGCGTATACGATGCTCGCACCGTCGGCTTCCAGGCGGTAGGCCAGCGTCAGCGCGGGGTGGTTCAGGTGATGGGTCGAGACGCGGATGTCGTCGACCTGAAAGCTGCCTTGCAGCAAGTCCCAGTAGCGGATCGTCGCGCCGAGCGATTCCAGGGCGACCGGAAAATACGTCGACTCCATCTGGCCCGCGAGCGTCTCGCGCAGCGAACCGCTGAGCCCTTTGGGACCGCAGATGTCCCACTCGTTGGTGTGATCGAACAGCGGTGCGAAAAACGGCAGACCCTGGATGTGGTCCCAGTGCGTGTGGCTGATCAGCAGGCAGCCGCGCTTCGTGCCGGCCGCCACCAGCGCCTGACCCAGGCCGTGCGATCCCGTGCCGCAGTCGATGACGACCAGCGTTCCGCGGGATGAGCGTACCTCGATGCAGGACGTGTTTCCGCCATACCGGGCCGTGGTCGGCCCGGGTTTGGCGATCGATCCGCGCGTGCCCCAAAAACGAACGTTCAAGCGGCCGTTAACCACTCCATAAGCCGCGATTCTCGCTCGCTACTTGCTCAATCCCGCTTTCAAGTGAAGGGCAGAACGGAATCTGAACGCTCTGCGGCTCTTCCAAGAACCCGCTGATAGTCTCCGATGCCGGGTAAACGTTCGTAAGACGGGGAGTTCGACGACGATGGTTCGGCTGGAAAACAAGTTATTCGTGATGCTGCTCACTCTCGCGGTAGCGGCGGCTCCGGCGGCCGCGCCGGCCCAGCCGGCGCCCTCGGGCGCCCCCTCATACGCCGTTCCGGGGCCGGCCGGGGGCCAGGAGACCATTCACGGCCAGGTCGCTTCGTTCGACCCGAACTCCGGCGACCTGCAGCTGAACGACGACCGCGGCTTCGTCGACAACGTGCAGCTGGGGCAAGGTACGGTCGTCCGGCCGGGCGACGCGCAGCTCCAGCCCGGCATGGTCGTCACGATCGTCGGGGTCGCCAACGGGCCGGTTTTCGCCGCCGACAGCGTGGACGTGGGCGGTCCGGCCGTTGCCGGTCCGGTCCCGCCGCCCGCACCGGGTGCTGACGGGGGTCATCGGCGCGTCGTTGGGCTCGAAGAGTCGCCAAGGACAACCGCGCGACGTGGTGATCCCGGCCGGCAGTGCGGTGACCGTGCAGCTGATCGACCCGCGGCGTCAGTCGGGTGACGGGCGCTAGCGGTAGGTGATCAGGTCGCCGCGGCTGAGCGTGACCGCGCCCTTCTTGAGCGGCTCGTTGTTCGCGTTCCCGTTCAACTGGGTGAGCAACTGGTAGCGGCCGACCGCGACGTCGTAGTCGTGGGTCGCCGAGGTTGCGTCTTCGGCGACGACGACGGTGTAGTCGTGCAGGTTCGCGCCGACGGCGGTGTAAAGCACCGATCCGTTTTCGCGCCAGCCGGTGAGGATCAGCGTCGTGACGCCGTGCCGGCGCAATAAGCCGTCGAGCGTCGTCGAGAAGAAACGGTCCTGGGCCGCGCCGAGAATGATCGGATCGCCCTTCTGCGGCGCGATCGCCGTCAGAAACGGCACCGGCCCGACCGGTTCGGCCAACGGCGTCAACTGCGCCGCACTGTAGACAACGAATACGCCGGCTTTGCGCGCCGCGGCGATCAACGCCGCGAGGCGCGGCACCAGCGCGATGCAATTCGGCTGTTGCGCGCTGCAGATTGCCGGAACGACGTCCATCACGAGCAGCGCCGTCGACGCCGGGCTCACGGTCACCGCAACCGGATCCGGCATGTGGGGAACCTGCTGTGCGGCGACGGGAGCGATCGATAGGGCGACCGCGACGATGGCTGCCGGCACGCTCGCTGCGAGGCGTGCTCCGAGGCTCGATCTCATGCCGTGCTCCTTACCAGTGGTGCAGTGCGTCGGTGTAGAGGGAATGCAATTGCTCGCGTGAGGTTTCGCGGGGCGCGTTCTGGATGAGTCCCTTCTGCGGGAACGAGCCGTCGACGAGCGCGTCGATGTCGCGCGCTTCGTAGCCGACCGCGGCCAGACCGTTGGGAATGCCGGTCGCCTTCATCAGTTCCGTGATGCGCGTGCTCAGGACCTCGCCGGCGTCGTCGAGCCCCGCGCCGCGCACGTCCGCGCCGAGCATGCGTGCCGCGTCGAGGTGCCGCTCGGGGCACGCCGGCGCCGTGAACCGGAACACCGCGGGTGCGTTCAGGATCACCGACATGCCGTGCGGGATCATCGCCTCCGCCGGCGCGTAGCCGGGCGCGCGGAAGTCTTTGACGTTGCCCGAGACCGCGTACGACATCGCGTGCGGCAGATGGCAACCCGCGTTGCCGAAGGCGATTCCGGCCAGCATCGCGGCGAACATCATCCGTTCGCGTGCGAGATCGTCGCCCGGGTCGTTGACGGCGCGCGCGATGTGCTCGCCGATGATCGGCAGCGCGCCGGTGCAGCCGACGTCGCTGTACGGATTGGCGCCTTGCGAGAGCGAACGCGCGACGCCGAGCGGCGAGCGCGCGTGCTGCGTGTAAGGCAGCGCGGTATACGACTCGAGCGCGTGGCTCAACACGTCGAACCCGCTGCACGCCACCACCATCGCCGGCAGCGAGCGCGTGACGTCGGGATCGATGATCCCCAGCGCCGGCCGCAGCTCGCGCGCGCGAATGCCGGTTTTCGCATTCATCGCGAGGTAGTCGAAGATCGCGATGCCGGTGCATTCGCTGCCGGTGCCGCAGGTGGTGGGACACGCGATGTGCGGCGCGAGCGGCCCCGGAATCGGCCGCCCGGCGCCGATCGGTGCGTTCACGTAATCCATGAAGTCGGCCGGATAGGTGGCGTAGAGGTCGGCCGCCTTGGCCGTGTCCATCGTCGAACCGCCGCCGATCGAAACGTAACCGTCGAATTTTCCGTCGACGGCAAACGCGGCGGCGGCCTTGAACGACGCGTCGGTCGGCTCGACCGCGATGTCGGTATACACGACCACGTCGATCTTCGCGGCCCGCAACGCGGCGAGCGCGGTCGCGACGAACGGGAAGTCGCGCAGGTGCGGATCGACGAACACCGCGGCGCGCGTGACGTGCAGGTTCTTCGCCGCCGCCCCGAGCTCGGCCAGCACGCCGCGGCCGTACGTGATGCGCGCGCCGTCGACTTCGAAGCCGTAATCGCCCGTCGCGGATGCCGCGTAGTGATCGTGCCGGCAGCAGAACATGGGAAGCGCTTCCGTGCGCGTAGTACCACTCCCGCTATGCTGCGGCGGATGCTCGTCCGTGTGCCGGCGACGGCGAGCACCCCGCCGATCCCGGTCTACGTCGCGCGCCCGCCGGGCAACGGGCCGTTTCCGGCCGTGCTGTTGCTGCACGGCTGCGCGGGATTCGACGGCTACCTCGCCGTCGGCGCCGACCGGCTGGCGGCCCGCGGATACGTCGGCGTCGCGCTCGACGGGCTCCGCTCCGCATGACATGACGTCGGCCCGGGCGTCAACGCGGACCCGTGATCGGTGTGCCGCCCCGAGCCGAAACGATCGCCCACGTGTTGCGGCCCGTATCCCAGCGCAGGATGCGCGTGTCGTAGACACCACGGCCTGCGCCGTCGGTAAAGTCGGCCAGACCCTGAACGGTCGGCAAGCCGTGCAGACCGTTGATGTAGGACTTCAGCTGATCCGGCGTGGCATCCAAACCGCGCGCGCGCAACGCGGCGATGACGATTGCGCCCGTATCCCACGCCGCGGCGTTGCCCCAATCCGGACGCAGGCCTTGCTGGCGAAAGGCATCGAGGAACGCCAAATCCGTTGCCTTCAACGGCCCGTTCGCGATTTCGGGTCCGTCGGGCGGCAGCGGGCCGGAGATGAAGTACAACTGGCGCGGCAGGTTTTCGGCGTACTGTTTGAGCTCGACGTACGAGAGATTTCCCTGGCTCGTGAACACCGGCAGATCGAGTCCCGCATCGCGCATGCCGTGGATGACGATGCCGAACGGTGCGCCGCTGTTATAACTGACGATGAACTGCGCACCGGCGGCCCGGATACGTGCGAGCTGTGCGGCAACGCTGATATCGCCGGGGCTGAACCGCTCGGTCGCGACGCGCTGGATCGCGTGAAATTCGGGTTTTGCAAGCTCGGCGGTAAACGAACGGTACGCCGAATCGCCGGTCGCGTCGTTTTGAAGCAGCATCGCCAGCTTCGTCCAGCCGCGCGCTTGCGCGTAGCGCAGCGCGGCCGCAGCCTGCTCGACCGGCGGCGTGCCGATCGAGTAGGCGTTGCTGAAGGGCGCCGGAATGAAGCCCGGCGAGAGGCAGAACTGCAACGGTCCGTTCGCCAACAGCGGAGCCATCGCAGCGCACGTCGAGAGCGCCGAATCCCCGATGACGAGCGCCGGATGTTTGGCCAGCACCTCACCGGTCAGCTGCACCGCGGTTTGCGGGTTCGAACCCGAATCGAGCACGATGAAGCGAATCGCGCGGCCGTGCACGCCGCCGCCGCGGTTGACCAGCGCCTGCAAGATCTGGAACGATTGCTGTTGCTCGTTCCCGACGAACGAGTTCGCGCCGGTCAACGGCAAGATCGCGTAGATGTCGTAGGGGTCGGTCGCACGGGCCGGGGTGCAAACGCACATCAGCAACGCCGCGAGCAGCACGGCGCGGCGCACCAGCGTCACTGCGGCGTCCAGTATGCGAAGGCCATGCCGCAGCCGGTGCTCGGGGTCGA
The DNA here is from genome assembly GCA_049512335.1 of Candidatus Lustribacter sp. Classification (GTDB taxonomy): domain Bacteria; phylum Vulcanimicrobiota; class Vulcanimicrobiia; order Vulcanimicrobiales; family Vulcanimicrobiaceae; genus Lustribacter. The sequence continues at coordinate 4,863 of JBEKXE010000081.1, forward strand.
GCGATAGCCGGCCACGTAGTCGACGAGCGTCATGTTCATCGAGCCCATCGCGCCGCCGAGCGCGATCCAGTTCAAGATCTCCGACGTTCCGCCGCGCAATTTCTCGCGCGGGACCGCGCACAGCCGCTCGGCATCGCGATCGCGCAAACCGGCCAAGACGCTGCGGTCGAGCGGTTCGTCGACCACGATGTGGCTGAGCCCGCCGGATGCGATCACCGCCACGCGGCTGCCGCCCTGCCAGCCCTCGAGCGCGCGGCGCACGGCCGCGCCGAGCGCGTAGGCACGCCGCGGCGTCGGCTGATTCGGCGGATAGTAGGTGTTGAGCATGATCGGAACGATCGGGACGTTGCACTCCGGCCACAGCCGCTGGTAGAGGAACGCGAAGGCGTGGCCGATCCCGGCCGTGCGCAGCTTATCGCAGCGGGCGAGGTCGAATTCTTGTTCGGTCAGCGCGGTGACGATGTGGCCGGCCAACTCGGCCGCGTTCGGATACGCTTCGAGCGTCGGCAACGCCAGCGCGGAGATGTGGTGCCGCGCCTCGGCGGGCCCGGTCCAGGGAATCGTGGCGCGCCGCGGTTCGGTCACCGGCACGCGTTCGCCGTGATAGATCGCGATCGCGGGCATGTTCGTATCGTCGAACTGCTCGTGCTGGTCGTCGCCGAAGATCACGATCGCGTCGAGCGGCGTCGAGCGCAACACTCGGGACAGCGTCTGCACGGCGTTCTGCACCGATCCGAAACGCGATTCGAGAACGCCGGGCTCGAGCTGCGCGGCAAGGTCCGGCGGAATCGCCGGGCTGCGTTCCTCCGTGCGCCGCATGTTCGGCCACTGCTCCCACGTCGTGCTGACCTGCGGGCTGTGCGAGGTGCCGATGCCGAGCACGATCTCGGCCACGTTATTTGATGCTGGCGCGCAACGCGTCGTACGAGAACGACGTGTCTTGCCAACGCTCCTGACCGCCGAGGCCGTGCTCGATGTTCCAGGTCACGACGTCGAACATCTTGCCGGTCGTGAGGCCGCCCGGCTGGGCTGCGAGATGCAGCGTGATCGGCACCATGTGCTCGGGGACGAGCGGCTGCGGACCGGTCTGCGTGGCGCCGTTCTTCATGCGCGCGATGTTCTGTTCGTCGAAGCCGGTCGTGCGCGTGTGACCCGGAATGAGGATGTTCACCGCGACGTTGTGTTGCTTGACCTCATCGGCCAGGTAGAAGCTCATCGTCGCGAGCGCCGCCTTGCCCGACTGGTAGGGCATCTCTTGGCTGTTGGGCCGCAGCGCCATGTATGCGCCGCCCTGCGAGTGGTTGAGGATGCCGCTGCTGACGGTATTGATGATGCTGCCGCGGCGTTTCTCGATCATCGGCCGGATGAAACGGCGCGTCACCTTCAGCGTGCCGAAGACGTTCACCGCGAACGATTTCTCCCAATCCGAGTCCTTCGTGTCGAGCGTCGTCGTGCGGCCGGTCGGCGGAAAGAGGTCGCGTTGGCGCAGCCCCGCGTTGTTGATCAGCACGTCGACGGTGCCGAAACGCTCGATCGTGGCGGCGTAGACGCTGTCCAGCTGGTCTTCGCGCGTGAGGTCCATGTCGGCGACCAGCGCGTTCTTGTCGTCGAGCGGTTCGACGCCGCTCCACGAGCGATCGGTCGCGACGACCTTCGCACCGGCTTTGAGGAACGCGTGCGTGTAGGCGCGGCCCATGCCGCGCGCGGCGCCGGTGATGACGACGACGCGGTCTTTGAGCAACGCGGCTGTTTCTTGAACGTCCATAACGGCTGATTTCTCCTCGCTCTTGCCCGGCTGTACTTTCCCGCACCGTTCCTCGTCCCTGTGTCGACAGCGCAGCGGGAGGCGCGAATCGACCGAAGAAACCCTGACGGGCGAGATTTAGGGAGGCCGTAAGCTATGTTGAGTCGGCAAGACAACGAGTTGCTGTGCCGCGTCGGGCGCGAAACGCCGATGGGCCGGATGATGCGCCGCTACTGGCTGCCGGTCGCGATGAGCAGCGAGCTCGTGGTGGGAACGCCCAAACGCGTCCGTCTGCTGGGCGAGGACTTCGTTGCGTTCCGCGGCGACGACGGCGCCGTCGGGGTGCTCGACGAGTTGTGCCCGCACCGCGGCGCTTCGCTCGTGCTGGCGCGAACCGAAGGCTGCGCGTTGCGCTGCCTCTATCACGGCTGGAAAATGGATCGCTCGGGCGCCGTCGTCGAGACGCCCTCGGAGCCCGCGGGCTCGTCGTTCGCCGAAAAAGTGCGCACGGGGGCATATCCGGTGCACGAGGCGGCGGGCCTCGTCTGGACCTACCTCGGGGCGCCGGTGCCGGCACCGCCGCCGCCGGACTTTGCGTTCGCGCACGTGCCGGACGGCTGGCGCGTGAACACGAAATTCCGCACCGACTGCAACTGGGTGCAATCGCTCGAGGGAGCGATCGACACGGCCCACTCGAACTACCTGCACTCGACCGACATCCGGCCGGGCGATCCGGCCGCGGCGTCACGCTGGTTGTCGCGCCAGACCGCGCGCCCGTCGGACGACGGCCGGCCGCGCATCATCACGGAAGACACGCCGTACGGTTTCCGCTACGGCGCGCTGCGGCGTCCGCTGGTCGATGCCGACGTCAACCAGTACGTTCGGATAACGCACTTCGTCGCACCGTTCACGGCGATCATTCCGCTCGGCGACTTGCAGAACGTGCAGATCTTTCTGCCGATCGACGACTATCACACGTACCAGTACAACGTGAAGTTCGGCTTCCGGGAACCACCGGCCGAGCGTTTGCTCGAGTTCAGCTCGATCGGCCCGTCCGACGGCGATTACGGCACCGACCGCAACCGCGACAACAACTGGCGTCAGGATCGCGCGGCGATGTCCGACGGCACGAGCTTCACCGGGATCCAAGTCATCCGCAATCAGGATACGGCGGTGCAGGAGAGCATGGGCCCGCTCTACGACCGCACGAAGGAACATCTGGGCGTCAGCGATACCGCGATCATCCGGATGCGCCGCCGCATGCTCGACGCGGTGCGCGCGTTCCAAGACAACGGCGCGACGCCGCTGGGCCTGGGCGAGCGGATCGACGACGTGCGCGGCGCCGAGGGCATGGTGCCGGTCGATCAGCCCTGGCAGAATCTACTCGAGACCGGAGCTCCGGCCTAACCACGTGTTGCGACGCGGCGAGTTCGTCAAGCTGGCAGCGGCTTCGGCGGCCGGCGGATTCGGCGCCGGCAGTGCGCCCGCCGCCGCGCAAGATCTGCACTCCGTGAACGTGCTCGAGGTCCCGACCGACGGTGCGAAGTCGGTGCTCTACGCGCAGAAGGCGGGACTCTTCCGCAAGCACGGCATCGACGCCAAGATCGTCGGCATGGGCAGCGGCGCGGCGATCTACGCCGGGGTCATCGGCGGCTCGGCGGATTTCGGCTCGGGCAGCTTGTGGCCGGTCTATCAGGCGTACATCCACGGTTTGCCGCTGCGCATCATCGCGCCGGCGTCGATCTATTCGAGCAAACATCCGGACGGGTTTCTGCTCGTGCGCAAGGATGCGCCGATTCACGAGGCGCGCGATCTCAACGGCAAGATCCTTGGCGGCGACGCCGTCAACGACATCGGCGTGGTGTCGACGCGCGCGTGGGTCGACCAGCACGGCGGCGACGGCAAATCGCTGCGCACGGTCGAGTTGAAACAAACCGAGCAGCTCGAGGCGCTCGACTCCGGCCGCATCGACGCGGTGACGCTGAAACCGCCCTACCTGACCGTGGCGCAACAGTCGGGAAAATTCCGCGTGCTCGGCACGCCCTACGACGCCGTGGCGCCGCTCTTTCTGCTCTCGTGCTGGGTTGCGACCGTGGATTACATCGCGAAGAATCCCGATATCGTCAAGGGCTTCGTCGCGGGCCTGATGGAAGCGGCGCGCTACACCAACGCGCACGAAGCCGAGACGATCGACTTGGTGGCGCAGTTTTCGGGCCAGGATCCCGGGCAACTCGCGAGCGGCTTGCGTTCGACCACCGCCGAGTCGATCACGCTGGCCGAGATGCAAGCGCCGCTCGACTTCGCCTACAAATGGGGCGTCATCACGCAGCATTTCGACTTGAGCGGGCTCCTGGCGCCGACGATGCCGATCTCGCGGCGTTGAAGCGCAGCACGCTTCTCGGCGCCGTTGCCGCTGCAGCAGTCGGCGCGCCCGCGTCCGCCGCCGCCGCCATTCGCAGCGTGACCGTGCTCGGTGTGCCGACCGACGGTGCGAAAGCGATCCTGTACGCGGAAAAGGCCGGGCTGTTCCGCAAGCGCGGCATCGATGCCCAGATCTCGGCCGTAGGAAGCGGTGCGGCGATCTTCGCGGCCGTGCTTGGCGGCTCGGCGGACTTTGGTTCGGGCAGCCTCTTTCCGGTGTTCTCGGCATACTCGCGCGGGTTGCCGCTGCGCATCGTTGCGCCGGCTTCGTTGTATACGACCAGTCATCCCGATTCGATGGTGATCGTGGCAAAGGACGGCCCGATCCAGACGCCACGCGACCTCAACGGAAAGATCGTCGGCGTCGATTTCGTCACCGACGTCTCCGTAACGGCGCTGCGCGCGTGGCTCGACCAGCATGGTGGCGACGGCAAGTCGCTGCGGCCGATCGAACTGAAGCAGACCGAACAGGTCGCGGCGCTCGATGCCGGCCGCATAGATGCCACCGTCGTCAAGCCGCCGTATCTCACCGTCGCGATGGAGTCGGGCAAATGTCGCGTGCTCGGCACGCCGCTGGATGCGATCGCGCCGCGTTTTTTGCTCTCGTGCTGGGTCGCGACCGCGGACTTCATAGCGAAGAACCCGGCCGTCGTGAACGGATTCGCAGCCGCGCTCAACGAGGCCGCGCGCTGGACCAACGCGCACGAAGCGGCGACGCTCGACATGGTCGCGTCCTTTTCGGGCCAGGACCCCGCCGTGCTCGCGCGCGGCATCCGCTCGACGTCAGCCGAAACCGTCGCGCTGTCCGATTTCCAACGCCCGCTCGACTTCGCGGTAAAGTACGGCATCCTCGATCACGGCTTCGATCTCAGCGGACTCCTGGCCCCGAGCGTAACGTTGTCGCGCCCCGTGTCAGGATGACAACGGGGGCGGCGTGCGTTGCGAGACCGTACGATCACCAGGTTGGGCGGACGAGCATGCCGCCGTCGACGACGAGCGTTGCGCCGGTGATCCAGCGGGCGGCGTTCGAGAGCAGGAAGAGCACCGCGTCGGCGACGTCGTCGGTCGTGCCGAGGCGTTCGAGCGGGCAGGCGGCGAGCCAGCGGTGGACGCCGTCGGGCCAGGCCTCGGCGAGCCCGGCGCTGTCGATCAGGCCCGGCGCGACGGCGTTGACGCGAATCCCGTGCGGTCCGAGCTCGAGCGCGGCCGCGCGCGCGTGCATGATCACCGCCGCTTTCGAGGCGGCGTAGTGGCTGTGGCCGGCGGCGGGCTGCAGTCCTTCGATCGACGCGACGTTCACGATCGCGCCGCCGTCGCCGCGCGCGACGAAGTGCTTCGCCGCAGCGGTGGTGAGTGCAACAGTGCCGGCCACGTTGACGCGCAGCATCTCGCCCACGTCGTCCGCGGCGAGGTCGAGCAGCGGCGCGACGGGCTGGATGCCGGCGTTGTTGACCACCGCATCGAGCCGGCCGAACGCGGCGATCACATCGTCGCACAGCCGCTCCGCGTCGCGTTCGACGTCGCCGTGCACGACGCACGCGCGCGCGCCCAGCTCGCGCGCGAGCATCTCCGCGGCGACGCGTTGGTGCGCGTAGTGCACGGCGATGCGTCCGCCGGCGGCATGCAACCGGCGTGCGATGCCGGCGCCGATGCCGCTGCTCGAACCGGTGACCAGCACGACGCGCTCGCGCAGGTCGAGGAGCTCGGCGATTTCCGGTGCGATCACCATGGACCCGTTACCGTTTGGTCCAAGCAGCGTCCTGTGGAACCCGAGGTGCGCGCGCTGATCGAACGCTACGGCCTGCGCCCGTTACCGGTCGAAGGCACGCTGTTCGCCGAGACGTATCGTTCGAGCGCCGCCACGGCGATCGTCGCGCTCTACGCCGTCGACCCGCCCAGCCGTTCGTGCTTCCACGTTCTCGCGCACGACGAGATCTGGCACGCGTACGCCGGCGATCCGTTCCGGCTGCTCCTGCTCCACCCCGACGGGTCGAGCACCGACGTCGTGATGGGCCGCGACGGCGCCGCCGGCCAGCACGTGCAGTTCACCGTTCCGGCCGGCACGTGGCAAGCCGGCGAGCTGCTCCCCGGCGGCCGCTACGCGCTCTTCGGCTGCACGATGGCCCCGGGCTTCACGCCGGGCTGTTTCGAGGGCGGCCACGCCGCGGAGCTGATCGCCCGCTGGCCGGCGCGGGCCGGCGACATCCGGCGGCTGGCCGTCCCCGAGCAAGCGAACGTATCCTTTGACGGAGCTCAGGACAGGTTCGGCTAAGGAGGACTGCCTCGCTTTTGTCGTTTCTTTGGTTATGGTGCAGGCAGATAATCTTGGGAACCCCAAAATCTGCCTGCAATTAGAATGATCGCAAACGGAGTGGACGACGCGTGCTCGATTCCCTGGTAAAGGTGACGCTGCCCGAGATGGGCGAGTCGGTCACCGAAGGCTCCATCGTCGAGTGGCGCAAGAAAGCCGGTCAGTGGGTCGATGAGGGCGAGACCATCGTCGACGTCACCACCGACAAAGTCGACGTCGAGGTGCCGTCGACCGTTTCGGGCGTGATCACCGCGATCCACGGCGCCGAGGGCGAGACGATCCCGGTCGGCTCCGTGCTGGTCGAGATCGACACCAGCGCCGCGAAGCCGGCCGGCGAGCCCGCGGCTTCCGCCGCGCCCGCCCCCGCGCGGCCGGCCGGCGAGCCCGAATTGGTCACCCCGTCGTCGTACGGCGCGGCCGGCTCCGCGGCACCGCCGCCGGAGAAACGCGCCGCCGGGGGCGGCGCGCTCGCCCATACCGTGTCGCATCACGCGCGCCGGCTGGCCGAGCGCTTCGGGCTCGATCTGGCCGGCGTCCGCGGCACCGGACCCGACGGCCTGATCCTGCGCGAGGACGTCGAGGCGGCGATGACCGCCGGCACCCTCAAGCCCGCCGCGGCCAACGGCGCGTCCAAATCCAATGGCGCATCGGCCGTGGCCTATCCGCCGGTGACGGCGCAGGCCAAGGTCAGCGAGATCAAGGGTTCGGCCGCGACGCTGGCCAGCTACATGGACCAGAGCACGACGATTCCGACGGCGACGTCGTTCCGTACGCTCGCGGTCGGCACGCTCGAATTACGCCGCGCCGAGCTGAACGCCGGCCTGAAGACGGCCGGGCGCAGCGAGAAGATCTCGTTCACCCATCTGATCGCGTACGCGGTCGTGCAAGCCGCCAAAGAACAGCCCGGCATGTGCGCGGCGTTCCGCCGCGAGGGCGGCAAGCCGCAGCGCGTCGAGGCCGGCATCAATCTCGGCCTGGCCGTCGATTCGCAGCGCAAGGACGGTTCGCGCACGCTCGTCGTGCCGGTGATCAAGGGCGCCGCGACGCTCGACTTCGTCGCGTTCCGCACGGCCTACGAAGATCTCGTCGCCAAGGCGCGCGACAACAAGCTCAGCGTCGAGGAACAGACCGGCGCCACGTTCACGCTGACGAATCCGGGCGGCATCGGCACGGTCGCATCGGTGCCGCGCTTGATGGTCGGCCAAGGCACGATCGTCGCCGCGGGTGCGATCGCGTATCCGCCGGGCTTCGCGCACGCTCCCGACTCCACGCTCAAGTCGCTCTCGATCGAAAAGGTCATGACGATGACGTCGACCTACGATCATCGCATCATCCAAGGCGCCGCGTCGGGCGAGTTCCTCAAGCGCATCGATGAGTTGCTCAACGGCGCGGGCGACTTCTACGAGCACGTTTTCGCCGACTTCGGGTTGACCGCGGCCGTGCGCGGCGACGCGGTCAACGCGAACGCCAACGCCGGAGCGCAGAGCTTCGCGCCCGCGCGCCCGCCGAGCACGTCGGGCGAGCTCGTCGGCATGCCGTCGGAAGAGATGCTGCGCGGCATCGCCGCCGGCTCGGCGCTGGTGTCCGCGTATCGCCGGCACGGCCACCTCGCCGCGCACCTCGATCCGCTCGGCACGCCGCCGCCCGGCGACCCGTCGCTCGATCCCAGCACCTACCACCTCACGCCCGCGATGATGAACGCGGTGCCGGCGTCGGTGCTGCGCGTCAAGGTGCCCGGCAACACGCTGGCCGAGGTGCTGCCGAACCTGCGCAACGTCTACAGCGGCACGATCGCCTACGAGATCGAGCATATTTCCAACGTCGAGCAGCGCGAGTGGCTGCGTGAGTACATCGAAGGCTCGATGAACCGCCGCGAGCTCACGCCGCAGCGGAAAGTTCAGATCTTGCAGCGTCTGACCAAAGTCGAGACGATGGAACGCTACTTCCGCAAGCAGTTCATGTCGCAGAAGACGTTCTCGATCGAGGGTCTGGACGTGATGATCCCGATGCTCGAAGAGACGATCTCGATGCTGGCCGAAGACGGCACGCAAACGGCCGTTCTCGGCATGGCGCACCGCGGCCGTCTGTCGGCGATCGCCCACGTCGTCAACCGTCCCTACGAAGAGCTGCTGGCCGAGTTCGAAGCCGGCGCGATGAAGACGGCCGAGCCCGATTTCGACGACGCCGACGTCACCGGCGACGTCAAGTACCACCACGGCGCCGAGGGCACCTACGTCACGCCGATCGGCACGAAGATCACCGTCGAGCTGGCCAACAATCCCTCGCATCTCGAAGCCGTCGACGGCGTGGTCGAAGGGATGACGCGCTGCCTGCAAACCGATCGCAGCGCCAACATCGCGCGGTTCGACGCGCAGATCGCGGCCCCGATCCTCGTTCACGGCGATGCCGCGTTCGCCGCGCAAGGCATCGTCGCCGAAGTGCTCAACCTGCAAGCGATTGCGGGGTACGCCACCGGCGGCACGATCCACATCATCTCGAACAACCAGATCGGGTTCACCACCGATCCGATGGAAGGCCGCTCGACGCGCTACGCGTCGGACCTGGCCAAGGGCTACGATTTGCCGATCGTCCACGTCAACGCGGACGACGTCGAGACGTGCATCGCCGCCGTGCACCTGGCGATCGATTACCGCCGCAAATTCGGCCGCGACGTCCTCATCGACCTGATCGGCTATCGCCGTTTCGGCCACAACGAGCAGGACGAGCCGGCATACACGCAACCGAAGATGTACGATGCGATCAAGTCGCATCCGACGGTGCGCGAGCTGTTCGCCGCGCGGCTCGTCGCGCAGGGCGTGCTCACGGCGGAGCAAGCCACCGCGATGCAGGACGCCGCGACGGCGCGCATGACCGAAGCGCATCGCAACGTCAAGGAAGAGCAGAGCGCGGCCAAGCTGATCACGCAGAAGTCGAAGGGCGGCACGCACGCCGAGCCGATCCAGACCGGCATCGAGCGCGCGCAGCTGCTGAAGTGGTCCGACGCGGTGGTCGCAACGCCGGTCGGCTTCACGCCGAGCAAGAAGCTCACCGCGCAGTTCGCCAAGCGCAAATCCGCGCTGCAACTCGAGGGCGAGGTCGATTGGGGCCTCGGCGAGGCGCTGGCGTTCGCCGCGCTGCTCAGCGAAGGGACGCCGATCCGGCTGACCGGGCAAGACACCGAACGCGGCACGTTCAGCCACCGTCATGCGGTGCTGCACGATGCCAATACCAACGAGAAGTACGCTCCGCTGCAGCACCTCGAGGGCGCGAAGGCGTCGTTCGAGATTCACAACTCGCCGTTGTCCGAGTACGCCTGCCTCGGTTTCGAATACGGCTACTCGACCGAAGCGCCGAACGCGCTGGTGCTGTGGGAGGCGCAGTTCGGCGACTTCAACAACGGCGCGCAGATCATCATCGATCAGTTCATCTCGGCCGGTGCAGCGAAGTGGGGCGAAACGACGCGTCTCACGATGCTGCTCCCGCACGGTTACGAAGGCGCCGGTCCGGAACATTCGAGCGCGCGGCTCGAGCGCTTCCTCTCGCTTTCGGCCGAAGGCAACATTCGCGTCGCGAACTGCTCGACGGCCGCGCAGTATTTCCACCTCCTGCGCGCGCAAGCGAAGGCGCCCGAAGCGTTTCCGCTGGTGATCATGACGCCCAAGTCGCTGCTGCGCAACCGCGCCGCTTACGGCACGCTGGACGAGCTGGTCGACGGAACGTTCCGCGAGGTCATCGACGATCCGCGCTACGCCGGCGCCGACCGCTCGACGGTCGAGCGGCTGCTGCTGTGCTCGGGCAAGGTCTACTACGACATGATCGCAAGCCCGCTCTACGGCAAGGCGACGAAGACCGCCATCGCGCGCGTCGAGCTGCTCTCGCCGCTCCCGGCCGACGCGATCCTCGAGCTGATCACGACGACCTACCCGAATCTCAAGAGCGTCACTTGGGTCCAGGAAGAGCCGAAGAACATGGGCGCGCGCGCTCACGTCCGCCGGCGCGTCGTGGAACGGCTACCCGAGAAGTTCGAGGACCTACTCTACGTCGGCCGCTCCTACCGGGCCAGCCCCTCCGAGGGCTATCCGGGCGCGCACGCGGTCGAGCAAGAGCGCATCATCCGCGAAGCTTTGACCGAGGAGTAGGTCTACGCTGCGAGGGCAGCGTCGATCGCGTTGAGCAGCTTCTCCGGGGTGAAGGGCTTGGTCACGTAGCCCTTCGCGCCCAGGCGCAGCAGGTTGAGCACGATGTGGGCATCGCTGGTCGCCGAGCACACGACGATGCGCGCGGTCGGGTTGATCTGCAAGATCCCGCGGATCGCGGCCGTGCCGTCGAGGCCCTCCATGTTGAGGTCCATCAGCACGACGTCCGGGGTCTCGCGAAAAAACGCCTGAATTGCTTCGGCGCCGTTGGAGGCCTCGACGACTTCGAACTGCGCTTCGCGCAAGATGCGACCCACGATCGCCCGCATGATCGCGTTGTCGTCGACCACAAGAGCCCGGCGCCCATCTCCTGCCAACGATTCTTTCCTCTGCCTAGGGAAGTATGCGCTCCGTCGTGGTGTTCCTTGATATGACGGCCAGTAAGGCGTCGGGGGACGTCACGACCTGAACGATTTCACGGTTCGCCGCGGAGATGAACCCTGCTTCGCGCCCGCGGTCGAACAGTTCCACCAAGGGGTCGTAGTAGCCGTCCAGGTTCGCCAAAATGCACGGCTTGTCGTGGATGCCCAGCTGGACCCAGGTGACGGCCTCACAGAACTCCTCGAAGGTCCCGAAGCCCCCGGGCAGCGCGAGGAAGGCATCGGAAAGCTCCGCCATGAGGGCCTTCCGCTCGTGCATCGTGCCGACGATCCGCAGGTCGCTGATCCCGCGGTGCGCGACCTCGCGGTCCTCGAGCGCCTGCGGGATGATCCCGATGACGCGCCCGCCCGCCGCGACCGCCCCGTCGGCCAGGGCACCCATCAGCCCGGTGCGCCCGCCGCCGTAGACGAGCTCGTGACCGGCCTCGGCGATTGCGCGCCCGGTCGCGGTGGCGTACTCGACGAAGCGCGGATCGTGCCCCGGGGAGGAGCCGCAGAAGACGCACCAGCGCATGCGCTAGTCGAGCGGGCTGCAGCGATGCGCGAGGCGGTTCGTAGCGAGCGTACGAATGCCGTTGACGCCGAATTTCTTGAAGTGCTCGGTTTGATAATGCACGTCGAGGGCGCTTTGATCGCGCCATTCTTCGTACAGCACGAAGGTGTTCGGATCGTCGTTGCTGCGCGACACGTCGAACGTGATGCATCCGGGCTCGGCGCGCGATGCGTCGCGCAGGGGATGCAACATCGCGGCGGCTTCGTCCGCTTTATCGGCCGGAAACGTGTAGATGACGGCGTTGACTAGCATGGCTCCGGCTTAGGCGAGTGCGGCGACGGTTCCGCCCGCGTGCTCCAGCGCGTCGGCGATCATCCGGTCTTGCAGCTCCGGAACGCTCCAGCGCGCCTGCACGGCCGGCGCGAGCGTCTCGAGCGGGTCGAAGTACAGAAAGTATTTGCCGGGCTTGACGCTGGGCGCCGTCCAAACCGAGATGCCGGTCTCGCGATCGTACCACTCGAACGAATGCACGTCGCGCTTGCCGCCGCCGCCCGGTGCGTCGCAGACGAACGTCGGCGTGTTGTAGCCGGCGGTCGCTCCGCGCACGGTTTTTTCGATCTCCAGCGCATCTTGGACGGAGGTTCGCAAGTCCTCGACGCCGCTCACCAAGTCGTGCACGTAGACGTAGTACGGGTGAATGTTGACGTATTCGAGGCGTTTGACGAGCAGTAACATGGTTGCGGCGTCATCGTTGACGCCGCGCATGAGGACCGACTGGTTGCGAACGTAAACGCCGCGCTCGAACAACACCTTCATCGCACGTTGCGTGATCTCGGAAATCTCGTTGGGATGGTTGAAGTGCGTGTGCACGACGACTTCCTTACCCAACGCACGTCCGCGGTCGACGACGCCGACCAGCGCGTCGACCCACGCCGGATCGGTGAGAATTTTCATCGGCATCACGGCCAGGCCTTTGGTGGCGAAGCGCATGCGTCGCACGTGCGGAATGGCGAGCAGCGCATCGCCGATCAGCGTGATGCTCTTCGGCGCGAGCTGATAGGCATCGCCGCCGGAGATCACGACGTCTTCGATCTCGGGATGGGCGGCGATGTAGGCGAACACCGGGCCCCACGCCGCGGATGTTTTCCCGAGCGCCAGCTTGTCGACGCGCTCGGTGTCGGGCCCGATCACGTACGAGCGCGTGCAGAACCGGCAGTAGACCGGACACGTCTGCAGCGCGAGAAAGAGCGCCTTGTCGGCGTAGCGGTGGATCAGCCCCGGCACCGGCGAGTCTCGTTGCTCGTGCAGCGAGTCGAACGTCAGGCGCGGATGATCGGGCCGGGCGGTCGAGCGCAACGGGATGAACTGGCGGCGGATGGGGTCTTCGTAGGGGCGCGACCAGTCGATCGAGGCGATCAGGTAGGGCGAGACCCGCACCGCCATCGGCGCGTGCTCGAACCCGCTGCGGGCATCGGCGATGAACGCCTCGTCGACCAGGCCGGCGATGGCCTCGAAGAGCTCGTCCGGCGTTTTGACCGAATTCCGGGCCTGCCAGAGATGGTCGAGAAACGTCGCTTCGTCGATCCCGGCGTACCGTGGGACGGCTTGCCAGAACAGGCCGTCCCGCAACCTCCTATGCTCGAGCGACGCCGGCGGGGCCGGCGATTTTGCGGGGTGCGGTGTTTCGAGCGAGATCATCAGACCGAAACCTTGAAACCGCCCTCCTCGGCATACCGTTGCGGAAGGCCGCGCAGGGCTTCCGCAACGTGGGGAAAACGCCCGGGCCGTGACCCTGATCTTGCGGCTCGGCATCGCGCTGCTGCTCGCCGTAACGGCCTGCACGCGAACCGGCACCGCGCCGGAACGGCCGGCAAGCGTGCGGTTCGCGGTGGCCGCCGATCCGCAGACGCTCGATCCGCTCTTCGCGCATGCGGACGCCAACAGCGTCGAGCAGCAGCTTGCGCGGTTGGCGTTCGAACCGTTCATCGACATCGATGCGCACGGGCGGCCCGTACCCGTTTTGCTCGCGCGTATCCCAACCGTCGCGAACGGCGATCTCTCGCGCGACGGCCGTACGATCACCTACCATCTGCGCCGCGGCGTCCGCTGGCAGGACGGCGTGCCGGTCACCGCCGCGGACGTGCTCTTCACGCTGCGCGCGATCGTCGATCCGCGCAACCCGATTCGTTCGCGTGAAGGCTACGACCGCATCGCGCGTGCCGAACGCATCGACGACGAAACCGTGCGCGTCGAGCTGAAGGCGCCGTGGGCGCCGGCCGTTGCGACGCTGTTCAGTTACGGCACCGCCCCGCAATACGTCCTGCCCGCGCATCTGCTCGCGCGGGAGCCGCGGCTCGACCGGGCCACGTTCGGCGGCGCGCCGGTCGGCGACGGACCCTTTCGCTTCGTCTCGTGGCAGCGCGGCGAACGGCTGGTCTACGTTGCGAACAGCGAGTACTGGCGCGGGCCGCCGGCGATGCCGCGGCTCGACATTCGCGTCGTGCCGGATCCGGGTTCGAACTTCACCTCGCTGCTCAGCGGCGCGCTCGATTGGAATCTGATCTCGCCGGTGCAGCAGCAAGCGATGCCGCACGACGCCGGCTTCGCCTACGCGTACGTGCCGTTGGCGCTGATCGCCGGCATCGCGATCAACACCGCGCATCCGCCGCTCGACGACGTGCGCGTGCGGCGCGCGATCGCCGCCGCGATCGACCGTCGCGCGATCAGCGACAAGATCACGTTCAAGCGCTACCCGGTCGTCGACACGGCGCAACCGCTGGGCTCGTGGGCGCGCGATCCGACGGTAAGGCTGCCGGCTTTCGATCCGGCAGCGGCGGACCGGCTGCTCGATGCGGCGGGCTGGCGGCGCGGACCCGACGGCATGCGCGCCAAGGCCGGCCGGCCGCTGGCATTGACCTACGTGCAGTTTCCCGAGAGCCAGACCGGCGTGCGCGCGGCCGCGTTCATCGAGCGCGCGTTGCACGCGCGCGGCATCGACGTCACGCTGAAATCGGTGACCAACGCGAAGCTGTTCTTGCCGAAGTCCGAAGGCGGCGCGCTGGCTTCGGGCGCGTTCGATTTGGCCTACGTGCCGTGGCCGATGGGCGCCGATCCCGACGACAGCTTTCTCTTGACGTGCGACGGACCCGGGAACGTGATGCGCTGGTGCGATCCTCAGGTCGACGCGCTGGAGCGGCGCGCGCTCGTCGCGCCGGCGCAAGCCGAACGCAAAGCGCTCTACGCGCAGATCGAGCGCCGCGTCGCTGCCGCGGTCCCGATCGTCTACCTGTTCGATCCGTCGTACATTTACGCGTATCGCACGGCACTGCGCGGCTTCGCGCCGAACGCTTTCAACCCAACCTGGAACGCGGCGGACTGGAGGTTCTGACGTGGACGCACTGCTCGCGGCGGGCTATCCGTACGAATTGGCCGGACTCGTCTACTATGGGTTCTTCGTGCTGATGAACCGGCCGGCCAACGCCGCGCGCTACACGCGCCGCTCGCGCTTGCTGGTCGTGCTGGCCGCGATCGTCATGGTCGGCTGTGTGCCGTTCCACTATGCCACCGACGCGCTCGGCGTGATCGCGATGCTCGGTCTCGCGGTGCTCGCGCTGCTCTCGACGCTTGTCGACGGCATCGCCGCGCGCCGGGGTTAGCTGTAGGTCGTCCCGTCGAGCGTCAGGTAGCCGGGCGGGTGCGGCCCGCGATCGGTGTGGTGGGTCCAGTGCACGCCTTCGCGCCCGTCCGGGTCGTAGTAGTACTCGCCGCGCACCACCGCGTGCTCGCCGTCGGTCACGGGAAAATTCCCCATCTGGTCGAGGTCGGCGTCGATCTCGATCACGTCGCCGTGCCCGGCATCGACGTAGATCGTGCGGTGCCAGCCGCTGCGGGTGCGCCGGGCCGGCTGCAGCCGAACGACGATACCGCAGAAGGTCACCTCGGCGTGGTTCTCGTGCGCGTGCTGCGCCGCCGTGAGCCCCGCGTTGTCGCAGGCGCCGGGACCGCTTGGCGAGCCCGCGCAGCCGCCGGCACCGCTCGCCAGCACTGCCAGCAGCGCCAGTTGTGCTAGACTCGTAGCGATGAACTTCATCGGTCAGCTGCTGCCCCCACTCGTCCTCGGACTCATCATCTGGCTGATCGTCGCCCGTCGCCCATTCGCCGGCCTTCGCCGCTTCACGCTGCCCACGCCGCCGCGTCCGCGACCGCGGCCCAAACGCTCGACGTTGAAGCTGATCAAGGGCGCTGCGATGGACCGCGAACTGGCGAACCTTCTCCGCAGCGAAGACGCCAACCGCCCCCCGCCGCCGTAACTTCAACCCCATGTCATTCCGAGGGGCGCGAACGAAGTTGAGCGCCCGTCGAGGAACGCGCCACCATCGTGGGCGATCGCCAGGGCAACGCCACTACCCCACTGCTCGCGCCGGAGCTTGTGCGAGCGCAGCGAG
>JBEKXE010000082.1:0-20606 GCA_049512335.1 Candidatus Lustribacter sp.
ACGATGAGTGCGCAAACCAGCATGACCATCAGTAGCCCGAACCAGTCATTGTGCCGCATATCGAACGTCATCGGATGTAGCGTCACGAAGAGAAACGGATCGGCAAACGAGCGCACGGAAATACCGGCCAAGCGGGCGCCGGCGAGCGCGAAGGCGGACATCAAGTCCAGGGCGCCCTGGGCGAAGAAGACGACTACGAATTCAACGATCAATACGGCCGGGATCGTCGATAAGAGTGCCGGCCAACTGAAGGGAAGATTCCGGTACGACCGGTGAGGCGGGATACTTTGATTGATTCCGCGCCCGGACAAAGATAGCATCGGGGCTCCTGCTCGTCGTTGACGTTCTAACTTACGCCCGGTCCGCGCTTTTTTAGGGCGCGGGCCGGACCTGTGATTAGATCAGCGGTGACCGTTGTTTCCGCCCTGGTAGGGATTGCGAGCGACCGGGTATTCTTGTTCGGGTACATACGCTCGGCGCTGCACGACGTGATGATGGCTGCGATAGTACTGTGCCTCGGGCTGCGTGACGTAGTAGCGGCGATTGTTTTTCACGTAGTAGGGCCGGTTGTTGGCATCGATGAGCAGTGCCCCGACGATGCCGGCCGCAGCGCCGATGATCGCCGCAGTCGACTCCGTATCGGCGGGCGCGGGTTGTGGCGCAACGAGCGTAGCGGCGACGATGAGGCTACCGATGGCGGTTGCGCGTTTGAGGATGAATGCATTCATGTTGAGATTGCCCTTTCAGGACCGGCTACGGCCGGCGACGAGGTTGTAGATGATGAGAATCACTGCGATGACGAGTAAGAGGTGGATCAATGAGCCGCCGATGTGAATGGCGAAACCCAAGAGCCACAAGACGAATAGGACGACGATGATAGTCCAGAGCATGGATTTATTGCCTTCCCTTTACGGCGTTGTTCTGCGTCAGTAGGAGAATGCGGTCGGCGTGGCGTTGCCCGAGAAATTTCTGATCGTAGTACACTTTGACGTATTGGCCGGCTTTGATCGCCTTCATTTGATACGTCGTCTTGCCGTCGGCTGAAAAGACCTGATCGAACTTCGGCACGATCAGGAAGCTGAGCGACTGTTTCGTCTTCGGGTCCATGACCTTGATGTTGTTGTTCGAAACGTGGATGACGATGCCCGAGAAGTTTGCGCTGCCGACGGCGGCTTGTGCGGTTATCGGAGCGGTGGTCAAACTCGTGATCGTAAACGCGAGGAATAAAAGCAGGGAGAGTATTCGCATGATATCGCCTTTCCTAAGGTAGCAACTTGATGTTGGAGAACTCGATCTGACGCACGAGCATCTCGCCTTCGTAACCGAGAACCCGGATCGGAAGACTGGGGACCGCCGGAATGTCGACGATCTCGTGGGTAAGGCCGCTGTTGGTCACGGCGGACGTGGGGATGAGCGTCACGGCCTCGGTCGGGATGCCGAGAATCGTCGGGCCGGGAGCTTGTGACATCGTTCCCGGCGTGTTTTGCGAGTGAGCGACGATCCCGGCGTAACTCAACTGGTCGATCGACGCGCCACGGATCGTCATCACCAGCGGATCGTGGAGTGACAGCGTCCTTTTGAAAAGACCCATCAGACCCGAACCGAGCTGAGCGACCACCGTATCGCCGCCGCTCCAGACGAGGATCGCGCCGGCGTGCGGGCCCTTGAGGAAGTGCACCGTCGCATTTGCGGGCTTGCGGAAGGTGTAATCGAACACCGAGTTCTGCGTCTGCGTGCCTTGCTGTTCGAAGAACGTGACGGTCGCGCTGTAGGCATTGACGTGGGCCCACGCTTCTTTGAAGGCGGACCATGCCGGCGGATCGGCCGGCGGCGTCGGGAGCAACGGCGCGATCGGCGCCGACGGAAAGTCGTCGGCCGTTTGCGCGTCAAGGACGCCGCCAACCATGAGGAGTGCGGCGCACCAGAAAAGCGCCGCGAACAGTCTGCTAAGCATTCACGGCATTCGGAACGTGGGCCGGGCGGCGTAACTGCTTCACGGCGCTCTGCTCGTCCTCGAAGATCCAGAAGATCTTGTCCAAACCCATGATGTCAAAGGTCTTCTTGATATGCGGGTCCGTCAAGACGACGGTCACTGCCCCATCGTGTTCGCGCGCCAGCTTCTGAACGTCGACGAGGGCGCTCAAACCGGTCGAATCGATGTAATCGACCTTGAGAAGGTCGATGACGAGTTCGTAGTGCTGATCATCGGTCAGCCTTTTGAGCGCGTCCTTGAGCGTTGGCACGGTGTAGACGTCGATCTCACCGGCCACATCCACGACGTACGTACCTTCCGATGGGCGGGACCGGACGTTGATATCCATGGGTTTCGCCCTACCACGTGCCGCGGTCGCAACCGCGGGCGAACGAGGATACCTTGCCCGTGGGCTCTAGCGTCGCCGATGTCCCGTCGACGAGAAGCAGGAAGGAATAGCTGATCATCGTCTCCTCAACGGGCGTAGTCTCATTGCTCGCTCGCCGAGACGTTGCCTGTACGGGAGCGTACCTGCTCATCACGAATATTCTGTGAAGGCACGTTTCACAGCGCGAGGGCCCAATTCACGAGGGGGACCGGCGCGCTTCAACCGAGCCTCTCCATTGAAGAAGAGCTATCGTGAAACTTTGGCATGGCCTTGCCGTCGCAGCCGCGATCGTTGTCATCGCAGCGCTGGTCTCGTGGGGACTCGGGCTGAATGTTTTCTTATCGAGCACTGCCCATAAGTAAGTACGCAGGGTATTCGGCACCGTCGCCGGTTGCCTTGCAGCTTGAACGCGAAGAGCATTGCGCCGGCGCGGGCGAGAAGTGACGAAGGAACATGGCCCAGCCAGCGCCGCAGCCTCCCGGCTCACCGAAGCCGCCCGACCAGCGGACAGTATGGATATGGTGGATCGTCACCATCGTGATCTTACTGCTTTGGAATATCTTCGTGTTTCCACGCCCCGTCACGCAGGTGACGATATCGTATTCGACGCTGCTCGCGCAGATTCGCGCCGGCAATGTGACGAGCGTTCATGTAACGGGTGACGACGTTACCGGCACGTTCCGCCGGCCGTACACCGCACCAGCCCCGGCACCGAGCAGCGCCGCGTCTCCAGCCCCCGGTGGAACGGCGTCCCCTGCGCCGCAAGTGACGTATTCGAATTTCGACACGACGT
Organism: Candidatus Lustribacter sp.; assembly: GCA_049512335.1. GTDB lineage: Bacteria > Vulcanimicrobiota > Vulcanimicrobiia > Vulcanimicrobiales > Vulcanimicrobiaceae > Lustribacter. The sequence goes on from JBEKXE010000082.1 coordinate 3,154, forward strand.
TTCCGCAAGCGATCGGTGACCCGGGCTTCCTTCCGCTCCTCGAAGCGCATCATGTCGACATCGAGGCGTCGACGACGCAAACGAGCGTGCTGGTCACGCTGCTGATCACGTGGGGGCCGATGTTGCTGCTGGTCGGCGCCATTCTTTGGATGAGCGCACGTGCCGGTAAAGGTTTGGGCTCACAATTCGGCTTTGGCAAGTCCGAGGCGCACCGCTACACCAGCGATCAACCGAAGGTGACGTTCGACGATGTCGCCGGCGCCGACGAAGCCAAGTCCGAGCTCCAAGAGGAAGTCGGCTTTTTGCGCGAGCCGGAAAAATATCATGCCATCGGCGCGCGGATTCCGAAAGGCGTGCTGCTGTTCGGCAACCCCGGCACGGGGAAAACGTTGTTGGCACGGGCCGTCGCGGGCGAAGCGGGCGTGCCGTTCCTCAGCCTGAACGCTTCGGAGTTCGTCGAGATGTTCGTCGGCGTCGGTGCCAGCCGCGTGCGGGATCTCTTCAAGCAAGCCAAGGAGCTGGCTCCGGCAATTGTGTTCATCGACGAACTCGACGCCGTCGGACGCCGGCGCGGCGCGGGCGTGGGCAACACGAACGATGAGCGCGAACAGACGCTCAACCAACTCTTGGGCGAGCTCGACGGCTTCGATCCGCATGCGAACATCATCGTGTTGGCCGCGACGAATCGTCCCGACGTGCTCGATCCGGCACTTTTGCGCCCCGGGCGCTTCGATCGCCAGATTACCGTCGCGCTCCCCGATCGCAACGGGCGCCGTGACATCTTGAAGATCCACGTGCGCCCCCTGAAGGTCGCACCGACGGTCGATCTCGAGACGGTCGCCGGCGAGACGATCGGCATGAGCGGTGCCGACCTGGCGAATCTGTGTAATGAGGCAGCGCTGGCAAGCGTGCGCAACGGCCGGCAACTCGTCGAGCCGAGGGACTTCGACGAAGCGCTCGATCGCCTGCGCTTGGGTGTAGCGCATCCGCAATTACTGGACGCCGAAGAACGGCGCGTCGTCGCCTACCACGAGAGCGGACATGCGCTCGTTGCGTGGCTGACGCCGGGAGCTGATCCGGTTCACAAGATCACGATCGTGTCGCACGGTCAGGCGCTCGGCATGACGGAACAAGTACCGGCGACCGAGCGCCATAACTTGAGCCGCACGTACGTGCTGACACGCATCGCGGTGATGCTCGGAGGCCGCACGGCAGAAGAAGTGATGTTCGGTGAAATTACGACGGGGGCCGAGAGCGATCTCGTCGAGGCGACGCAGCTGGCGAAACAAATGGTGACGCGCTGGGGCATGAGCGACCTCGGCCTGGCAGCCTTCCGCGCGGACGAGCAACAGCCGTTTCTCGGTTACGAGCTGACGCAAGGGCGAGATTATAGCGAAGCCACGGCTGCCCGCGTCGACGGTGCGATACAGCAATTGCTCAACGACGCGCACGAGCGGGTATCGGCACTCCTCACGGCATCAAAGCCTCAACTCGAAGCCCTCGCAGAAGCGCTCTTGCGGGACGAGACCCTGGAACTGGGCCAACTCACGACGATACTCGGGCCGCCGCAGTCCAGCAGCAACGTCGCGCCGGCGACCGATTCGACGATTGCCGCCTCGAACGGCTCCGCTTAAGCCTTCATCTGCCGGAAGCCGCTAGGGCGCGTGCCAGTTCCGCGATCGTCGAGGTGATGGCCGCGGTCGGATCGCCGGACCGGAGCTGCTGCGCAAACGAACCGGCGAGCGCGTCCCATGCTTCTTGGCCCAGGGCGTCGTGGGCGCCGGCGTCGCCCACGATCGCAAACTCTCGCCGCGACGGAACGACGAAGATGAGGACCCCCTTGCGCTGCTTCACGAGAGCGCGCTCCGCCGTCCGTCGCACGTCGCCCCAAAAATACGGCGCGACGGAGACGTGGATCGGAGCGCTCGTGACGGCTTCCGCCTGTGCGATGGCCGCGCGAATCCGCGCCTTGTCGACGAATCGGTGCAGCTTGCGCCGGCTCACCATCGGCCCGATGCTCCGCCGCCGCCCGACCGGCCGCCCCCGCCTGAAAAGCCGCCGCCTCCACCCGAGAAGCCGCCTCCGCGACCGCCGGCGATGTTGACGAGCAAATACAATACGAGCCACGGACTGCGCACGGCGGCCGCCAATACGATGAGCAGGAGGATGCCGATTGCGATCAGGTCGATCGGCGTGAGGGGAACCGGTGCGCTCTGCGTTCCCGGTGTGTCGCCTGCGAGCGCGATGATCTGAGCGACGCCCGCCGTTATCGCGTCGTCCGCTTCCCCCGCGCGCATTCCCGGCTCGATCGTGTTGCGCAGGATCTCCGCTGCGCGCGCGTCCGGAACCTTGGCCTCGAGGCCGTACCCGACCTCGATGCGGGCCGTACGGTCGTGCGGGAAGATGAAGAGCACGAGCCCGTCGTCGAGTCCCGCGCGCCCGACCTTCCACTTCGCAAAGGCGCCGACGGCCCAGTCATCGATCGGCACGCCACCGGTCGTCGGGGCGATATAGACCAGGATCTGATGGCCGGTCCGGCGTTCGTACGAACGCAGCTCGTCGTTGAGGTCGTCCGCAGTTTCCGTCGAGAGCAGGTCTGCCGCATCCGTGACCCAGGTAGTCGGCGCAGGCGGAATCGTTTGGCCAAATGCCGCCGGAGCGGTTGCGAGCAACGCGACGAGAACGGCGAGGACGTGCACGGTCGCGCGCGCCGCCCGGCGCATCAAATCAGAAACCGACCTTCGGCGGTGTCTGTGCCCCGGGTTGCGACTGGAAGTACGCCTTCTCGGCAAAGTGCGTGCCGAAAAAGCTTGCGACGATGACCGTCGGGAACGAATCGCGCGTCGCGTTGAAGGTCTGCGCCGCCTCGTTGTAGCGCATGCGCTCGACGGCGATGCGGTTCTCGGCGCCTTCGAGCTGCGCTTGCAGGTCCGAGAAGTTTTGCGTTGCCTTGAGATCGGGATAGTTTTCGGAGACGGCGATCAGCCGTGAGAGCGCGCTCGTCAGACCGTCTTGGGCCGCGGCGTACTTCTGGAACGTTGCCGTGTCGTTGGGAACCGTCACTCCGCTCAGGTTGACTTGGCCGACCTTGGCGCGCGCTTCGGCGACGGCGACGTACGTGCTCTTCTCGAAGTTCGCGGCGCCTTTGACGGTAGCCACGAGGTTCGGGATCAGATCGGCTCGGCGCTGGTAGACGTTCTCGACCTGGGCCCACTGGGACTGGACCGCCTGGTCGAGCGTGACCAAGCGATTGTAGATCCCGGCAACGCTTGCGATCCCGATGACGACGACCAGAACGATAGCGCCGAGAACGGCTGCTCCCCTACCCATGCCTTACTCCTCGCTCTCATTCGAAACGCAGCGCGTCGATGGGGTTCAACTGTGACGCCTTGAGCGCCGGATAATAACCGAAGAAGGCACCCACGAGCGCCGAGAAGACGACGGCGATCACCACGGCCTCGGGCGCGATGACCGTCGGCCAGTTCGCGAGCATCGAAACCAGATACGTCCCGGCAAACCCGACGACGACCCCGATCGCTCCGCCGATGAGCGACAGCCCGACCGATTCGATCAGGAACTGCGAGAGGATCGCGTAGGGCGGGGCGCCGACCGCCATGCGCAGGCCGATTTCGCGCGTCCGTTCGGTGACGGAGACGAGCATGATGTTCATGATGCCGATACCGCCCACGACGAGCGAGACGGCTGCGACGCTGGCGAGCAGATATTCCATGACCGTCGCCGACGCGGACGCGGCGCTGGCGATGTCGGCGAGGTTACGTACTTGGAAGTCGTCCTGACCGTTCGTGATGCGGTGCCGCTGCTCGAGCGCTGCCGTAACCTCGGTTTGCACGCCGCTCGTATCCGCTTGGTCGTCCCCCGACACCATCAGCTCGCTGACGAAGGTGCCGCCGGTCAGGCGTTGCAACGCCGAGGAATACGGAACGATGACCGTGTCGTCTTGGTCCTGCCCGACGCTGCTTTGACCGCGCGCCGTAAGCGTGCCGACGATCGTGAACGGAACGTTCTTGATCAAGAGCGTCTGCCCGATGGGGTTCGTGGTGCCGAAGAGATTGGTGACGACGGTCTGCCCGAGCACGCAGACTTTGGCGGCCGACGCCACATCGGCGTCGGAGAAGAAGGTGCCTGAGGCGAGAGCCCACTGCCGCACGTAGGTGTAGGTCGGCGCGACGCCGCTGATCGTCGTCTGCCAGTTCGCGCCGCCGCCGACGACCTGCGTGCGGACCGTCACGACCGGGGTGACGGCCGAAACGTCCGGCAATGCGGCGATCGCGATGGCGTCTTGCGGTGTGAGGGTCGACGCCCCGCCGCTGCCGGTACGAGCGCCGGACTGCGTTACGCTGCCCGGAAGCACGATGATCAGGTTGCTGCCCAGGCTGTTGATTTGGTTCTGCACCGACGCTCGTGCTCCGGCGCCGATGGCGACCGTTACGATGACGGCGGCCACCCCGATCACGACGCCCAGCATCGTCAACAGCGAACGCGCGCGGTTCCGCACCAGCGCGGCGAACGCCGTCCTCAGCGTCGACTTCAGATTCATGCGGATACGGTGGGGGGAAGGGCCGGGGCGGCAGGGTCGGGTTTGCGGCTCCGCTCGTCGCTGATCACGGCCCCATCGCGAAACGAAATCAACCGGTTCGCGTGGGCGGCAATGCCCGGATCGTGCGTTACGAGCAAAATCGTAATGCCCTTTTCGACGTTCAAGCGCCGAAAGAGCGCCATGACGTCGTCGTTGGCTTTGGTATCCAGCGCGCCGGTGGGCTCGTCGGCGAGAATCAGACTGGGATCGTTCACGATCGCCCGGGCGATCGCGACCCGCTGCTGCTGACCGCCCGAGAGCTGATTGGGCTCGCTGAACAGGCGGTCGGACAGCCCGACGATCCCGAGTGCGGCGGTCGCCCGGCGCCGCCGGTCAGCGTCGGGAACGCCGGCGTAGAGTAGCGGCAGCTCGACGTTCTCGACCGCGGACGTGCGTGCGAGCAGGTTGTACGCTTGGAAAACGAAGCCGAGCTTTCGGCTGCGTAACGATGCCTGCGCAACCCGGCTCAAGGTCCCGGCCTCGACGCCGTCGAGTTCGTACCGTCCGGACGTCGCCGCATCGAGCAAGCCGATGATGTGCATGAAGGTCGACTTCCCGGAGCCCGACGGTCCGGTGACCGCGACGAATTCGCCGCTTTCGATCGTCAGCGAGACGTTGGCAACCGCGTGCACCACCTGACCGCCCATCGCATAGTCTTTGCACAGGCCGAAGGTGCGGACGACCGGGACGCTCATCGCACGGCTCGCGCGGCACCGCCGCCTTGCGCCGACGCTCCGAAGCTGGGTGCCGCCTGGGTCACGGCGCTCGTACGCGGCGCTGCGCCCACCGTGTCGGCGGTGACGACGGCGTCGTTGAGCTGGAGCGTGCCGCTCAGCGGCTTGACGGCAACTTGCGTGCCGGACGTCAAGACGACTTGCACCGGCACCGCGACCAGCGTTCCGGCGCGCTTGACGAAAATGCGGCCGTGCGATCCGGCCGGCAGCGCCGTCGCGCCGGCACCCATCGTCGCTCCGAATTGCGAGCCGGTCGCGGTACCGACCGTTCCGGCTCCGTGCGGATGCGCCGGTGCATAGCCGGCCGACGCAGCCAAATGGTAGGTGGACTTGGTGGCGGCCGACGGCCGGTACTCCAGCGCCGCGATCGGCACGATCAGAGCACCGCTGACGCTCTGCGTTTGGATCAACGCATTGGCGGTCATCCCCGGCCGCAGCAGTCCGGCCTTGTTATTCACGATGACGACCGTGTCGTACGTGACGACGTTGCTCACGACGGTCGGATTCTGGCGGACCTGGGCGACCGTACCGGAAAACGTTTGGGGGTACGCGAGCACGGTGAAGGTCACCGGATCGCCGTTTTTCACCGCCCCGATATCGGGTTCGCCGACCGCGAGATCGACTTCCATCTTCGAAAGATCTTGGGCGATCGTGAACAGCACCGGGGTGCTGAAGCTCGAGGCCACCGTTTCGCCCAGCGCGACGTTGCGCACGATGACGGTTCCGTTTACCGGCGAGGTGATGGTCGTGTGCGCGAGGTCGTACTCCGCCGTCTTCACCTGCGCTTCTTGGATGCCGATCGCGGCGGCTTGGGCCTGGGCCGTTCCAACCGATGCTTGAGCCGTGGCACCCGTGACCGTGTTCTGTGCGTTTTGCGATATGCTCTGCGCCACGGCTTGATTGGCCTGTTGCGCGCTCGCGACCGCCTGTGACCGCGCTTGCGTCAGGGATGCCTGTGCGCTCGAGACTCCGGATTGGGCGGCTTCAAGGCTCGCCTGATCTGCATCGACGGCGTTCTGGGCGACGAAACCCTGGCTGAGCAGGCTCGCGTCGCGCGCGATCGTCTGCTGCGCGAGAACCAGCGCGCTCTGCGCTTTGTCGACGTTTGCCTGCGCGGCGGCGATCGCGTCGGCTTGCGCGGCGGCGTTGGCTTTAGCCGCATTGACGTTTTGGACGGCTGCGTTCGCGGTGGCGCGCTGGACGGCGATCCCCGCCTGCGCCCCGGCAGCGGCGGACGCCGCTTCGCGCGCGTTCGCCTCCGTCTGGGCAAGCTGGGCCTGGGACTGCGCCAACGATGCTTGAAACAACGTCGGATCGATCCGCGCCAGTACTTCCCCGGTGTGAACGACGCTGTTGTAGTCGACGTCGATCTCCGAAATCGTTCCCGAGACCTGTGAGCCGACGCTGATCGTATTTTGCGGATTGACCGTGCCCGACGCCGTGACGGTGCGAGCGAGCGTCCCTTGTTGCACGGGGGTGGTGACGAGGACGCTCGCGGCCGGCGCGACCGCGCGCCAAACGAGGATCCCTGCGACGATGAGGATGACCGCTAAGGCAGCAGCGATCAGCCATAAGCCCCGGCGCTTACGGGGGAGTTTGACCTTCGGCGCCGAGACGGTCGTGCCGTTCGTCGGGGGTGGAACCATTTGCGTGACGGCCATCAGGGCGATCCTTCCTCACGGGCGTCCATCGAGCGGTCGCCCGATCGATAGCATGCGGCATTGAGGATGAACGCCGTATGAACGGCGGCAGGCAAGCACTTCACACGCGCACTACGGCGAACCCCAACAGCCAGGGAACGAACGGGATGGCGATGATCGTCCAGAACGCGAACGGTCCGTTTCGAAGCCTTGCGACCTTGGTTTGAAGGCTGCATGCCTACGACGATTGCGGCATCGTCGTCGGCTTGGACCCCGCCTTCGTGCGCGCGGGCGGCCGCGAGTATCGCGCGTGACGGATCGGTGCCGTCGATCCGGGAGCGCGTTACCGCGAGCGCCGTCCGGCCGGTGCCGAAGAAGTCATTCGAGCCGGCTCGATGACTATCGGAGACGCCGTCGGTTACGATGACGAGCGCTTCGGTTGCGCCGAGGCGGAAGACGGCATCGCAGGCGTGGTTGGCAAGCGGAATGCCCAGCATCGGTGCGGTCGGCATCAGTTGCCGGATCCTTCCGTCGTCCGCGAGCGTGAAGGCGACATCGTGCCCGGCAGATGCGTACACGACGGTGCGCAGAACGGGATGCACCAGCGCAACGAAGGCGACGGCATACGGCGTCTCATCGGCAACCGTCCGCAGAAACTGGTCCGCCCGGTCGAGTGCCGAGGCCGGGGACGGATCGTGGATGAGGGATGCGACGATCTTCTTGGCAATGGCTGACGAGAGGGCCGCTCGGCCTGCGCCATGGCCGGCAATGTCGATGACGATGACAGCCGTGCGGTCGGAGGCGAGCGGCAACGCAAAGGCCAGGTCCCCGCAACGCGCGCCGCCGTCGCAACTGCGAACGAAGGACGATGCGGTGAGCCCGACTTGCGCCGTCGCCCGTATCCCGTCGACCGGGACCGATTGGTCGATCATCGTCTCCTCAGCGGCCGGACTCTCCGCGCTCAACTGCCGGAGGTTCGGCTGTACCAGAGCGTACGCTGGGGCAAGTGAACGCCTTGTGAAGGCCCTACGTATAACCGTAGGCCCCGTAGGCTATACTGTACGCCGGGAGCGCGGTGCGGTCTGCATGATCCTACGCTTAGTAGGACGGAGTAAGCGCCTACTTGCTTCCCTGAGGAAGCCGGCCGAGACTCTTCCGCGAGATGCCATCGTCACAAAACTCCAAACGAGCCCTACCAAAGGGTCCGCCTGCACTGGGCGAGCTGACGCCAAGGCTCGTGCAGCGCAATTATATCCTCGCGAGCTTACAGGGCCGCGATCTCGCCTCAGTTTTGAAGGAGGGGCAGGCCGTTGACCTGCCGGTGCGCCACGTCATTTACGGCGCGAACCAACCGATAACGGAGGCCATTTTCCCGATCGACGCCGTCCTCTCGGTCGTCACGACCATGCGAGAAGGCGGCGCCATCGAAGTCGGTACGATCGGTTGTGAGGGCACCTCGGCGTTGCCCATCATCCTTGGCGCGCACACGACGGCCAACGAATGTTATTGCCAAGTCCCAGGGACGGGGATCCAGATCTCGGGCGATCTTTTTCGGCATCTCCGTGAAACGAACACAACGTTTGCCGCGCACCTGGATCGATATCTCCAGGGGTACGTCAACTTTCTGGGGCAGCTGGCCGGTTGTAACCGGCTGCATCACATCAACCAGCGCTGCGCTCGCTGGCTCCTGCTTACGCACGATCGAGTAGCCCGCGATGATATTCTGTTGACGCAGGAGTATCTGGCCATGATGCTAGGCAGTAGCCGATCGGGTGTGACGCTTGCTCTCGCGGCTTTGCAGCACGCCAAACTCATTCGATACGCCCGCGGCCACATCACGATACTCGATCATCAGGGTCTCGAGGCGGTATCGTGCGAATGCTACGGGGTAGCCAAGGAGCAATTCGGCGGGCTCTTACGGTCGGTGTACTGAAAAGGGGTGGAACGATGCCACCGCCCGGCGAAGGGCCCACGCGCATGCTGAAGGACGCTGGGACTCAGGCGTTGCATCGCGCGCCCTCGCCGCTCTCGTTCCCGGAGAGCCCGCTCGCGCGCATCGCTCGCCAGCCGATGATGATCGGGCTCTTTTTGCCGACGCAGACCGGCGGCTTTTCGCAATCGAAGCTCCCGCGCGCCACCCGTTGGGATTTCGAATACAACAAGCAGCTCACGCTCGCGGCGGAGCGTCACGGCTTCGATTTCGCCTTCGGCCTGCAGCAGTGGGTCGGCAAAGGCGGCTTCGGCGGCGAGATGAAGTACCGCGAGAACTTCCTCGATCCGTTCATCTCGACCGTCGCACTCGGTGCCGTGACGACGAAGATGGTCACGATTTCGACCGTCCACATCCTTTACGGCAACTGGCACCCGCTGCACTTGGCGCGTTTCGCGGCGACGGCCGATCACATCACCGGCGGCCGCTTCGGCCTCAACATCGTCACCGGCTACGACGCCAACGAACCGTTGATGTTCGGCATGGAGCGAGTCGACCACGACGAGCGGTACGAGCGCGCCGACGAGTTCTCGTCGATCATGGAAGATCTCTGGGCCGGCGAGGACAACCTCACCTACAACGGCCGCTTCTACCGGCTCGAGGGCGCGTACGTCTCGCCGCACGCGAGCTTCGGGCGGCCGATCATGGTGTCGGCCAGCGCGTCGCCGACCGGCTTCGCCTATGCCGCGAAACACTCGGACATCGTGTTCACCTCGAGTCCGGCCGGCGCCGTGTTCGAAAACGCGATCGGGAAGCTTCCCGAACACGTCGCCGCCATTCGCAAGGCGTACCGCGAGACGGGGCGCACCGGCAAGGTGATCATCTTCCCGCTGATCGTCTGTAAGGAAACCCACGCCGAAGCGATGGCCTACCGGAACGCGATCGTGGACAACGCCGACCTCGAATCGATTCGGGCCTATACGGCACGGCATTCCGCCGGCGACGCGCACGGCTGGAAACAGCACGTACCGGCCGACCGCGTGATGGGCGGGCACATCCAAATCGTCGGCGATCCGGTCGAAGTGGCGGACCAGATCGCGCAGCTCAAAGAAGCGGACTTCGACGGAATCCAGATCGGTTTCTACGACTATATGCCCGACCTCGAATTCTTCGCGGCCAACGTCCTGCCGCTGCTCAAAGAGCGTGGCCTGCGCATCGCGTAGCTCTGAAAAGAACAAACCCCGCCGGCGATATCTCCGTGGAAGGGTTTGAAATGGCTCCCGAAGTTGGACTCGAACCAACGACCCGCTGATTAACAGACGTCGGCGACCCCGCACGGTCAGGAATTGGGGTCAGAAACAACGTTCGCTTGTACTGGTTGCTGCGGTGTCGATAATGGCGGACATCGGCGCGGACATCGCTCGCCGGGCGCTGGTCGAACCCTACCAGCCCGACGAGTCGGGTCTCGCCCGGCTCCGCGAAGTCAACGCGGCGGCGATCCTGCACCTGCTCGACTGCGGAGCGCTCTCGTCCGATGGACCGGCCTAATGGAGAGACGGAAGAGAGCCGGCGGAGAGCGAGGGCAGACGCCGGCGAGAGCGGGCAGCGAGGCGCTGCTGCCTGATTGGTAACGATTTGGGGAACCCTGGGCGCTAGGATCGGGCCATGCATCGGGGCCCAGATCGACCGTGAGTGCTTTTGGGGTCGTCAAACACCTGACCGACGCGATCGTCTCCGGCCTCTCGACGGCCTTCGGAGAGGATCCGCTCACCGCGCCCTTCGTCGGAACAATCTTCACGGACTCGCCGGCTGCGCCGGGCGTTGGAGGCGGCCAGAAAAGCGGGATGTCGTTTTGGCCGTATCGCGTCGAGCGCGACGAGTTTCTTAGCAATCCGGCCCTCATCCCGGTGGGCCCGTCGGTGCTCGAGATTCCGCCGCTGATCGTCGATATCTGGTATCTCGCCACCCCGATGACCGGCAGCGGCGATTCCGACCAGCTCTTGCTCGAGAAGACGCTGCAGTATCTCTACGACGTCGGACCGATCCCGCTCGGCGGCGATACGCCCATCGTCACGTTCGAAACGCCCGGGTCCGACGAGCTGTTCCGGTTGTGGAGCGCGCTCGATATCCCCTACGCGCTCTCCTGCGTTTTCACCGCGCGTCACGTCTCGATCGATTCGCTCCGGCCGCCGCAGAGCGCAGCGCGCATCATCGAGCGCTACGATCGCTATCAAACGATCGGATCGTAGGGGATATGGAAGAGCGCAGCGCGTTCGCGCTCCTGGTCGGTTCGGTCGTCGACGCAACGACGCTCCCGGCACCGTTTTCGCCGCTGCCGCCGCGAACGCCGATTGCGATCGAGTTCGACGGCATCGGCACGCCGCCGGTAGCGACGGATGCCATCGTCGCACGCGCGTACTCCGCCGGCGGCTTCGTGCTGGCGTTCGATTCGGGTGACGTAACGGTCGACAATCCGAGCTCGAGCGGGCCGTCGCCCAAGCACCTCGTCGGCGCATTCGATATTCATTTCACGATCTCGGCGGAAGGCTATGCCGACTTACCTTCCACGTATTCGTGCCACAACGATGCGCTGCCCATCGCTCCGGCCGCGTACGTCCTCCAGCCGAATCCGATCGCGATACAAGGCTATGTCTCATTCGGCGGCGTGGCCGTCGCCGGCGCGACCGTGCAGATCACGGCCGAATCTCCGCCGGCCGCGCTTCCGCCGGCGACGACGACCGATGCAAACGGGATGTATACGCTCGGTTCCGTTCCGGCTGCTCAAACCGTCACGATCTCGGCCGCGGGCGGCGGCGGGTCGACGGTCCAGACGATCTCACTCGACTATCCCGGCAGCGTCGTCACCGTGAACTTGCCACTTTCGTGAACTTCGAGCTCAAGCGAAACGAGGATCGGACATGACTCAGTACCTTGCCCCCGGTGTCTACATCGAGGAAGTCGACCTCGGCCCCGTTCCCATTCAGGGCGTGGCCACTTCGACGGGCGGCATCATCGGTCTCTGCCAGCGCGGTCCGGTCAACGTGCCTACGCTCATCACGAGCTCCGGACAGTTCACCGCCACGTTCGGCGGGCCGATTCCCTGGAATGCCAACGCCGGAACGCCCTTGGCCGGCAATATCAACGGCGTCGCCTACGGCGTTCAGGGCTTCTTCCAAAACGGCGGGACGATGCTCTACGTCATCCGCGTCGCGCCGAGTACGGCGACGGATTTCTCTGTCCAATACGCGCTGGGAAATCCGAACTCGATCGACTTGACGCTGCAAGCCAACGACCCCGGTTCCTGGGGGAATCCCGTCTTCGGCGTCCTCAACGGGCGGTATCAACAAACCGACGGGCTCGCCTTCACCTTCGGCAGCGCGAGCAATCTGCCGTACACCGTCGGTACGGGGAGCACGGTCTCCGTCGTCAACGTCTCGTCGACCGTGGGTCTCTATATCGGCGCGGTCGTCTCTTGGAACCCAACGCCGGCCACGCCGGCCACCGCCGAATACGGCGTCGTCACGGCGCTGACCGCCACATCGTTCACGCTGGGACATGTTGCCTTCACGGCGGCGCCGACCCAAGGCGCGATCGTCACTCTGGTCGAGTTCTCTCTGGGGATCACCTTGTACCAAGCCGGCGCCGTCGTGCAGACGGAAACCTGGCCCCGCCTCAACGTCAACTCGGCAACGCCGAACTACATCGGGACCATCGTCGGCGCGATCGGCGGAGCGGCCGGCGGATCGAACCTGATCCTCGCGGGCCTCAGTTCCGCCCCCGATTTCACGACCGTCGCCGCGTACGGCCCGGCGGCCGGCGCCGCACCGGTCGCTGCTTTCACGGCCGGCGCCGACGGCATCTCCGGGCTGACGGTCGCAACCTACAACGCGTTGTTCAACGATCCCAGCCTCGACACCGACGAACCGGCGACGCGCGGCGGCATCTATGCCTTCCAAAACATCCGCGGCATGATGATGATCTCGATGCCCGGGAACACCGATCCCGGCGTCCAGGCCGACCTGATCGCCTTGTGCGAGAACGACAAGTACAAGATCGCGTATCTCGACCCCGGCCCCACGACCGATCTCGGCGACTGGCACCTCATGGACGCCTCGCTCAACGACATCATCACCCAGCGTGGGAACTACGACTCCGAATACGCCGCGCTGTACTATCCGTGGGTCTGCCTCGAAGATCCGACGCCGCCCAATCCCAATAACGTGGGCTATGTCTACCTCTCGCCGAGCGGGTTTCAGATGGGGATTACGGCCCGCGTCGACATCAATCGCGGTGTGTACAAAGCGCCGGCGAACGAGATCGTGCAGAGTGCCGTCGCGTTCTCGCACGTCGTGGATCAGGGAGCGCAAGATGTGCTCAACCCGCTGGGCATCAACTGCTTCCGAGATTTCCGCGCCGAGAATTACGGCCTGCGCATCTGGGGCGCCCGTACCGTCTCGAGCAACGGCCAATGGAAGTACGTGAACATCCGCCGCCTCTTTCAGTACATTGAAGCCTCGATCGAATACGGGACGCAATGGGTCGTCTTCGAGCCCAACAACGCGGTGACGTGGGCGCGCGTCCGTCAGTCGGTCTCGGACTTCCTCACCGATACCTGGCGCAGCGGTGCGCTGCAGGGGAGCAAGCCTTCCGAGGCCTTTTACGTGCTGTGTGACGTCCCCGATACGATGACGGAGAGCGATCTGGAAAACGGCCGTCTTATCTGCGAGATCGGCATTGCCCCGACGTTCCCGGCCGAGTTCGTCATCTTCCAAATTTCGCAGTGGACCGGCCCTGCGTCGGGCAGCTAGAGGGAGCTAAGCGATGGCCACACGCATCGATCCCGTCAAGGGTTTCAACTTCATGCTGAGCATCGACGGCATGACCGGCTCGGTCGGTTTCTCGGAATGCACGGGACTCAGTACCGATGGCGACATCGTCGAGTACCGCGAAGGCACCGACAAGAGCCTTTGGACGAGAAAGCTCACCGGGCTGCGCAAGCATTCGCACATCACGCTCAAGCGCGGCGTGACGAACGGATCGAACCAGCTCGATCTCTGGAACTGGCGGAAGAACATTCTCGACGGAACGCCGGACGTGCGCAATGGTACGATCACGCTCATCGACGAGCAGCAAAAACCGGTGATGTACTTCAAGTTCTACAAGGGCTGGCCGGTGAAGTACGACGGTCCGACGCTCAACGCGAAGAACAACGACGTCGCGGTCGAGGGGATCGAGATCGTCTATGACGGCGGTATCGAGATCGAGAGTTAGGGTCACCGCGCAGATGTACGCGAACCTCGCACCCGGCGTCTACATCCAAGCCGCGAATCCGCAGGTCCGCGCGCTTGCGCCGGCGCGTACCGACGTGGCGGCCTTTGTCGGAATCGCCGAGTGCGGCCCGGTCGCGACGCCGACGCGCATCACCTCCTTCTCGGAGTACCAGCGAACGTTTGGGACGTTTTTGGCCAGCGGCTACCTGGCGTACGCCGTGAAAGCCTTCTTCGAGAACGGTGGCGTCGCGGCGTGGATCGTGCGCGCGACCGCGCCGCCGGCGGGAACGACGGTAGCCGCGGTCAGCGGTCAACGTCTGACGTTTGCGACCTCGCTGCCGCTGTTGCCCGGGACCGTTGTCGCGCTCGAACAGCCGGCAGCCGCGCATGCCACGGCAGTGGTCCTCCGCCACGTCGTCGACGGAGATCCGGCTGGCATGTGGATCGATGTCGACGCGGCGCTCGCCGGCGTCGATGCCGCCGAACAGCCGCCGATCGACGTAACGAAGCCGGTTCTGCTCTCGACCGGTGGGGTCGCGGCGCAAACGACGCTCGTCGCGCAGAACGGCAACGTGGCCCTCGGCATCGTGGCCTCGTCTCCGGGGAGCTGGGGCAACGAGGTTGCGGTCCGCATCCAGCGCCAGGCGTTCGCCCAGACGGCAGCGACCGGAGCTGCGCTCTTCGGCGGTCAGCAGATTCCGGTGTCGTCGGTCGCGCGTTTCGTGCGTGGGACGTTCGTGCGCGTCCGCCAGGGTGCGTACAGCGAGTATCACACCGTCTGCGACATCGATCCGGTGGGGCGCACGCTCATTTTCGCCTCGAACGATCCGGGACGATCGCTCGGCCCGGCGCTCAGTACCCCGCTTTCCGGTGCGTTCTCGTATGCCGCCAGTGCGCCGCCGATTACGATCGAAGCGCTGGCGCTCGATGTCGTCGTGCTGGAGCTGGGCGTGGTCGTCGAGACATACCCGCAGTGCTCGCCGCTCGACGTCGATGGCTGGAACGCGCAGCTGGCGAATAATTTCAGCCGCATAGCGATCGTGCCCGGCAGCGGGCCGGCGCCTTCGCTCGATCCGACGGCGTGGCCGGCCGACGTCGATGCCCAAGAGCTCTGGGGCGGAACCGACGGTACGCGCATGTTGGCGCCGGCCGATGTGCTCGGCGCGCTGGCAACGCTGGCGCAAATTCGCGAGCCCACGCTGATCGCCATTCCGGATGCGTGTGCACCCCCCGCAGCCGGCATCCCGGTCCTGCAACCCGCGCCGCCGCCGCCGCCGTGCACCGATCCGGAGTGGTTCTGCCCGCCGAAGACGCCCGTCGCAACCCCGGCGGTCCCGCTGCTGCCCCCGCCGGCGCTCGAAGGGGGGCCCGGCTTTTCCGAGAGCGACTCCGCGCTGATCGCGCAGGGCCTCGTTGCGTTCTGCGATCTCGGGGTCGTGCCCGACAACACCTATCCGCCGCATCCGAGCTTTCGCTTTGCGCTCGTCGACGTGCCGAGCGGCGTCGATCCAGTCGGTTTTCGCGCGCTGTTCGACGCCGGGCGCGCGGCGATCCACTGGCCATGGGTGGGCGTCTACGACCCGCTGGGGACGCCGGGGCAGGTCCGCTTCGTGCCATCGAGCGGCCATGTCGCCGGCTCGTTTGCCGCCATGGATCTTGCCGTCGGCGCCTTTCGTTCGGCGGCCAACACGCAGCTCGAATGGATAGTTTCGCTGCAGAGCGACGTCGATGCCGGAACCGCCGCCGTCTACAACGATGCCCAAGTGAACTGCATTCGTGCGCTGCCCAACCGCGGGCTGCGGATCTTCGGTGCGCGCACGCTTTCGAGCGATGCGAACTGGCTCTTCATTCCGGTCCGGCGGCTCGTATCGATGGTCGAGAGCGCGATCCTCTCGTCGATGCAGTGGGCGGTCTTTGAGCCGAACACCGCGACCACCCGTGCGCTGGTGCGCCGCTCCTGCGCGACGCTCTTGCAAACGCTCTGGGAAAGCGGCGCCTTCGCCGGAACCTCGGCAAGCCAAGCCTACCAAGTGATTTGCGACGGAACGAACAACCCGCCGGCGCTGCAAGCGCTCGGCCAGCTCTGCGTCGACATCGCGCTCGCACCGGTGCGGCCGGCCGAGTACATCATCTTCCGCGTGGGCCAGCAGCAAGGCGTGCTGGAAGTCTTCGAAGGAGCCGCGGCATGAGCGTGATGGCGTACAACTTCAGCATCTCGCTGATGACGAGCTCGCACACGGTCGTCGATCCGAACAATTTGCTCGCATCGACCGACAGCGCTCCGTCGGCGCTGAGCGTCGCGGCGGTCGTCAGCCCCACCGCCGGCGTCAGCGCTGGCTTCGGCGGGAGTATCGGCGGCAGCATCAGCGGCAGCGTCAGCCTCGGCGGTAGCGTGAGCATCGGCGCCGGCATTAGCGCCGGCGCGAGCGTCGGCACCGCGGCCGGAACCGGCGTCATCGGCGGCTTTCAAGAGTGCACCGGCCTCGACACCTCGCTCGAGGTCGAGGACTACAAGGAAGGCGGCCTCAACGACCGGATTCGCAAATTTCCGACCCGCGTCACGTGGACGAACATCGTACTGAAGCGCGGCATCGGCCTCAGCGACGACCTTTGGGCTTGGCACGCTGCGTATATGACCGGTACCGGCGTACGGCGCGACGGCATCATCGCGCTCGAAGACGACCAGCACCGGCCGGTCAAGCAGTGGCATTTCACGCGCGGCCTGCCGATCCGCTGGACCGGCCCCGCCTTCAACGCGAAAACGAGCGAGGTTGCGATCGAATCGCTCGAAATCGTGCACGAAGGGATCACGCTGACGTCACCTACGTCGCTCGCGAGTGCGGCGATCGGCTCGGTCTCCGTATCGGTCGGGATCTCGCTCTGATGGACGTGCGAATCGGCTCGATCGACGCAACCGTCGTCGATTCCGGTCCGAGCGCGGGCGATTCCGCGCAGGTCGAACGCATCGCGCGCCGGGTGCTCGCGATGATCGACCAGCGCGAGCGGAGCAACGAGCGCGCCAAGAAGGACCGCGACATCAGCTCGCCCGACGACGAAGACATCGAGGACTACGGCTGATGGCATTTCAGCGCTGCGCCTTCCGGCGTCTCGATGCCTCGCTCAACCCGATCGAGCCGCCGCTCTACGCGCAATTCAACCCGACGGAGATGCAGTTTCAAAAAAGCGCGCAGATCGCCGAGATCGCGATCCCGGGCCTGGACTCGCCGCTGTTGCAATTCGTCCGTCTGCAGGACGAAAAACTGAACCTCGAGCTGTTCTTCG
>JBEKXE010000083.1:0-20528 GCA_049512335.1 Candidatus Lustribacter sp.
CGTCCGCCTACGTCCGCCGTTTCCGCTGACGCCCGGGAATTAGGCCGTACAAACGGCCGAACGTGTCGGCGCGGCGCTCAATGGGCGACGTGGGTCCATTGGCCGCGCATTGCTCGGCCACGGGTCGTTCATTCCTCGCGGATCGGAGTGAGATGACGACGACCATAATGGATCGCGTTGCCGCGCGTCTATGTCAACGCAACTGTCCGAGGGGCCTAAGAGGGCCGTTCGACCTCAGTGCTTGCCGTTGTCTCGCGCAAGAAATCGTCGATCCGCCCAAGACGCGCAAGGGGTGTCGTACCGTCTCGCTGCCCTCGGCGGCGGTCGTTGCGTTACGCGAGCACCAGCCGCCGGGCGCCGATCCCGAGGCCTGGGTTTTCACGGACGCGGACGGCGGCCCACTGCGACGGGCGAACGTCAGGAACGCTCGTTCCGGCCCATCCTAAAACGGGCCGAATTGCCGCAGTTCAAGTTCCACGAACTGCGCCACACCAACGCCTCACTGCTTGCCGCGGTGCCGGGCCTCCATCCGAAGGTCGTCCAGGAGCGCCTGGGCCACGCCTCCGTGGGACTCACGCTCGATACCTACAGCCACCTCTTCGAGGGGGCGGACGGCGGGGTCATCGCCGGATTGGACGCCCTCAACCTAGTCGGAAGCTAGTTGCCCGAGAAAGGCAGATGGCCGTTCTTCATACAATTCACATGTGACGCGAGGCTTGCTTTGAATGACGGACAACCTCCCGGAGGCTTCGAATCCGAGTCCTCCCGTGAAACGTATGTCACTTAAGGCCCTTCGATCCATCGATCGGGCAACGGCTGATGCCGTGGAAAAATTCATCCTCCTCGATTCCCAGATGCGCCTAAATGCGGTACCTGCGGGGGCGGGGGAGGAACCCGCATTTATGCCGTTCGTTCTTACGACGCTCTCAGAGTATACGCACGAGAGTGTACCGGAAATCATCGAGCTTGGGGATGGCTGCAGCCTCTACGTCGTAAGGCTTACGGGTAAGCCTCCAGGCCCCGCGATGCTCGTCTTCGTAAGATCGACCGTCCTCTCGGCGTCTCTACGGCGCGCTGCGGAGACGTACGCATTTACACCGCGCGAGGCCGTTGTGCTGTCCTTGGTTGCCGAAGCGCACACGAACAAAGAGATCGCGGTCAAGTTGACGATTGCCGAGAGCACGGTCACCGATCACATACAAAGTCTCTTTCGCAAGATGCACTGCGACCGGCGAACCCAACTCATACGCAAGCTCCTCCTCTACTGAAGGCCACACGATGAAGCCGCGCGCTGATAACGGGCGACCCATAACGGCCGTAAGTCGGCCGTAAGCGCCGGAAGTCCAGCGGCGTTGTCGAATTCGGTCGAAGAAGCCCTTCTTGGGCAGTACGCTTTGAACGAAGGCCGACGTGCACGAAACGTGCGTCGGCCTGGCGTCCGAGTTGCGTTCCAATCTTGGTCTTTGGAACGGTCGTGATTTTGTCGACCATGAGCCAGGACACCGAGGTTAAGCCATTCTGCGCGTCGGGTTCGACCCGCAGCCGAAACAGCGGCGCGTCGGTCGCGTCCGTAGTGAAAGCGTAAATCGTGTTCGACGCCGTCATGTCGAAACGGTCGTCTTGCAAGATGACTGCCGAACGGGGCTTACCGGCGTAGTTGCTCGCTCCGCTGACCGTCCAGATCTCGCCACGCCTCATGCGTCAGGACGAGATTGCGTCGATGAATGCCTGGTCTTCCTCGGCATTTGGGCTTGCCGCCGCGGCCAGTGACTGCCGGTGCGCCTCACCGGCAAAGGCCGCGGATCGCACATCCGGGACCCAGATTTGGATCGGACGCAAACCCAGGAGACGCAGCCGCTCGCGGTGCGCACGGACCTTGTCCTTGGATGGCTTTGGCGGTTGCTGCTTCATGGAAACCTCTAAGCGCTCCGAGATTCTCGCGCTTGTCCCAGGGCTACGCCGCCGGAGGCGCCGGCCGCCGGCGGATCCTGCCGGATGGCGGTCTGGGGCTTACGCCAACTTGGCGGTGATGTCGCTCGCCGGAAAGCGCTTCGCGATGTAGCCGTATTTCGCCGCCGCGTCGATGACGGGCTGGATGAGTGCCGGATCGAGCTGAGTCCCGTATTGTCCGGGCAATCGCGATGCTTCGATCACGTTGACCGGCACGGTGCTGTATTTCGAGAGAATTTCTGCGCGGGGATGCATGTTGGCGTTAGCCCAAACGTTCGCATCGTGGATCGCCGCGGCGAGTGCGCCGGCCGTGGTGGCATTCTTGGCGATCCAATCTTTCGTTGCGAACCAGCCGGCTTGTAGGAACGCCGGAGCCAAGCGCCCTTTTTCAAACATGATGATATGGCCGCCGCCCGCCATGCCGGCCGAAATGAACGGCTCGGGAGCGATGTAGCCGTCGATCGTGCCGCGCTGCAGCGACGCCACTAGCGTCGGAAACGGCAGTCCGATCCACTTGACCGTCTTCGAGTCGCCGCCGTTGTTGTCGATCCACGCGCTCATGATCAGCGAACCGAAGCCGCGTGGCACGTTGCAGGCCATCGTCTTGCCATTGAAATCTTTACCGCTCGTCATGTTCGCGTCGCCGACGATGCACGCCAGGGTGGGCGCTTTCAGGGAATCCAGCTCGGCCGGGGCAATGTAGGCAAACGGGAGACCCCTGGTCGTGCGCCATCGCCAGCGTCGCGATGTCGGTTTCGCCGGCGTCCAAATCGCCGCCGATGATCGCCGACGCAACGGCCGAGCCGCTGGTTGCCGTATTGATCGTGACGCTGATGCCGTGCCGCGCAAAGAAGCCGAGATCTTGTGCTTAGAAGACGGATCCCGTCGCCTCCGACGTCGTTGCGCCGATCCGTACGTTCGGCAGCGTTTGCGCGCCCAGCGGTGATGCCAAGGCCGCCATGCCGGCGCCGGAGATGATCTCGAGGGCCTGCGAGCGTTTCATGGCCATCCCTTGCAGCCGGTCGCCGGACGCCCTTGCGGCGCTGTCGAATCCGGCCGACAATGAATCCGTCGAAACAGATTGACGAGCTGATTGCGGAATATCCTGACTGGCGCGGCAAAACATTTGCCACCGTCCGGAAAACGATCCTTGCCGCCGACCCGGACATCGTCGAGGAATTCAAATGGATGGGCAGCCCGTTGTGGTCTTGCGACGGCATGATCGCGGTTGCCAACGCCTTCAAAACGAAGGTGAACGTGACGTTCGCCTACGGAGCGAAACTTCCGGATCCCGAGAAGCTCTTCAACTCCGGCTTCGGCGGCAACACGCGGCGAGCGATCGATCTGTTCGAAGGCGATAAAGTCAACGAACGCGCTCTCAAAGCGCTCGTCCGCGCCGCCATCGCCTTCAATCGCACCAACCTCAAGAAAAACACGCCTAAGGCTACCAGCGCCGCCAAAGCTACCAAAGCGAAAGCACCGGCCAGAAAAAAAGAAATAGACGCCGGCTAGTTCTCCATGCGGTCTCCGAGGTCGCGTTTGATCGCGGCCGGCGGACCTGATTCGGAGACGTCGGAAGCGTCGATGCGGCCGGGGCCGTAGGGCTGGGCCGGAGACACCTCCGTGAGATCGCGTTCGCGCTCGACTTCGGCGGGGGTTATTGGATCGGGAGCTTTGCTTTTGTCTCGCATGTCCGGCTAGCATACCCACGCGAGCGCCCCGTCATGCGTAGCACGACGGGAACGCGTGCTGCTCCGAGGCACACCGGATGGCCACACCGTAGCACTACCGTCTTCGGCCGCAACGCAGCCGGTCCACTATCCGGAACACGAGGTGCTCATGACCCCACCATCCGGCCGCGGTACTCTCTCCGCTTTGCGAGCGGAGTGGAACGCCGGGAAGGCCGCGTTCGGAGCGTGGTGCTCCATTCCGTCCGCCGCCACGATCGAATGGTTCTGCGTTCCCGGCATTCGTTATGCGTGCTTGGACCAGCAGCACGGCTTCTTTGACGACCTGACGCTGGTCGACGGCATTCGGGCGATCGAACGCTGCGGCGCGTTGCCGCTCGTCCGGGTTGCCATGAACGTTCCCTGGATGGTCGGTAAGGCGCTTGACGCCGGAGCGGCCGGCGTGATCGTGCCGATGGTGGAGGACGGCGCCGATGCCGCGGCAGCGGTCGCAGCCTGTCGCTACCCGCCGGGCGGTTCGAGATCGTACGGCCCGACGCGAGCCCAGCTGTTCAACAAGCCGGAGACGGCGCGTGGCTTCGAAGACGTGCTGTGCTTCGTGATGATCGAGACCGAACGCGGCCTGATCAACGCCGATGAAATCGCTCGAACGCCCGGGCTCGACGGAATCTACGTCGGGCCGAGCGACCTCACCCTGGCACTCGGAAGCGCGACCCTGGCGGGCCCCGAGTCAGCGCTGCTGCACGAACCGATCGAGCAAATTGCCGCGGCCTGCCGGCAGAACGGCGTCATTGCGGGCATCCACTGTGTCGACGGGAACTCGGCCGCGCGCTTCGCCGCACGCGGGTTCCAGCTCGTCACCTGCTTCAAAGATACGAGCTTGATCGCGAACGCGGCGCTGCGAGAGGTGGCGTTTCTGACGCCGAGGCCGGGATAAAGCGAATTTACCGCGTAGACGTGCTTCGTATGGGCTTGCGAGAGCCGACCCGATAGCCTCAGCAGGGGACGACATGCAGACCAGTCGCAGCGAACGCATCGCACAACTCTTTACGCCGCTGACCGTTCGCGGTTTGACGGTCCGGAATCGCTTCGTGATGTCGCCGATGAATCGCAACGCCGCGCCCAACGGAGTACCGAGCGATGCCTTCGCGCAGTACCTGCGCCGCCGCGTCGACGGTGAGGTCGGATTGATCACCGCCGGCGGCATCGGCGTCGATAGTCCGGCGTCGTGCGGCGGCGGCCACGGTCGCGCGTGCGCGGTGCCGCTGCTGCACGGTGACGAACCGCTCGCGGCATGGAAACGGCTCGTCGATCTCATCCACGACGGCGGCGGCAAACTCGCCGGCCAGCTCTGGCACATGGGCGTGATGTACCTGCCGGGCACCGGGTACCACGCCGATGCCAAGGCCGCGCGACCGTCGGGCACGTGGGGGCCGGCCGACCGGCGCAGTATGATGGAACCCGAGCACGTCGCGCATCTGGACGTCCCGGACGAAGCGCTGACCGATGCCGAGATCGTCGAGATCATCGCCGGTTACGGACGCAGTGCCCGCAATGCCAAGGCGCTCGGCTTCGACGCGATCACCGTGCACGGCGGCAACGGCTACCTGCCCGATTCGTTCATGTGGGAAGAGACGAACCTGCGCACCGATCGCTGGGGCGGCAACCGGCGCGAGCGCACCCGCTTCGGCGTGGAGATCGTCAAGACGCTGCGCCGGCAAGTGGGCGACGACGTGCCGATCTCGTGGCGCTTCACGCAGTGGAAACATCAAGACCGCGATGCCAAGCTCGCGCACACGCCGGAAGAACTGGAAGAGATGCTCGGGCCGCTTGCGGACGCCGGGGTCGACATCTTCGATGCCGCACAGTTCAAATTCGATACGCCGGAGTTCGCCGGTTCGCCGCTCAATCTCGCCGGTTGGGCGAAGAAGATCACCGGCAAGCTCACGATGACGGTCGGCGGCGTCGGCTTGCGCAACGCGCACTTCGACCCCGAAGCGCCGCAACCGCAGGCGTCGACCGACAACACCGATGCGCTGTTGACCCGCTTCGAACGCGGTGAATTCGATTTCATCGCGCTCGGCCGCGCGCTGCTCAACGACGCGCAGTTCGTACACAAGATCCATACCGGCGCAGCGTTGAAGGAGTGGGATCCCGCCGCTACCCGCTCGATGAACTGAGATGCTGACCGTGGACGACGTCGTGGGCGCGGTCGGCATCGTTCCGACACCCGCGACGCCCGATGCCGGCCGGTGGGACGCCGTCGACACGATCGCCGTCGACGAAACCGCGAAGATGGTGAAACTCATCGTCGACGCGGGCATCGAGATGCTGATCACCGGCGCGCAGTTCGGGGAGGTCGCGACGATCACCGAACGTGAGCTGTACACGTTTGCCGACTGCGTCGTCCGCACCGCGGCGCCGCATCCGGTGTTTATCGGCGTCACGACGCTCAACACGCGCGAGGCGATCGCTCGCGCTCGCGAAGTGACGAAGCTGGGTGCGGCGGGCATCTTCGCCGGGCGGCCGTTCTGGACGCACCTCGATGACGGGCAGATCGTACAGTACTATCGCGACCTCACCGAGGCGCTGCCCGGCGCGCCGATCATCGTGTACGACAACGCGCACGCGTTCGGCGGGAAGATCTCGCTCGACGTGTGGCACGAGCTGGCGAAGCTGCCCCAAATCGTTGCCGTGCGTCAAGGCGGCGGCCCGGACACGCTGGCGTGCATCGAAGCTTGCGGCGACCGCATCCGCTTCATGCCCAATGACAAAGCCTGGCTGCCGGCGGCACGGAAGTATCCCGATCGCGCGTTGGCCTGCTGGTCGGGCAACGTCGGGTGCGGGCCGAATCCGATCGTCGCGCTGAGCCGCGCGATGCGCGCCCGCGACTGGGCGGCGGCCGAAGCGGTGCACGCCGATCTCGAGTGGGCGGCGGAGACGATGTACCCGTCGGGCAAGAACGACGACCTGTTCGCCGACTACAGCATTCAGCTCACCCACGAACGCATTCGCGCGGCCGGATACGTCGAGCCCGGACCGTGCCGCAAACCGTACACGGACGTCCCTGAAGAATACAAAGCCGGATCGCAGGAGGTTGGCCGTCGCTATCGCCGGCTCAACGAAAAATATGGATAAACCCGTCATCGGATTCTACGGTACCGGCATCATGGGTAATCCCATGGTGAAGAACTTGCTCAAGGCCGGCTACACGGTCAACGTGTGGAACCGCACCGCGTCGAAACTCGCCGAGTTGATCGCGCTCGGCGCGAAAGCACCGGGCACCGCGCGCGACGTCGCCGCGCAGAGTGACATCTGCATCGCGATCTTCATGGGCCCCGAGCCGCTCGATGCGGTGATGGAGGGACCCGACGGCATCCTCGCCGGCCTCAAGCCCGGCAGCATCTTCATCGACATGGGCACGCACCCGCCGCGCAATGCCGTACGGCTGGCCGGCATTTTCGAGCAACACGGCGTCGATTCGCTCGACGCACCGGTGCGCGGCGGTGTGTGGGCCGCCGACGACGCGACGCTGCTCATCATGTGCGGCGGGAAGAAAGAAGCGTACGATCGCGCCCTGCCGGCGTTCCAAGCGATGGGCAACACGGTCGTGCACACCGGCCCGGCCGGTTCGGGGCAGATCGCGAAGGCCTGCCATCAGCTCGTCGTTGTCGTGACGATCGAGGCCGTGGCCGAAGCGCTGGCGCTGGCCGAGTCGTGGGGTGCCGATCAAGAACGCATTCGCGAGGTGATGATGGCCGGGCACTCGGCGAGCCCCGTGCTCGAACGGCAAGGCCGGCAAATGATCGACCGTGCGTTCTCGACCGGGCGGCCGATCCAGGACTACCTCAAGGACAGCCAGAGCATCACCGATGCACTGCGAGGGACGCAACTGCGGCTGCCGCTGGCCGAGACGGTGCTGCAACGCGTGCACGACCTCGTTGACGCGGGAAAGGGCGAGATGAACGAGGCGTCGCTCTACCTCTTGCTCGGCGCCGATTCCGGGATGAGGAGCGTGTAGAGCGCCATCTCGTCCCAGTCGCTGCCGCCGTTCTGCATGATCGCGTACATGCGATCGAGCGCGTCGCGCGCGAACGGCGTCTCCAGTCCCGTGCCCTCGATCGTGCCCGCGAGATTCGTGCGGTCTTTCTCGTACATCCACAAGGGCCGCCCGGGCGTGAAGTCGCCGCTGATGATCTTCCGCCCGTTGTTCTTCAGCAGTGGGCTCGCGGAAAGACCCGCGCTCAGCACATCGTAGAGCGCCGCCTGATCCGCACCGAATCGTTTTGCGATCGCGAACGCTTCAGCGATGCCTTGCAGCGTCACCGCGCAAATCATTTGATGGGCGAGCTTCGTCAGCTGGCCGCTGCCGGCTGCGCCGACGTATACGACGAGCTTCCCGACGCTTTGCAGCACCGGCAGCGCACGCTCGTAGGCGGCGCGTTCGCCGCCCACCGCAACGGTGAGCGCCCCCTCTTCGGCCGCCTTTACGCCGCCCTGCACGGGCGTGTCGAGTGCCGGAACGCCTTTTGCCGCGAAGCGCCCGGCGAGCCACTGCGCGTGGCGCGGCGGACCGGTCGCCATATCGATGAAGATGCTCCCCGAATGCACGCCGGCCAGAATGCCGTCCGGTCCGTCGAGCAACCCGTCGAGGTGCTCCGGAGCCATCAGCATCGCGATGACGACGTCGGTCGACGCGGCGAGCTCGCGGGGCGTCGCGGCCGCCGCCGCGCCGGCTGCAACCAAGTCGGCGTAGCGCGCGGGGGTGCGGTTCCAGACGGTGACCGGCCAACCGTTACGCAGTAAGTTGCGCACGATCGGCTGACCGATGTTGCCGGTGCCGATGAAGCCGATCTTCAACGATTTGGCGTTGTCACTCATAGGGCGCCTTCAGATAGAAGTCTAACTACTATCGCCATCACTCACGACGCAAGGCCAGCCGGCTCCTCTCGGAGGTAAGAGATCGCATGCCATTTTCCCGTTGGATCAAGGCCCTTGTTGCGAGCGCCGCCGTCGTTGCACTGTGCGTGCCGAACGCCGCGATCGGTGCCGAGCCGGTCGAGATTCCGACCATCCTCTCACTGACGGGAACCGGTGCGTTCGTCGGAACCGGGCAACAGCAATCGATCCAGCTCCTCGAGGCGGCGGTCAACAAGAACGGCGGGATCAACGGCCGGCCGGTGCACTTCGCCATCAAGGACGATCAGTCGAACCCGCAGGTGGCGATTCAACTCGCGCAAGCGGTGCTCGCGCAGAAATCCAACGTGCTGCTCGGGCCGAGCATCACCGGCAGTTGCAACGCCGTGATTCCGCTGGTGTCGGCAAACGGCCCGGTGACCTATTGCCTCACGGCGGGCGCGGCGCCGGCGCCGGGCGGCTACGTGTTTGCAACGCTGACGCCCACTCCCGATCTGCTGGCGGTGGCGATGCGCTATTTCCACGACCGCGGCTGGAA
Organism: Candidatus Lustribacter sp.; assembly: GCA_049512335.1. Taxonomy (GTDB): domain Bacteria; phylum Vulcanimicrobiota; class Vulcanimicrobiia; order Vulcanimicrobiales; family Vulcanimicrobiaceae; genus Lustribacter. The sequence continues at coordinate 9,094 of JBEKXE010000083.1, forward strand.
GAAGATCGCCTACATCGTGCCGTCCGACGCCGGCGGCCAGGATGCGGAGAAAGGGATCAACGCGGCGAGCGACCTGCCGGAAAACAAAGGCATCGAGATCGTCGATCGCGAGCGGATCGGTCCGACGGACATCTCGGCCTCGGCGCAGATCGCGAAGATGCGCGCTGCCGCTCCCGACGCGGTGATCGCCTGGGCGACCGGCACGGTCGGCGGCACGATTCTGCACGGTTTCCACGACGCCGGCTGGGACGTGCCGGTGGTGCTCTCGCCCGGTAACATGACGTCGACGTTCGGCAAACAATTCGGCGCGTTTCTCACCGATCAGATGTTCATGCCGGCGATGAGCTACTTCGGCGGTCCCAGCGCCGTGGATGCGAAGACGCGCGCCGCGATCGCGCAAATCACCGCCGCCTACAAGGCGGCGAACCTCGTGCCCGACCAGATCGCGCTCAGCGCCTGGGATCCCGCATCGTTGCTGGTCGAGGTGTTGCGCCGTGCCGGCCCCGATGCTTCACCGGCCAAGCTGCGCGACGCGTTGGCGAATCTGCGCGACTACGGCGGCGCGAACGGGCTCTACGATTTCGTCAAATATCCCCAGCGCGGCTTGGGTGCGCCGGCGGTGCTCGTGATCCGCTACGAACCCGGCAAAGACGACTACCTCCCGGTCAGCCGTTTGGGCGGTGCACCGCTTGTCCGCTGATGTAAGCGCGCTTTTCACGCCGTTCAGCGTGCGTGACCTGACGATCCCCAACCGCTTCACCATGTCGCCGATGAACCGCAACGCCTCGCCGAACGGCGTGCCGGGAGACGACATGGCGCAGTTCTACCTGCGCCGCGTGGAAGGCGAATTCGGACTCATCTTTACCGGCGGAATCGCCATCGATCACCCGGCGGCGAGCGGCGTGTACGTCGACCGGCCGTGCCAGGTTCCGCTGCTGCACACGCCGGAGTCGAAGGCCGGCTGGAAGCATGTCGTCGACGCGGTGCACGGCGGCGGCGGAAAGATCATCGCGCAGCTGTGGCATTTGGGCGTCATGCGATTGCCCGGTACGGGATACTATCCGGATGCGCCGTCGTCGCGGCCCTCGGGCATCTACGGTCCGACGACCCAGCCCTCGTTCGTCGATCCCGAAATGGCGGCACGCTTGAACGTGCCGGGCCCCGAGCTGACCGATGCCGAGATTCTCGAACTCATCGACGCGTACGCACGCAGCGCCGGTCACGCGATCGAGGTGGGTTTCGACGGTGTCGAGGTTCACGGCGCGCAAGGCTATTTGCCCGACGCCTTCATGTGGGATGCAACGAACGTGCGCACCGATCGCTGGGGCGGCAATCGCGCCGAGCGTACGCGGTTTGCGGCCGAGGTCGTGCGCGCGATTCGGCGCACGATCGGCGACAAACCGCTCTTCTTCCGCTTCTCGCAGTGGAAGCACCAGGACGTCGATGCGATGATCGCGCCGACGCCGGCCGATCTCGAGGAGATCCTCACGCCGCTCGTCGCAGCGGGCGTCGACGTGTTCGACGCCGGGCATTTCTATATCGATCGGCCGATGTACGCCGGGTCGCCGCTCAACCTCGCGGGCTGGGCGAAGAAGCTCACCGGTCTGCCGGCGATGGCCGTCGGTGCGGTCGGCCTCAGCGCCGGACAACACGATCCCGAGAAGCACGGTCCGCCGGAGGCGATCAACAACCTTGCGCCGGTCATCGCGAGCGTCGCGCGCGGCGAGTACGATTTGGTCGGCGTCGCACGTACGTCGCTCAACGACCCGGCGTTTCCGCACAAGATCCGTTCGGGCGAGCCGCTCGTGCCGTGGAACGGCGCGCGCCCGACGCACGGCGTCGGGAGCTAGTTCACCCGGCCAGTTTCCGGCCGATCTTCCAGGCCGCGTAGGCGGCGGGCGCATCTTCCATGATGCCGCGATGCTTGGGCCACCAGCCCAGCATGCGGTTGGCCTTTTCGGACGTGATCAGCTCGTTCTGATCGAACCACGTGCTCGTGTTGTTGCCCTCCAGCGGGCCCTCGAACGTGATCGGTCCGGCGTAGCCGGCGACGCGCACGCAACGCGTCATCACGTCGACGCACTGCGGGTGCAGCGAGTCGGCGAGGTTGAAGAGCTCGCCGTCGATGCCGTGATCGGCTTGCGCGGCGAGCACGTACGCTTCGGCGAGATCCGCGATGTGAATCCACGACCAGGCCTTCTCTTTGTCGCCGCGGTACACGCCCTCGCCGCGTTCGCCCATTTCGAACCAGTCGGTAGCCTGACTGTTGAAACCGTCGTTCCCGTACATGAAACCGGGACGTACGACGACGACGCCGGTCTGCTCGCCGTTGAGCGCGAGAGCCGCGCGTTCCATCTCGCGGCGGAAGGCCAGAAAGTGCTGCGGATTGGGTTCGGTCATCTCGTCCATGATGCGTACGCCGGCTTTGCCGAAAATCGAGCAGCCGGTCGTGTAAATGAAGCGGCGGCGCGTTCCGGCGTGGTGCGTGAGACCGGCGATCGCGCCGAAGAGTGCCTGATCGGTCTCCTTCGGGCGCCGCTTGTCGAGCAACGCGTGGATGACCACGTGACTTGCTTCGAGGTGCTCGCGGTAGGTGTCGGGTTGCGAGACGTCACCGACCACCAGGTTCACTTCATGTAGGCGCAGGATGTTCAGACGCGGCTGTTCGGGATTGCGCACGAGCCCCGTGACGTGGTGGCCCGCGCCGGCGAGACGGATGGCGGCATAGTAACCGGCGAAACCACTTGCACCCGTAATAAAGATCCGCATATCATTAGAACTCTATCATTGCGGTTCGGCCGTGTCCAGATGGTCGACGATCGAGGAGCAGGAATGGACGAAGTTGAGATCATCGCGGAGCGCTTCGCCGACCGCCCGAAAACGGACCCGAACCAGCGCATCTTCACCATTGCGGACAGCATCAAGGTCGGCGAGAAGTATCAGCGTGCCGGACGCATGTACGTGGGCGATGAGTTCCGGGCAACGGTCATCACGCTTTCGCCGGGCCAGGCGCAAACGGTGCACCTGCACCCGGACACGTCGCACGCATGGTTTATCGTGTCGGGCAGCGGCCTCGTCACGATGGAGAACGGCCGCAAGGAGCGGATCGAAGCCGGTCAGTTCGCCGTGCACCCGCGCAATTCGGTGCACGGCATCACCAACGACCGGGACGATAACCTCACCTACATCGCGCTGTCGATCGGCGCGTAACGGCTAAACCGGCCGGAGCAGTTCCCTGGCGTCGAAGGTCGCGGGGATCTGTTTGTATTTCACCATCAGGTCGATCACGGGCTGCAGCGCGTTCGGGTCGAACGCGGTTGCGGAGAAGCCGTGCCGCATGTCGGTTGCGGTCTTCAGGTCGAGCCGCATCAGCGGCGCCACCAGCGGCAGCGTTTCGGCGACGTGCGTATTGGCGTAGTTGTTTCCCGCTTCGAGAATTTTGCCGAAGCGGATGACCGCTTCTTTGTTCTTGCTCGCGAAATCGCGTGTGGAGAACGACACGACCTCGAGAATCGGACGCGAGTAACCGGACAGCTCGTCGACGAAATAGCGGATCTTGCCGGCTTTGATGCCTGCCGACATCGCCGGTTCGCCCATCAGCCCGGCATCGATGCGGCCCGATTCGAGCGCCGGTGCGACCGCCGCGAACGGCAGCTCGACCCACTTCAGCGTATTCGCGTTGCCGCCCGCATTGTCGACGAGCGAACGCAGCCCGAGCGACGCGATCGAACCGACGCCGGTCGAACTGACGATCTTGCCCTGGAGGTCGGAGACGGTCTTCAGCGGAGAATCGGCGGCGACGCAGATGCCGGCGGTGAGTTCTTGCGGCCGGTGAAACAGGCCCGGCGCGACGAGATAGAACGGCAGCCCGTGCGAGTACGCGGCGATCACCGACGTGACGCTGGCTTTGCCCACGTCGGCGGCGCCGCCGACGATGCTCTCGGCCACGTCGACGCCGCTCACCGACGGGACGAGCTGCACGTCGAGTCCGGCCTGCTTGAACATGCCGCTGCTTTGCGCGTAGAGGTAGCCCCGCAGATCGTCGGCGATGCTCGTCACGAAACGGATCGTCAACGGCTCGGCGGCGCGTAGGACGTGCGGAAACGCCGCCGTTGTGACGGCCGCGGCGGTCCCGGCCAGAAAAGCTCGGCGCGAAGGCGTTGCGGGTGCTACTTCGGGCGCCAGTTGTGTGCGAGTTTGTCCCACGGGGCAAGCCGTTCGCCTTTCGCGCGCGGCGGAATCTTGTCGGCCGGAAACGGCTGCCAGGTGACGACTTCCAGATTATTGCCGTCGATGTCGCGGAAGTACACCGATACGGCGCTGGCCTCACCGTGCGTGCGCGGACCCGCGTACGGGATGCCTTCGCGCTCGAGGTGTGCGGCGAATGCGAGCACCCCTTCGGGCGTCGTCTCGAAGGCCCAATGCGGATTCATGTTCTCGCTCTTGGGATTGGTGACGTCGGGATAACTGCGCCGGTCTTCTTGCTCGACGAGCTCGACCATCACCGGGCCGACGTGATAGAAGATGTGGCGGTTCTTGTTGCGGGCCCGCTCCTCGTCCGAAAAGCCGGCGCGATAGAACTCTTCGCCGCCCAGAATCTGCTCGAAGAACTTCCCCGACAGTTCCGGATCGCGCGCCGGCAGACCGAAATGGTCGCAGCTGGTCAGCCCGAAGCGGTTGGTCCGCGGCTGGTGGCGCTCGTTGTGGCCGTAGCTCGGCCGGGCTAGCGTTTCCATAGTGGTCGGCTTGGCGCCGCGCGGGCTGCGCTCCTGGCCCGCGCCGCGGATCTCAGCCTAGGACGGCTTCTTTTTGTCCATCTCCGCGAAGAAGTCGGTGATGACGATGTCGGCCTCGCGAGCGAGCGGGTGGCCGCAATACTGGGTCATCTGGAAGACGATCTCTTTGATCTCGACGCGCGTGAGGCCGGCGTAGAGCGCCACTTGCAGGTGCGAACGCAGCGCCGCCGGCGCGTTCTGCGCGATGTCGTTGGTCAGCAGAACGATGGCCCGGTCGCGCAGCGAGAGCTGCGGGCGCTGGAACATGAAGCCGAACAGGATCGCGGTCGAAAAGTCGTTGCGGTCCGGGTCGCCGGCCGCGACCGCCTCGGCGTGCCGCTTGCGGGCGGTGGCGACCCACTCGTCGCCCATGATCTTGCCCATGAACGCAACGCCGCGCTCGTAGAGCTCCTCGCTTAGCATCATCCAAACTCCTCAGGTGGTGGGCGCGAACAGGTCTTCGATGGCCGGTTTGCGCGCGATCATGTGTTGCTCGTGGAGGTAGTCGACGAGCGCTTCGAGCGTGGCGCGGTTGGGTTCCACGCCGTACGGCCACGGATCGCCGCCGAAGACGCGCTCGATCTCCTCGGCGTCGTCGATCAGCCAGGGCAGCATGTAGGACAACGTTTGGTTGCGCATCAGCCGCCAGCGCGCGATCTTCTTGGCGGCTTCGAAGGCCGCGTACACGCGCGGGCCGAGCGAAGGATCGCGATCGTACACCGAGCGCTGGATCACCAGCGTGTGCATGATCGGGAAGATGTGCGTGCGCCGGAAGTAGTCTTGTTCGACCAGCCGGAAATTGGGAAAGAGCCGCACGACGTCGGGGTTGCTCTGCATCGAGCGCGGCAGGCTCGTGCCGATGATCGCATCGAGCTCGCCGGCGTCGATCAAGTCGCTCAGCGAACGGCCGCTCCGGTTGATCTCGATGTCGACGGGGGCCAACAGCGGCATCGCGGTCGGATCGCCGTGGCTGGTCGCCTCGTTGGTCGCGCCTTGCACCCAATGCACGCCGGAGAGGTCGACGCCGTAATCATGTTCCAGCAAACCGCGCTGGAACACCGCCGCCGTCATCGTGTAGAGCGGCACGCCGATGCGTTTTCCGGCGAGATCGGCCGGTTTGCGCACGGTCCTGCGGTTCACCGTGATCATGCTGTGCCGGAAGACGCGCGACAGGAATACCGGTAACGCGACGAACGGGTTCTTGCCGGCGTCGCGGCGGCACACGTATTCCGAGATCGACATCTCGGCCATGTCGAACCCGTCACCGCGACCCATGCGGTCGAAGATCTCGCGTGGCTCGTCGATCGCGTCGTAGGTCAGGTCGACGCCTTCGATCGCGACTTCCCCGCTCAAGAGCGGTACGGTGCGGTCGTACACGCCGCATCCGAAGGTTAGGGCAGTCTTGGTCACAGCTTCGCTCCGCCGGGGCCGCTGGCGAAATACCAGGTCTCTTTGGTCTTGTCCCACTGCAGCATGCGCGCGGATTCGGGCGGCATGCCGCGCATGTCGCCGTTGCGGAAATCGAACACCGCCTGCACGCCGGCGAGCCCGTGCAGCCCGTTGACGTAGGTGCGAATTTGGTCCGGCGTCGCATCGGTGCCGAGGGCACGGAGCGCGGCGACCGCGATGTAGCCCGTGTCCCAAGCTGCGGTTTGTCCCCACACCGGTTTGATGCCGAGGTTGCGGAAGGTTTGCTCGTATGCGGTTTGCGTGGCTTTGAGCGGGCCGTTGGGGATCGGCTGATCGTATGCCGGCACGGCCGTCCAGCAGAAGAACAGTTGGCTCGGCAACGCGTCCGAGAACGCGTGCAATTCCTCATAGGAGAGGTTGCCGGTGATGCCGACCACCGGTAGATCCAACGCACCGTCCTTCATCGAACGCACGACGGTCCCGAACGGCGACCCGTTCACCCAGGCGATGACGGCCTGCGCGTTGGCCGCGCGTATTCGCGCGACTTGTGCGGCGATCGTGACGTCGGTCAGGTTGAAATGCTCGACGGTCACGATCTGGGTCGCTTTGTTTTCGGGTAGGGCCGCAACTTCTTCGAATTCCGGCTCGGCGAGGCGGCCCGTTGCATCGGACCCGACGAGCAGCGCGATGCGATCCCAGCCGCGCTCGCGCAGGAAGCGAAAGATGACCTTCGCTTCGTCGAGCGCCCCGAGACCGATGGTGTAGGTATACCCGCCGCGTTCCGGCCGGTAGCCCGGCGAAAGGCAGAACTCGACCGGCCCGTTGTTCTTCACCAGCGGTGCCATCGCGTTGCAGCCCGCCACCGACACGTCGCCGATGATCAGCGGGGGGTGCTTGGCCAGGATCTCGTTGGTGAGTTGCACTGCCGTCTGCGGGCTTGACTGTGTGTCCAAGTAGACGAAATTGAGCGGCCGGCCGCGGATGCCGCCGGTTGCGTTGATGCTGGTCTGCAACGCATTGAGCCCGTCACGCGCGTCCTTGGCCGAAAACGCGTTGTTGCCGGTCAACGGGGCGATCACGTACACATCGTACGGCTCGGCAGCGTTCGCGCCGCGTGCCGATCCCAACAGTAAACCGAGTGCAACGGCTACGGCCAAACATTTCATTCAAGTCGCCTCCGGCAGAACGATAGAACTCTAACGACGAACCTCGTCCGCCCTCCTGCGGTAGGGTGCGAACTCTTGGCGTAATCCCAGGACGAACGCACGTCGATCTGCGTTCTCGCAGTAGGCGACCGAGTGCCGCACACCTTTGCCGGAGACACCATGAGCAGTATCGACATCGTTCTCGTTCTCGACGCGTCCGGATCCATGGCGCACCTCATCAACGACACCGTTGGAGGCGTCAACCACTTCCTGGAACAGCAGCGCGCCGAACCCGGCGACGCCTACGTGACGCTGGCGACGTTCGATACGTCGTTCAACCAGCGGTACCAAGCCGTCCCGATCCGGCAGGTCGAGCCTTTGACCCGCGAGACCTACTTCAGCGGCCACGGCGGTGGAACCGCGCTGCTCGACGCCGTCGGCAAAGAGATCACGCACTACGAATCGCTCCCGATCAAGGCCGACAAGACGATGTTCGTCATCGACACCGACGGCGAAGAGAATTCGTCGGTCGAATGGACGTTCGAGCGGATCACCGCGCTCATTCAAAAGCACGAACAGGAAGGCTGGGCGTTCGTGTTCCTCGGCGCCAACAACTCGGCGTGGCAGGGCGAACGACTGGGAATGCAGAGCGTCGGGGCCTACGTCGCCTCGCCGGCCGGCATGCGCGCGAAGTATGACAGGCTGGCGGACAACGTCGGCGTGACGCGGCGCGGAGTACGTTCGGCGGCCGCGGAGACGCGGGATTTGAAGTGGGACACCGGCGAGGGTTAACCCGCCAGCACCGCAACGCCCGCGGCCGCGACGGTTTCGTCGTCGGCCGACGGGCGCCCCGAAACCCCGATCGCGCCGACGCACGTGCCGTTGGACATGAGCGGCAGGCCGCCTTGCACTTGCAACAGGCGGCGGTCGTCCAAGAAGCGCTGGAAGCCGGGCCGGTCCTTCAAGCGTTCTTCCAGCGCTTTGGTCGGCTGCCGCGTGAGCGCGGCGGTGCGGGCCTTGGCCAGCGCGACCTCACACCCGTTGCCTTCGATGCTGCCGGTCCGTTCGGCATACTGCAAATTGCCGGCTTCGTCGACGATCACGATCGCCACGCTCCAGCCGTTTTTGTCGGCTTCGGCTCGCGACGCCGCCGCCATCCGCCGAATGTCTTCGTTCTCGAGCACCGGCCGCATGCGCATGGGTAGTTCTCCTTCGGTTATGAGGTGGACCGCGCCGCGGAACGGCTGCGGATTTCTTCGATCGAGGTGCGCGACGTGATCGCTGCCGGATCGACCTCGAGCTCCAGCACCGCCGGACCACCGAACGCGCTCGCGCGCTCGAACGCCGGCGCGAACTCCGCCGTGGTCGCCACGCGTTCGCCGAACGCTCCGTACGCACGCGCGAGCGCGGCGAAATCGGGGTTGGTGAGGTCGGTCGCGCTGATCCGTTCGGGATAGTTGCGTTCCTGGTGCATGCGGATCGTGCCGTACATGCCGTTGTTGACGATCAGCACGATCAGCGCGACGTTGTAGCGCACGGCGGTCGCCAGTTCTTGTCCGGTCATCAGAAAACAGCCGTCGCCGGCAAACGACACGACGGTGCGTTCCGGCCGGCACAGCTTGGCGGCGATCCCGGCCGGCACGCTGTAACCCATCGCGCCGCTGGTCGGACCGAGCGCGGTGCCGAATTGCGTGTACTGGAAATAGCGATGCACCCAGGTCGTGTAGTTGCCCGCGCCGACCGTCACGATCGCGTTCTTCGGCAGGCGTTCGGAGAGGTCGACCACGACGGCGCGCAGGTCGACGCGTTCGACCGGCCGCGCGATCGCGCGGTCCGCGACGTAGTCGCTATTGGCGCCGGCGGCCCACGCGCGGCGGTGCGACGCGTCTTCCGCGAGCGTGCACGCGGCGGCGGCGAACGCACGCACGCCGGCGTTGATCGCGAGGTCCGGCTGGTACACGCGCCCCAGCTCGTCGCCCGACGGGTGCACGTGGACGAGCCGCTGGTGCGGTCGCGGAACGTCGAGATACGCGTAGCCGCCGGTCGTGATGTCGCCCAAACGCGTGCCGACGGCCAGGATCAGGTCGGCTTCGCGGAAGCGCTGCACGAGCGCGGGGACGATGCCGAGGCTCGCGTCGCCGGCGTAGAGTGGGTGGCGGTTGTCGAAGAGATCTTGGCGCCGGTACGCGCACGCCACCGGCAGCACGTTCTGCTCGGCGAAGCGCTGCAGCTGCGCGCAGCTCGCCGCGTCCCACAGGCTGCCGCCGACGAGCGCGAGCGGACGCTGTGCGCCGCGCAGCAAGGCCGCGAGCTGCGCCAGCGAATCGCTGCTCACGCCGGGCTGCGACGCCGGCGCGGCCGGTGCGTCGGCGACGTCGATGCGCTCGGTGAGCACGTCCTCGGGCAAACTGATCACGACCGGGCCCGGCCGCCCCGACATCGCGAGCGCGAACGCGCGGCTCACGGTCTCGGGAATGCGGTGCGCGCGCTCGATCTCGATCACGGCCTTGGCGATCGGGGCGAACATCGCGCGGAAGTCGATCTCTTGGAACGCCTCGCGGCCGAGCGCTTCGCGATCGACCTGTCCGATGAAGAGCAGCAGCGGCGTCGAGTCTTGGTAGGCCGTGTGGACGCCGATGCTCGCATTCGTCGCGCCCGGACCGCGCGTCACGAACGCGATGCCGGGGCGCCCGCTCAGCTTGCCGTGCGCCTCGGCCATGAACGTCGCGCTGCCTTCCTGACGGCAGGTCACGACGCGGATGCGGTCGCGCCGGTCGTAGAACGCATCGAGCACGTCGAGATAACTCTCGCCGGGGACGCAAAACACCGTGTCGACCCCGTTGATCGCGAGCGCGTCGACGAGAACGTTACCACCCGACCGCATGCTAGACCGCAGTTTTCTATCTAGCGGTCCTGCCCTGCCCTCAAGCCAGGCGCGAATCCGCCGCCGGTGCGCTGCCGCGGTCGCGTTCGATTTCGCTGACCGCGAGGTCGCGCAGATCTTCGAGCAGCTGGACGTCCGAAGCGGCGAACCAGCGCGGGCGCGTGTCGAGCACGGCCAGCACGCCGGGACACGTGCCGTCCTGCAAGATCAGCGGGGCGCCGGCGAAAAACCGCACCCGCGGCTCGCCCACGACGAGCGGGTTTTCGGCGAAGCGATCGTCGACCAGCGCATCGTTGACGACCAGCGTCGTGCGCTCGAGCACGGCATGCGCGCCGATCGACGTTTCGCGCGACGTCTCGCGAATCCCGAGACCGATGCGCGACTTGAACCAGACGCGGTCGCGGTCGACGAGCGTGATCAGCGCGATCGGCGCGGCGAAGAAGCGGCTGGCCAAGCGCGTGATGCGGTCGAAGCGCGCTTCCGGCGCCGTGTCGAGCAGGCCCATGGCGCGCAGCGTCGCGAGGCGCCGGTCTTCGTCGGGCGGGATCGCGGCTTTGCGCCAGCGGCTCGTGCCGCGATGCACCCACGCCTGCACTTTTGCTTCCGCATACTCGCGTGAGAACGGCAACACGAGCCACTCCGCGATGCCGGCCTTCTCCCCGCCCGGGTATTCGCGATCGGCCACGACGAGCACCGGCAAGCGGCGGCGGTCGTCCGCGCGATCGGCGGCGATCTCCCGGCTCACCGCCAGCGCGTCGTGGCCGGCGCCGTGTTGCAGGATCACGATCGAGAGACGGTCGTTGGCGGCCGACTTGCGGACCTCGTCGACGCTCGCCAGTTGGACGGCGCGTATGCTGGCGTCCGCGGCGATCGCGCTCGTGAAGAGCGCGCCGACTTCGGCATCGTGCAATCCGAGCAAGACGGTCTGCACGCTCTCGGTCGGCTCGACCGCGTGTTGCGCCATGCCGCCCGCCATCGTTGCGGCACCGGCTGCCGTGCGTGCCGACGGCTTCACGTCGATCGCTTGTCCTTCGGCCGCGGCAAACACGTTGATCGGTGATTCGTACTGCAGCATCGTGGCGCGCGCGCGTTCGAGCAGCGTGTCGATCTCGTCGTCGGTGCGCAGCGGATCGTGGTGCGTCAGCGCGAGCTGCCCGACGCCGGCTTCGCGCGCGACCCGCATCGCGTACTCGATCGTGCTATGACCCCAGTTGACCTTGG
>JBEKXE010000084.1:0-20522 GCA_049512335.1 Candidatus Lustribacter sp.
GCGTCGACGAGTACGTCGATCACGTCGTTCGCTTCCTCGAGAAAATCGGTCCCGGCGGCCACGTCGTGGCGATCTGCCAGCCGTGCGTCGCCGTGCTCGAAGCGGTGGCGGTGATGGCCGAAGGCGGCAATCCCGCCCAACCGCGCAGCATGACGCTGATGGCCGGTCCGGTGGATGCACGCATCAGCCCGACGCGGGTGAACGAGCTGTCGACGAGCCATCCGATCGAGTGGTTCGAGCGCAACCTGATCACGACGGTGCCGCCGCGTTTTCGCGGCGCCGGCCGGAAGGTCTATCCGGGCTTCGTGCAACTGCTCGCGTTCGTGAGCATGAACCTCGACCGGCACGTCGAGGCGCACTGGGAACTCTACAACGATCTCGCGGTCGGCAAGGACGAACGGGCGAAGACGATTGCGTCGTTTTACGACGAGTACTTCGCGGTTGCCGACCTGGCCGGCGAGTTCTATCTCGAAACCATCAAGAGCATCTTTCAGGATTATGATCTGGCTCGCGGTGTCGCCGAGTATCACGGCCGGCGCGTCAACCCGGCGGCCATCGAGCGCACGGCGCTGCTGACCGTCGAAGGCGAGCGCGACGACGTCTGCGGCATCGGTCAAACGATGGCGGCGCACGACCTGTGCACCGGCATCCGGCCGTATCGCAAGCGGCACCACCTGCAGCCGGGCGTCGGGCATTACGGCGTCTTCAGCGGCCGGCGCTGGGCCCAGCACATCTACCCGATGGTTCGGAACCTCATCCTCTCCTCGGACTAGGCCGCCGGTGAACGTCCACCTCGTTGACGGCACCTACGAACTCTTCCGTCACTACTACGCCTTGCCGCCGGCGCGCGACGCGCAGGGCCGGGAGGTCGCCGCCGTTCGCGGCGTGGTGACGTCGCTGCGCGGGATGGCGCGCGAGGGTGCAACGCAATCGGGGTCGCGACCGATCACGTGATCGAATCGTTTCGCAACGCGCTCTGGCCGGGCTACAAAACCGGCGCGGGCATCGATCCCGCGCTGTTCGCGCAGTTCCCGTTGCTCGAAGAAGAGCTGGCCGCCGCCGGTTTCGTCGTGTGGCCGATGATCGAGTTCGAGGCCGACGACGCGTTGGCCGCGGCGGCCGCATCGGCTGCCGGCGATCCGCGCGTCGAGCGCGTGATCATCTGCACGCCGGACAAGGATCTCGCGCAGTGCGTGCGCGGCACGCGCATCGTGCAGTTGAACCGCCGCACGCGGACATACTATGACGAGGCCGGCATCGAGGAAAAATTCGGCGTTCCGCCGGCCAGCATCCCGGATTATTTGGCGCTGGTCGGCGATGCGGCGGACGGGTTTCCGGGACTGCCGGGCTGGGGCGCAAAGTCGGCCGCCCGCGTGCTCGCGCGCTACGGGCGGCTCGAAGAAATTCCGGCCGATCCGCGCGCGTGGCAGGTTCCGGTCACGAGCGCGAAGGCGCTGGCCCAAACGCTCGATCGCGAACGCGAGCGCGCGCTGCTGTTTCGCGCCCTGGCCACGCTGCGCACGGACATTCCGCTGTTCGACGACGTGGAAACGCTGCGCTGGCCGCCGAAGGCCTGACGCATGCCGCTTCCGGTTTCGCGCCGGCTCGACTTTTCCGAGATTCCGCTGATCGACGCCGGGCGGCTCGTCGCTGGCACGCCCGACGCGGAGACGATCGCCGCGCTCGAGCGCGCGTGCACCGACGTCGGGTTCTTCTACATCAAGAACCATGGCGTCGCGCCGCAGCTCCTCGACGAGCTGGCCGTCCAGGCGGCGCGTTTCTTCGCGCGCCCGATGGCCGAAAAGCAAACCCTGACGGTCAACCCGCGCATGCGCGGGTACCTGCCGCTGGATTACGTCAGCCTCGTCGGCGAACCGGGCGGCGGCGTGAGCAGCCAGGAGGGGTTTTTCATCGGCTACGAACGGCCCGCCGTTGCGGCGAATCCGCTCGACGGGCCGAACGTCTGGCCGCAGAGCGAACCCGGGCTCGCGCCGGCGATGCGCGCGTTCATGGACGCACTGGCCACGCCGGCGAACGCGCTGTTACGCGGCTTTGCGCTCGCCCTCGGACTCGCGCCGGATTTCTTCGCGCCGATGTTCTCGGCGCCGCAATCGCTCTTGAAGCTCAACCACTATCCGCCGCAACCGCCGCCGGAGCGTGAGAGCGAGATCGGCGTCGTCGGCCATTCGGATTCAGGCGGCTTCACCATTCTGTGGCAAGATGCCAACGGCGGCCTCGAGGTGCAGTCGAAGAACGGCGATTGGGTCGGCGCGCCGCCGATCCCCGATACGTTTGTGATCAATCTCGGCAACGTCATGCAGATCTGGACCAACGGCCGCTTCTCGTCGACGCCGCACCGGGTGATCAACCGCAGCGGCAACGACCGCTACTCGATCCCGCTGTTCGTGAACCCGAACTACGACGTGCCGATCGCGCCGCTGCACGGCGAACCTGCCGGCGATCCCGCGCCGCGCTTCGCCGATTATCAGACCGGCATCTGGCGGCGCATCTTTCCCGTCGCTTTCACCCCGCGATAACGGAGGAGACACGGTTGGCTTACGCTATCATCGAAACGCGGCCGACAGGCGCGCGCGGAACCCCCGTGCAGATGTGCCGGCCGAATCGGCCCGGACGTTTTCCCTGCGTGATCCTCTTGCATGAACGCTACGGGCTGGTCGAACACACCGAAGATCTCGCGCGCAAGATGAGCGAGGCGGGCTTCGTCGTGTGCGCGCCCGATCTGTTCTACGCGTACCCCGATCAGGCCGCGCTGCACGCGGGATCGGTGGCGATGAAACCCTCCGATCCCGAGGTCTTGGCGTTGCTCGAGGACGCGTTCACGCTCTTCGCCGGCGTGCCGGAGGCCGACGCGTCGCGCTTGGGCATGATGGGCGTGTGTCAGACGGGCCGCTATCCGTTCGTCTGGGCGAAACACCACCCGCTGCAGGCGTGTGTGAGCCTGTACGGGGCCGCGCAAAAGGGTGATTGGGAAGTCAACGAACGCTTCCCGTGGGGCATGGCCGGCTTGATCTCCGCGGTCGAGACGAACGTGCTCGGCATTTTCGGCGAGAACGACCACATCATCTCGATCGACGACGTGCGGCGTTTCCGCGATGCACTGGAGGCGGCGAACCTCAGCTATCAGATCACCGTTTACGCCGGCGCGCCGCACGGCTGGCTCAACGACACGATGCCCGGGCGGTATCGCCCGGAGCTCGCGAAGCAGGCCTGGGACGAAGTGATCGCGTTTCTCACCGCGACGCTCGCGACGGAGCGCGATCCGTCACTCGTCGAGTGGCGGTTCAACGCGCGCAAGCACGCGGACTACGACTTCAAGAAAAACGTGCGCTTAGAATAGCGTCACGTGCCCGGCGTGCGCACGCCCATGACGTAGTGCCAGAGCCCGAACACTTGCAGCAACCAGATCACGACCGCGATCGTCACGACCGCGTTCAGGATCGTGGCGATCGGCGGCGCCATCGGGATCAGGTTGATCAGCCAGAGCAAGAAGCCGATGACGATCAGGGCGATGACGACTTGGATGAGCGGCATGGCTCTTGCTTACCCCGAAAGCCAGCCGTCCACACGGCGGTCCGGAATAGCGCTACTTCAGGTCGAACTCCATGAGGCCGATGCCGGTCGCCCACGGGACGACGGCTTCGTAGGCCAGGGTACGGCCCGGTGCGTCGCGCAGGGCGCCTTGCAGCGCGATCCAGGCCAGCAGCTCGAACGCGCCGGCGCCGGCGGCGGCAAAGTCGGCCCGGCTGTAGCTGCGCAAAGCCGCGGCGTCGCCCCGTTCCATCTGCTCGATGAAGCGCCGGTCGAACGCCGAGTCGATCGTGCCGTGGCGGAGCTCGCCCGGATCGTGCGACATGCCGCCGGTGGCGATCAGCGCAACGCGTTCGCCCGACGCGCGCAGCACGTCGCCGATGATCGCGCCGAAATCGTACGCCCGCGCCGCCGACGGCTGCGGGTCGACCAGCGTGTTGAAGAACACCGGCACGACGCGCGTGCCGTTCACGTGCAGCTTGTGCAGCGGCAGCATCGTGCCGTGGTCGAAACTGAGCTCGTAGGAAAAACTCGGCTCGAAGCCGCGCTCGTACGCCGCCGTGACGATGCGTCCGGCGAGCTCCGGGTCGCCGGCGACCTCGCGCCCTTCGATCTGCAGAAACGGTTCGACCGGCCCGCTGTACGCCGTCGCCCGGCCGACGCAAAACGCACCGACGTGATCGAGGAAGAAGTTGTTCCAGTGCTCGGAGGTGAGCACGACCAGCGTTTCGGCGGCCGCGGCGTGCAGGTCCGCGGCGAGGCGTTCGAAGGCCTCGTCGAGGCGCGCGCGCTGCTCGGTCGGCGCGGCTTTCGGCCACGCGGTGATGCCCGGCGCGTGGCTCATGGCGGCAGCGTAAACGAGCATCAGGCCTCGCCGCGGATCGCGCGCAGGTAGTCGGGTTCGCTCATCTTATGGATGATCGTGAACGGCCGCAGGATCAGGCCGTGCACGCCGAGCGCGTACAGTTTTTGGACGTCGAAGGCCAGCACCGCGCTGCGTTCCTCGTCGGTGAGCACGTAGCCCGAGACGAACGTTTCCTTCTCGGCGAAGTAGCGCTCGCGCGAACCCGGGGAGCGGTTGACCTCGCGCAGCATCTTTTGCAACGTGTAGACGCTCACGCGAGGCCGGCTTTCTGCTTGACCCAGGCCAGCACCGTCGGAAACGTGTCCGGTCCGTAGCCCATGTGGCCGCCGGGGAAAAAGCGCGCCGCTTTCGGCGCGCCGTGCTCGAGCAACACCAGCATGTCGTCGAACGGCACCTGCTGGTCGTCGCGCCCGTTCACGATCAGCATCGGTGCGTGCGGCCGGTCGAGCAC
This sequence comes from Candidatus Lustribacter sp., assembly GCA_049512335.1. Classification (GTDB taxonomy): domain Bacteria; phylum Vulcanimicrobiota; class Vulcanimicrobiia; order Vulcanimicrobiales; family Vulcanimicrobiaceae; genus Lustribacter. Next base: position 4,866 of record JBEKXE010000084.1, read on the forward strand.
GCCTTGCGCGACCAGCGAGAAATCGCGCACGCGTTCGATGTACTCATCGTACGTCGCGGCGCCGACGGTCCGCGCGCGCGTGAGGCTGAGGTCCATCAGGTAGCTGGGCGCCGAGGCCGAACGCAGATTCCACTCGCGGGTGAAGAAGCGGTCGATGCCGCCGCCCCAGTTCACCGCCGCGACCACGCGATCCGGATAGGTGTGGGCGATCTTGGTCGCCCAGTAACCGCCGTACGACATGCCGATGACGACGACGCGCGCGGCGTCGAGATCGGGCTGCGTGCGGATCCAGTCGAACAGCGGGCCGTACTGGCGCTCGGCATCGACCGAACCCAGCACCGGTGCTTCGCCGACGCCGGGCATGTCGATGTTGATCGACGCGAACCCGGCGGCAAGCATCGCCTCGTTGTAGTCGGTGCGCTCTTCCTTCCACGTATCGACGCCGCCCCAGCGGATCACGACCGGCTGTTTCGTGCCCGCGCGGCGGCGAATGTAGAACGTGATCTGCGTGCCTTCCCCGGCGCGGCCCGCGAACGGGATCGTGATCACTTCGAGCGGCGGGTCGAAGTACGCCCCGGCGGCGCGGAAGTTGCGCACCGAACGCAGATAGCAGGCCCACTTCGCCGGATGCGTCGGTGAGGGAAAGCGGCCGGCGTGCAGCAAGCCGTAGGCGTTCAAGTAGGCGTCGCGCGCGCCGGTGCGGTCGCCGGTGGCCTCGCAGCGTTGCGCCGCTTCTTCGAACGGCAGCGCCGCCCGCGACCACGTCTCGGCCCAGTGGGCGGGCTCGTTGCTCCGCAGCGCGTCGATCGCGGCCGCCGCCGCGTGATGGTCGACGCCGTGAAACGGCGCTTTGTGCGTCTCCAAGCGCTCGTGCAGGTTGCGCTTGAGCGCCTCGATATCGATTTCCGAGGTTGCCGAACTCATGAAACCAGCTCCCGGGCTTGACGTTTGGCGGCGTCGCGCATGAATTTGCGTAGCCGCGTGATGCCGATGTCGTGGGCGTAGAGGCGCTCCGGCGCAGGCCAGCGCGGCATGAACGCGAGCGCGTTCTTGTCCTGCGCGAGCACCGCGTTGACGAAGCCGAGAATGCGTTCCTTGAACAGAAAGTGCCACAGGTTGCGCTGCCAGCCCGAGACCTTGCGCAGCCGCCAGACGTTGATGCGGGTGTGCCCCTCGTCGATGGGCGTCGGGTAGAAGATGATTCCCATGTAGCCGCCCGGGCCGGCGTTGGGCGGCATGGGGATCTCGACGCGCGAGTACAGCGCGGTGCCGGCGTCGACGAATTCGATCCAATCGAGGTTCACGCCGCGCTGGCCTTCGCGGTACACCTCGAAGCCGTGGCCGGTGTCCTTGAGCGCGATCTCGTCGCTCTTCGGCCCGCGCGACTGCGTGTAGGTTTGGCTATGCAGGTAGGGGCCGTGCATCGGATCGACCAGGTTGTCCCAGACGTAGCGGTAGTCGCCGTTCCACACGTCGGTGTGGATCACGCCCGTCCACTCGGGCGAGACCAATTCCGGCGGCAGCTCGAGCGGCGGCGGTTCGGGATGGCGTTCGTCGCCGAAATACGCCCAGATCGCCTGGAAGTGTTCGACGACCGGGTAGCTCTTGATCAGCGTCTTGCCTTCGAGCGGGCAGCCGGGCAGCGCCGGGACGCGCACGACCTTGCCGTAGTCGTCGACCTGCACGCCGTGATACCCGCAGGTCAGCAACCCGTCGTGCAGCTCGCCGATCGACAGCGCGATGCCGCGGTGCGGACAGCGGTCCTCGAGCGCGTGCACGCGGCCGCCGGCGTCGCGCCACACGACCAGCTGCTCGCCCAACCGTTTGATGCCGAGCGGAGCTGAAGTGACCTCAGCGGACGACGCGATGACGTACCACTTGTTGCGCAGCCCGTAGGTGAGCAGAAAGTTCTCCTGCTCCTCCGGCGTGCGCTCGACCGTCTGCGCGCCCGGTGAGAGCTGCGCGCGCTCGCGGTCCCACTCGGCGTGGAACACCGGTCCGGCGACGGCTTTGGGCGGCACGGGGGCGCGCGCTTCGAGCGTGCGCACCAGCTCGTCCTCCGTCCACGTGCCGCCGGCCGGCGGTCGCATGTCGCTTGCGTTCAAGCGTTCGAGAATGCGCGTCAGCTCGTGGTCGTTCGCGAGAATCTCCATCAGCGCCGCGCACAGCCGCGCTTCGTACGTGCCGGGAACGCTATCAACCGCCATGGGGCGCCCACTCCTTGAACGTGTTGACGAAGGTCGGATCGAAGAACTTCGCCTCGGGCCACGGCGCGCTCACGTCTTTGTTCGCGATCGCGATCTGCCAGACCAGCGGCATCGCCGCCGCCGGTAGCCGGCCGCTCTCGTCGAATGCCGGCAGCGACTCGGTGTACGAACGCTGCGCGAACGCCGGTGTGTACTTCAGTTGCCCGGTCAGGATTCCCAACGCGACGCTCGGATCGCGTTTGAGCAGACGTATCGCGGCGACGTGCGCGCGCAGGAACGCGCGCAGCGTGTTGGGGTTGTCGCGGATGAACGTCGCCTTCGCCTGGTAGAGGTGCTTGGGCCAGCGCGGCGCCACGTCTTTAGCCTCTTGCGCCAGCACGCGAAAGCCTTCGTCTTGCGCGACGTAGCACCACGGCGTTCCCAAGATGCTGCAATCGAGCGTGCCGGCGCGCAGGCTCGCGATGCCGGTCGCGCTGTTGCCCTGTTGGATGATCTTCACATCCGCCGGGTCGATCTTGTTCTTGCGCAGCAGGTAGCGCGTGAGGCCGTCGGAGAGCGCGCCGTAGGTCGAGATGCCGATCGATTTGCCGCGCAGGTCGGCGAACGACGCGATCGACTTCTGGCCCATCCAGGTGAAGTCGGCGGAGTCGAAGCCGGCATAGAATCCCAGCACCCCTTGATCCGCGTTGATCAAGTTGATCAGCCCGGTCAACGACGCGAGCGAGATGTCGACCGAGCCGCCGGCCAGCGCTTGGGCGGCCTGCCCGTCGCCGAGAAACGACGTGAACTTGATGTTCAACCCTTCGGCGGCGAACGTTTTGGCGAGCGCGACGTAGAGCGGCAGCTGCGAGGGGCCGCTGTCGGGGGTGCCGACCGCCAGATCGGTCCGCTCGAGCTTCCCGGGCGGCGCAGCGCCGATCAGCGCCGTCGCCGCGGCGCTCGCACTCAGAGATTCGAAAAACCGGCCGCGTTTCATCTGCCCTTCCTCCACCGAAGCTTTAGCGCCACGACTGCAGGCGCCTTTCGAACGCGCGCGTGACGGCGGTCGCGCATACGCCGATGACCACGAAAATGACCAATGGAACGAACACGTCCGACGTTTGGATCTTCTCGCCGTAGACGGTCATACGAAAGCCGAGGCCCGCGTTCGACCCGAACATCTCGCCGAGCACGACGCCGTGCAGCGTGCGGCTCAGGCCGATGCGCACGCCGGCCAGGATCATCGGCGCGGCCGACGGTAACACGGCCAACCGTACCACGTCCCAGCGGTTTCCGCCGAACACGCGCACCGCTTGCACCAGCGCCGGATCGACGCCGCGCACACCGGCCACGGTGTTGACGACGATCGACACGACGGTCAGTAGAAACGCGATCATCACGACGGTGCGAAACCCGAAGCCGAGCCACACGACGATCAACGGATAGACCACGATCAGCGGTGAGGAGTACAGGAACCACATGAACGGGTCGAGCGTGTACTCGAGCGTGCGGCTGACCCCCATGGCGAGTCCCAGCGCGATGCCGAGCACGAGCGAGGCCGCGAACGCGATGGCGAATTCGGTGGCGCTGACCTCGGCGTCCGCGATCAGTTGTCCCGATGCCAGCTGCGCGACGAACGCATGCGCGATACGCAGCGGATCGCTGAGAATCGCCGGATTGATCCACCCGGCCGAGGCCGCCGCTTGCCACAGCGCGAGGAAGCCAAGCGAACCGATGAGTCCGAGGACCAGCGGTTCGTGCCGGCCTACTGCTCGAACTCGAGCCGCCACTTTGCCAACCAGCCTTCGAGCGCGCGCACGAACAACACGCAGGCGTAACCGAATCCGGAGATGACGATGACGAGCACGAAGATCTCGGGCGCCCGGTCGGCGGCCGAATACTGCTGCACGAGCCGCCCGATCCCGTTGAACGACGCGTACATCTCGGCCGCGATCAGCGCGACCGTCGCGCGGCCGAGCGCCAAGCGCACGCCGGTCATGATCGACGGCAGCGCGCCGGGCAAGATCGCTTTCGTCACGACGTGGAAGAGACTGCCGCCGTAGGCGCGCACCGCGCGCACCCACGTCTCCGAAATGCCTTCCACGCCGGTCGTGGTGTTGATCATCACCGGGAAGAGCGCGCTGAAGAAGACCATCGCCACCTTGGACGACATCCCGATGCCGAACCAGACGACGACGATCGGCACGAAGGCGATCGCCGGAGCTTGGTAGATCGCGGTGAGGACGGGATCGCACAACAGCCGCACGGTCCGGTTCAACGCCAGCGTCAGCCCGAGCGCGATCCCGGCCACGATCGCGGGCAGCAAGCCGTATGCGAACTCGGTCAAGCTCACTGCGCCGTTGGCGGCCAGCTCGCCGCTGGCGATCATCGCACCCATGCTTTGCACGATCTGGGTCGGGTACGAGATCAGGCTCGCGCTGACGATCTGATGCGAGCCGACGAACTGCCAGAGCAGCAGAAACGCGCCCACGGACAGCGCGCCCGTAACGGCGCGCCGCGTCACCGGACGACGACCGTGCGTCCGGCTCCGGCGCCGGCCGATCCGTTCTTGAGCACGACGTGCAGCGCCAGCGCCGTTCCCGGCGTCAGCACGTCGCGTGAGCCGGCGGCGATCGACGGCCATTCGTGCACGTCGAGCCCGATGCCGTGACCGAGCCCGTACGCACTCGCCGCTGCCAGCAGCGCATCGTCCGCCAACGCCGTCTGCGCGGCGGCGGCGAGCACGCTGCCGCGCACGCCGGTCACGGCCGCGGCGGCCATCGCATCGACCGCGGCTTGCGCCCGCGCGGCGAGCGCGTCGGCCTGCGGATTGCCGGCGCCGATCGCGAACGTGCGCATGCCTTCGGCCCAATAGCGCTGCATCTCGACGCCCAGAAAGAGCATGATGCTCTCTCCGGCGGCGAGCACGCGCTCCACCGGCGGCGCCAGATCCGTCCCGTCCGCGCCGCCGCCGGTGAGGATGCGTACGTCCTCGGCGCCGGCCAGCCGCAGTACGCGCTCGATGGCGGCGAACGCTGCGCCCGTCGACGCGCCCGGCTGCAAGAGCGTGCTGGCGACGGCGAACGCTTCCGCGAGGATGCCGGTCGCCTTCGCGCTGACGCCGAGGTCGACCGCGTCCTTCTCGCGCCTCAGTTGCGCGAACTCGGCATCGCGCTCGGCGAACGCGATGCCGGGAACCAACGCCCCCAGCTCGTTCCATTCGAGCGCGGGGAACGACTCGGCGACGCCGACCGTGCCGACTCGCGCGCCGGCGAGGTTGGTCTCGGTCAGCAGCGCGGCGAGGGGCTTCGGCGGCCGACCGAACCCGCGCACGTCAGCGATCCACGTCAGCGGCTTCATCGACGGCACCATGCGCGGTGCGCCGTTGACGAACAATACCGGCGGCGCGTCGAGCGCAACCAGCAGCACCGCGTCGCGCAGGCGTGGAAAATAGTGCGAAACGTACGCTAACGCGCCGCACGATCGGGCATCGCCGTAGAAGAGCCACGCCGCATCGCCCGCGGCGCGTATCGCCGCGCGTACCTTCTCGAGCCGCGCTTCCAACACGGCGAGCGGAACCAGTTCGTGGTCCCAATAGAACGCGCCGTGCTTGATCACGCTGTGAACGGTCTGCATCAGAGCGGACGCCAGAACAGCGTCGCCGGCGTTTTGGTGAGCGGCCGCGGACCACCGCGTTCGATCACGACGGTGTCGCCGAGCATCAGATACCCGCTGTCGGGAAAATATTGATTCGGGTGGATCACGAACGTCATGCCGGCCTCCAGCGCGATGCCGTCGTCCGGATCGAGGTCGGGAATCACCCCGCCGACGCCGAGCCCATGACCGCGCGTACGCATGTAGGGCGGACGGCAGAACTCACCGTAGCCGCCGGCGGAGATCGCGTCGTTCGCGGCCGCGGCGATCTCGGCGGTGGAACGGCCGGGCAATGCCTGCGCGAACGCTTGGCGTTCCGCGTCGATCAGCAGGTCGAAGTTCGAGCGCACCTTCGGCCGCGGCTCGCCCAACACGAACGTCCGGCACAACTGCGCGTGGTAACCGCGGTAGGCGGGCGTGATCTCGCCGACGATCGAGTCGCCGGGCTCGAGCCGGCGATCGGTCGCGCTGCGAATCGCGCTGAGATCGGGGCCGGCGGCGATCAAGCCGAAGTTGTCGTCGGCCCCGGCCGCCTTCATCGCCGCCTCGACCTCGGCGGCGAGCTCGAACTCGCGCATGCCGGTCCGCGCGCACTCGCGCAGCCGTGCGAAACCGAGGTCGGCGATCTCCGCCGCGCGCTCCGTGCGGGCGAGCTCGGCCGGCGACTTGACGGCGGCGATGCGCGCGATCAGATCGCCCGCGGTGCGCAACGCCGTGATGTCGCCGAGATACCGGGCCGCATGCACGGACAGCGCGTCGCCGCCGCTCAAGGCCGCCGTTCCCACGGTGCCGGCGAGCGCATCGCCCACGAGCCGCAGGATTGCGTCCGGATCCCCGGCGATCACGTCGACGCCGGGCACGGTCGCGCGCGCTCGCGGCGCGTCCCAGCCGGGCGTGACGTACAGCACCGGGCGTCCGGCGGCCGGCACGAGCAGCCAGCACGGACCGATGCAGTAGAAGTCGGTGAGGTAGAACAACGGGTCCATGCGCGTCATGTCGTGCTGGCCGTTGTTGTACACGGCCAGCGTAGCGATCCGTTCGGACGTCATCGCGGCGCGCACGCGCTCCCGCCGGCCGTGCACTTCGGCGGCCGTTACGTCGAGGCGATCGTCAACGATCATGACTGGTTCTCCTGACCGCGTCGCTGGTGTGTTGCGGCGGCGTCGATGCTGAGGTCGTCAAACAACACCACGCCGTACGCGCGCTCCGCATCCGCGCGGGTGATGAATTCTTCGTCGACGTCGTGGCGTACGCGTTCCGGATCGCGTTCGAACGGATTGCCCCAGCCGCCGCCGCCGCCGGTCTGTACGATCACGTCGGATCCGGCCGGCGTCGGTTTGCGGCTGCCGGAGGCCGGTGCGAACGCCGCCTCGCCCGCGCGGCGCAACAGGTAGCCGCCGGTGCCGCCGGGGCCGCCGCCCCACAGGCCCCACGGCGGACAGTGCTCGCGCTTCGCGCGCTCGAAATTCCACATACCGTCGGTGAGGTTGTGCACCTGCACCGCGATGCCGAGGCCGCCGCGGTATTTTCCGGCACCCGCCGAGCCTTCGCGCAGCGCGCGGCGTTCGACGATGACCGGACACTTGAGCTCGATGCCTTCGATCGAACCGTTGCGCACGTCGCCTTGGCAGACCGAGACCGTGCCCGACTCGCCGTCCCCGAAGGGGCGTCCGCCCCAGCCGCCGCCCTCGAGGCTCTGCACGACGAAGCGGCGTTTGGTGTCGGGATGGACGCCGAAGAAGACGACCGCGCCGCCGAGCAGCCCATGGTGCGCGGCCGGAATGCGATCGGGCATCGTTTGCGCCAGCGCCGCGATGATCGTGTCGACGACCAGCGGCACGATCAGGCTCCAGCCGGACATCGGCGCGGGGAAGCGCGCCATCATGATGCTGCCTTCGGGGATCACAATGCGAAGCGCGCGGAACGAGCCTTCGTTGACCGGATCGAACGGCGCGGTCAACGCCTTGTATGCGACGCGCGGCGCGGCCAGCGAGCGCGAGTTGATCGCGGCCTTGCGCTCGGGCGAACATTGCGAGAGGTCGATCGTCATGTCGCTGCCGCTGATCGTCACCTTGGCGTGCAGCGGAACGGGCTCGCCTTCGGTCACGCCGTCGTCGTCGAACGACGACGAGGCTTCGTACTCGCCGTCGGCCAAGCGCGCGACGACGTTGCGGCATTTCTGCTCGGTTTCATCGAAGATCCGTTCGATCGCGGCCAGGATCGTCGACTTGCCGTATTTGGCGAACAGCTCGTCGAGCCGGCGTTCGGCCAAACGGCAGGCCGCGATCTGCGACTTCATGTCGCCGAGCGACGATTCGGGAAACCGGATGTTGTCGCTGATCAGACGGTAGAGCGTCTCGTTGAGCTTTCCCGCGTCATAGATCTTGTGCTGGTTGAGCTGCAAGCCTTCGAGCCACGGATCGCCGACCTCGGGACCGGCGCCGAAGCCGGTGCTCATGCCGCCGATGTCGATCCAGTGCGCGCGCACGATCGAGAACATGAGTAACTCGCCCTCGAAGAAGTAGGGCGTGTAGATGACCACGTTGTTGAGGTGCTGACCGGCGACGGCCTGATGGTTGGTGATCAGAACGTCGCCGGGAGCGAAGCCCGCGGCGCCGTAGCGCTGCATCCCGTCGGTGATCAGCACGCCGAGGTCGGCCACGAAGTGGGACACGCCGCCGACGTTTTGGCTGACCAGCTCGCCCTTCGGGTTGACCAGCGCCGTGCAGAAGTCGCGGACCTCGTAGATCATCATGTTGTACGAGGTGCGCTGCAGGTCGACCGCCATCTCGTTCGAGATGGCCGGCAGCGCGTTGCGCACGACTTCCAGCGTGACCGGGTCCAAGGGCTTGGTTTCGATCGCCGTCATGTTGCACCGCCTACCGAGATGATGAGCTCGCCCGATTCCGTCACCGTGCACGCATCGCCGGCGAAGAGCACGGTCGTGGTGCCGAGCTCCTGCACGATCGCCGGGCCGGCGAAGCGCGTGCCCGCATGCAGATCGGCGCGTTGGAACACCGGGGTACGCACCCTCTCCGCGCCGTCGAAGTACACCTCGCGAAACGCGTGGGGCGGCACCGCGCCGTTTCGCGAAATCGCCGGAAACGCGAACTGCGGCCGTTTGCCGATCAAGGCCACGCGCAGGTTGATGATCTCGACCGGTTCGCCCGGTGAGTGGTACGCGTAGCGCTGCTCGTATTCGCGGTCGAAGCGCTCGCGGATCGGTTGAACGCCGTCGGCCGTCAGATGCTCGCGCTCGATCGGGATCGACATCGTGAAGTCCTGACCCGCGTAGCGCACGTCGACCTGGTACTGTTGCTCGAACCGTTGCCCGGCGCGCATCTGCGTGCGGCCCTCGCGCAGCATGTCGTCGTAGACCGCCGCGACGTCGGTGAGGTCGGCGGTTTGCAAGTCGGCATAGTAGGTGCGCACGAGATCGTGGCGTTCGTCGGCCAGCAGCATTCCCAGCGCCGAGAAGTGCGCCGGAAAGAGCGGGATCACGACGGTCGGGATGTGCAGCTCGCGCGCGATCGCGAGCACGTGCAGCGGCCCCGCACCGCCGGAGGCCACGAGCGCGAAGTCGCGCGGGTCGTAGCCCTTGGCCACCGACACCTCGCGCACCGCGAGCGACATCTTCATCACGGCGATCTGCAAAATCGCTTGCGCGGTGGCGATCGGATCGAGCCCGAGCGGTTCGCCGATCGCCGCGACGCCGCGCGCCGCCGCTTGCGCGTCGAGCTCCATCGCCCCGCCCAGGAAATCGCGCGGGTTCAGCCGGCCGAGCACGACGTTGGCATCGGTGATCGTCGGTTCGGTGCCGCCGCGCCCGTAACACATCGGGCCCGGATCGGCCCCCGAGCTCTGCGGACCGACTTTGAGCGCGTCGACGTCGTCGATCCACGCGATGCTGCCGCCGCCGGCGCCGACCTCGACGATGTCGATCAGCGGGATCATCACCGGATGGCCGCTGGCGTAGCCGCCGACGTAGTAGCCGGGCGCCATGTTGGGCCGGCCGTCGCGGATCAGGCTCGCTTTCGCGGTCGTGCCGCCCATGTCGAACGAAATCACGTTGCTCATGCCGAGCGCGGCACCGACGCGCGCGGCGGCGATGATACCGCCGACCGGTCCCGATTCCATCATCGCCACCGGTTGGCGGGCGGCGGTGTCGGGCGACATCACGCCGCCGTTCGAGCGCATGATCGCGAGGTCGCCGCGGAAGCCGTTGGCGCGCAGGTTGCCCTCGAGCGCGCGCACGTAGCCGCCGACCGTCGGGCCGATGTACGCGTTGACGACGGTCGTCGACATGCGCTCGTACTCGCGGTACTCGCGCAAGATCTCGTGCGAGAGCGAAACGTACGCGTCGGGAATGGCCGCGCGCACGACCTCGGCCGCGCGCCGTTCGTGGTCCGGATTGACGTAGGAATGGAGGAAGCAGATCGCGACCGCCTTGACGCCGGCGTCGGCCAGCGCGCGCGCGCTCGCCTCGAGGCTCTCCATATCGAGCGGCCGCAAGACCGCTCCGCCGGCGCGGACGCGCTCGCGCACCTCGCGGGTCAGCTTGCGCGACACCAGCGGTTCGGGACGGTGAAAGAACAGGTTGTAGGACTCCGGCCGGTTGCCGCGCCCGATCAGGTAGACGTCGCGCGTGCCTTCGGTGACGATCAGCCCGGTGCTCGCGCCGCGCCGCTCGATGAGGGTGTTGATCGCGATCGTGGAGCCGTGGATCAGGTCGTCGATCGCGCCGGCGGCCAGGCCGCTGATGCGGATGCAGTCGAGGATGCCCCGGCTGAGGTCGTCGGGTGTGGTCAGGCTCTTGGCCTGGGCGAAGGTCCGGGACGCGTCATCGAAGCCGATGAGGTCCGTGAACGTGCCGCCGATGTCGATTGCGACGATGACCACGCCCGGAGGTTCCCTCGGGCGGCCTCGGCCCTCCCGCGCCCGGGGTGGTCTTTGGGGGGCAAATAACGCTATCCGTAATAATTTTCGGGGGTGAAACGCGCCCAGGACCCGCCCGACGGCGGCGTGCAATCGGTGGAGGTCGGCGTGGCGATTTTCAGCCACCTGATCTATGCCGAGGAAGCGATGTCGCTCAAGGCGATCGCCGATGCCAGCGGCACCGCGCCGGCGAAGATCCACCGCTACCTGCGCAGTTTCGTGCGCTCGGGCCTGGTCGTGCAGAACAAGAAGACGCGGCACTACGACCTGGGCCCGCTGGCCTTCTCGCTCGGCGCGCTCGCGCTCAAACGGCACGGCATTCCGGCGGCCTGCGATCACTTGCGCGAGCTGCGCGAGCACACCGGCCAATCGGCGTCGCTCGTCATCTGGGGCGCGCAGGGGCCGATCGTCGCGCGCTACGAGCTGATTCCCAAGCACACGCAGTCGCTGATCCCGATTCGCGAGATGCCGGTGACGACCAGCGCGGCCGGCCACCTGTTCGCCGCGCTGTTGCCCGAATCGATGACGAGTGCGCTGATCGCCGAGGAGCTGCCGGTCGCGCAGGCGCCGGCGTTTCGCAAGATCGTCAGCGAGACGCGCGTACGGCGCATGGCCCGCGTCAGCAACGGCGTCGTGTCGGGGATGTCCGCGATGAGCGCGCCGCTCTTGGGCGCGGACGGCAACGTCGTTGCGGCGGTATGCGTCCTCGGCCGCACGCACGACCTCGACACGTCGTGGAACGGCAGCTCCGCGACCGCGCTGATGCGCTTCGTCTCGAGCCTCAACGCCCAAGTGCGGAGCGTTCCGGAGAACTAGCCGGTGAACGTCACCTCGTCGCTGCGGACGGGGCGGCTGATGAGCCCGTAGCGCAGCCCGACCGCCAGCGGCGGGTCGATGAGCTTCGTGTCGAGCGACGTCGCGAACGCGTTGCGTGCCATCACGTTGACGATGTCGAGCGGGATCTTGGTGTAGCGGCTCTCGATCGCAGCGCTCTCCGCGCGCTTCGTGTTGGCCCAGCGCGCCACCTGATAGATCACGGGCACCAGCCGGCCGACGAGCGCGCCGTTCTTGGTGAGCCAATCGCGTGAGGCGACGAAGCCGTTGATGTAGAACGCCGGCGCGACGGCGGCGTACGGCACGCCGAGCACGCGCTGGTCGGCCTTCGCCTCGGACACGAACGGCTCGCCCTGCAGCGCGGCCGCGACGGTGCCGCGCGCGAGCGCCGCATTCATCTCCGGAAGTCCCAGTTCGAACAGCTTGACCTTGGCCGGGTCGGCGCCGTTCACGTGCAGCCATTCCTTGGTGCCGGCCGCGCTGAGCGAGTTCAGGCTCGAAACGGCGACCGACTGGCCTTCGAGATCGCGCGCGTTGTGATACGGGCTCGATTTCGCCGTGACCAGCACCAGCGTGCCGCTATCGTGCGTGAAGAGGGCGCCGCCCGCGAAGAACGCGAGCGGGATGCCGTGGATGACGGCATTGGCAACCTGCAGCGCGTCGACGACGCCGACGTCGAGCGCGCCGCCCACGATCGCTTGCGTGATCAAACCGTTGTTGTTGAAGGTTTGCACGTCGAACGCGATGCCGGCCGGCTGCAGCATGCCGAGCTCTTGCGCGTAGATGGGGAGCAGCCCGGAATCGTTCAGACCGATGCCGATGCGGATCGTGGCGGGCGTTTGCGCCACGGCTTGCGACGGCCATGAAGACGCGGTCGCGGCCCCGGCAACCAGGAGCGTCCGGCGGTCCATCAACGCCGCCCGGCCAGCGCCAGGTTGGGCGTGTTTCCTTCGAAATACGCTTTCCACCAGTCACCCGAAAGATCGGCATCCGCCGGCGTTTCGACCGACAGCGTGGCCAGTTCGGCCAGCGGATCGGGATCGGACCGGCGGCGCACCATCAATGGATCCCGCCCGGCGGTCTTGGCGGCAATCGCGTCCAGCAACTGCTTGCGCATCAAGATGACGGCGCGGTCCGTGTAGCCGAGGTGCTCGCGCGAGCGATCCATGATGACCCCTTGCGCTTCGGTCGCGCACTTATCGTGGATGAAAAAACTCGGGCCGAGACCGGCGAAGCTCTTGGCTTTCATGTCGGCCCGGTTTTGCTTGAAACGATTCTCCCGGTTGAGCGGGAGAAAGTAGTCCTCCGTCACGTCGCGGAAATTCGTCATCATGAACTCGGCGTCGACCGCCCCGTCGAAGCGGTGGGCGACCACGTACTTCCAATGGTTTTCGTCGTCGATCGGCACGTGCCAGTTCATCTGATACCCGCAGTTTTCGGAAATCGGATCAGTCCGCGGATTCGTCAACGGGCTCCCATGGATCGCGCACGTGTTCGGCATGATGAAGTTGCTGATCCGCACCCAGCGCCGGCCCGGCGCGTTCTCGCGCGCGGTCGTGATGCGCAGCCCGTAGGACGTCTCGATGACCTGGATATCCGGCTTCGGATCGCCGGCAAAAATCTCGTTGAGGCCGCCGGCGGTGTTCCTGATCTGCTGCGAACCCTCGGGAAAAAAGCGGTGGAGATACGAGAGATGCTGCGGGTCGATGTTCCCTTCGCTCGCTTGCAGGTAATTGCACTCCTGGTGCACCTTCATCGCGAACGTCTGCGTCGACGGTGCCGAGATGAAGTGGAACCCGGGGAGTTCGGGCGGCTCGCCGCTCCCCATGTATGCGAGGATCAGGCCGCCGGCTTCATGACAGGGATAGGCCGCCGTGCGGACTTTGTCTTTGAAGGCCGATCCCGGCGGTTCGCCCGGCTGGTGGATGCAACGCCCGTTGCCGTCCATGAGCCAGCCGTGATAGATGCAGCGCAGACCGCCGTCTTCGACGCGCCCGTAGGCGAGGTCGACCATGCGGTGCGGACAGCGGCGATCGATGAGCTGCGGCTTTCCCGCCTGGTCGCGAAACATCACCAGCTCTTCGCCGAGGATCGTGATGGGGAGCGGCTCGTCGTCGTTCAACTCGCGCGAGAGCGCGGCTGGTTGCCAATACGATCGCATCATGTCCCCGCCGGGCGTTCCCGGGCCGGTGCGCGTGAGCAACTCGTTGTCCGACGTCTTCAGCATGGTAAATCCCCTATCATGGCGCTACGGTAGAGCCTTCGGATCGATCATGTCCGAGGCGGGAAACGAATGCGGGATGACGTTGTAGCGTGCGGCGAGATCGATGACCGGTTGAATCAACCGCAGGTCGACGCCGTACTCGACGTCCCACGGTAGGCGTTGCACGGCTTCGGGACCGGCGCCGCTGACCCGGGCGACGAGCGCATAGACGGCACTCTTATGCGTCGCGGCCCACCGGCTCTGCTGCTCCATCGCCGTGCGGAAACGCGCGAGCACGTCGACGTTCGCCGCGGCGAAGTCGCGCGTGCAGAAGTAGAACGTCACGCCGAACCGCGGCGCGACCGCGTTGTACGGGTGGCCGAGAATGCGCACCAGGCCGCGGTCGACCGCGTCTTCGAGCAGCGGGCTCGAGAGGACCGCGCCGGTCACGCGGCCGGCGGCGATCGCCGTGGCCGCCGCCTGGATCGGAATCTCGACGAAGCTCAGCGTCTTGGAATTGCCGCCGTTCTGGTCGACCCAGGCCGAAATCCCGAGCGCGAAGAGATCCCCGAGCGCCGGCACGGACAGCGTCGTGCCGTTCAACTGCGCCGGCGCGGCGATCGGGCTGTTCTTCGCGACGACGAACGCGTTGTTCGGCGTGGACGCTGCATACGTCGCCTGCACCGACTCGAGCACGAACGGCACGCCTTTGACGTGCGCGGAGATCAAGCCGACGACGCTCGATTCACCGATATCGAGCGCTCCCCCGATCACCGCCGCGGCGATCGTCGAGCCGCTGTTGAACCGTTGTCCGTCGAGCTTCAGACCGTTCTGAGCGAAGATGTCGTTGGGCGCCTGCCACATCACGCTCGACGTGCCGGCGTCGGGCGACGTGCCGTAGCGCAGCGCGTGCAACGCCGTCTCGGCGGCATCGGCCCGTATGCCGCCGGCTACGGTTGCCGCGGAAGCGGCCCATCCGGCAAAGAACGCACCACGTCGCACGAGGGGCGTTTCATGCGGACCAACGGGTCTGCCTGCTCCGACCTCAAAGACCGGCTTCATGCGCGCTAAACAAGGAGAACACGTGCCCGAACTGCAGCAGCTCATCGACGACTTGGTCGCCGCCAATCACATCCTCTACCATCACGGAGTCGTCGACGGCTACGGCCACGCCAGCATCCGTCACCCCGAGAAGCCGGAGCGATTTCTGATCGCCGCGGCGATCGCGCCGGGCCGCGTGCGAGCGAGCGACATCCTCGAGCTCGATCTCGACGGCAATACCGTCGACGGCGTGGGCCGGCCGGTCTATTCGGAACGCTTCATTCACGCCGAGGTGTACCGCGCGCGGTCCGACGTCAACGCCGTCATCCACAGCCACTCGCCGACGGTCATCCCGTTCAGCGTCACCGACGTGCCGCTGCGCCCGATCATCAATCAGGCCTCGTGCCTGCATTCCGGCGTGCCGGTGTACAACTCGCGCTTGGTGCCGGAGGCCACGAGCCCGCTCGTCGACAGCCCGGCCGTCGGGAAGGCGCTGGTCGCGAAGCTCGCGGAGCACAGCGTCGTCTTGATGCGCGGTCACGGCAACACGGTCGTCGCGCCCGAAATTCGCGAAGCCGTTACCCGCGCGATCTACACCGAGCGCAACGCGCAGCTGTTATTGCAGACGCTGGCGCTCAACCGGCCGATCGAATACCTCGACCCGACCGAAGTCCAAGACAAGAACGCCAACCGGCAGAGCTTACCGAACCACGGCGTCGACCGCATCTGGCAGATGTGGCTCGACGAGGTCAGCTAACGCGATACCATAGAGACGCGCCACCGTCTCGCTGAGCAGCTTTTTGC
>JBEKXE010000085.1:0-20458 GCA_049512335.1 Candidatus Lustribacter sp.
CCCCAGTAATGCTTCGAGATCTGGTCGGCGTCTTTGAAGCCGAGTTGCGAATCAGCGATATTGCTGATATTGGAATAATTACCGCCGTTTGACACGCGGCCTTCGTAGATCGCCATCAGTTCCTCGCGCGTAATCGGACGATCCGGCGCGAAGTGCTTTGCGTCGATGCCGACGACGAATCCGGCATCGGCAAGCCCCTGAATGTATTTGTAATTGGGGTTCGACGGCGGCACGTCCACAAAAGCCTGATTGCTGGTGTCTTCCGGTAAACGGATTTGTTGGCTCGAATCGAAATAGCGGTTGTTCGCGAGCACGAGCCACCGCACGTACGTCCCACGCGTGAGCGGGTCGTGCGGATGGAACTTACCCGTCGCCGGTTCGATGGCCCCAAGTTGCGCGAGTTCGATGATTTGTTTCTGTGCCAGCGTGCCGCTGATATCCGTTAAGGCCACCTTCTTAAGCTTAGACGAAGCGTTCCGGGTCGGAGTGGCCGCGGGCGCTAATGCTACGGCTGCAGTGGCAGCTACCGTCGGATTTGCACTCGCGACGGGGGCCGGAGCGGCCGATATGGCAGCCTGAGTGGCAGCCACCTCGGCTGCAGACGTGGTTTCCCCGCTAGCACTCGGCGATGCCGACGCTTCGCCTACGTCGGTGGCAGCACTGACCGATGGGACCGGCGAGGGCGACGAACTGCTGGTACTCGAGCTGCTGTTGGAACACGCCGTCACAACCGCGGCACAGAAAACAAGCAAAAGCAGGCGGGCGATCATCACGGCCTCCGTTCGATGAGACCGGTTTTGAAAGGCAACGATCGTTTCCCTCGCTCGCTTTGCTATCGGGAAACCGCGATCGCCTTTGCTTGCAAGAACTGCAGCAGGTAGTCCGGTCCCCCGGCCTTCGAATCGGTCCCGCTGAGGTTGAAGCCGCCGAACGGGTGGACCCCGACGAGCGCTCCGGTGCACTTGCGGTTCACGTAGAGGTTGCCGACGAAGAACTCGTCCTCGGCGCGGGCGATCCGGTCCGGATCGCGGGTGTAGACCGCCCCCGTCAGGCCGAAGTCGGTACCATTGGCGAGCGCCAAGGCGTCGTCGAAGTCGCGGGCGCGGATCACCGCCAAAACCGGCCCGAAGATCTCTTCCTGCGCGAGGCTCGAGAACGGATCGACGTCGGCGATGACGGTCGGCTCGACGAAGTAGCCCTCGCCCGGCGCCGCTCCCCCGCCGCTGATCAGCCGGCCCTCCGCCCGGCCGGTCTCGATGGCGTCGAGGATGCGCTCGCGCGCCCGGGCATTGATGACCGGTCCGACGTCGACCACCGGGTCGACCGGGTCGCCGACCCGCAGGGTGCTGGTCTGCTCGGCAATCAGGTCGAGGAACCGGTCGTAGACGCGCGCGTCGACGATGGCGCGGGACGCCGCCGAGCACTTCTGCCCCGAGAAACCGAAGGCCGACGCAACCACCCCGGCGGCGGCAGCGTCGAGGTCGGCATCGTCGGCCACGACGATCGCGTCCTTGCCGCCCAGCTCGGCGATGACCCGCTTGATCCAGCGCTGGCCGGGGATGCGCTTCGCGGCAACCTCGTTGATCCGCAGCCCGACGGCTTTCGAGCCGGTGAACGAGATGAAGCGGGTCCGCGGATCGGCCACCAGCGTCTCCCCGACCGTCAGCGCGTCACCGGGGACGAAGTTCACGACCCCGGGCGGAAGCCCCAGCTCGATGAGCAGGTCGACGAACTCGGCCGCCACGACGGCGGCGTCCGGCGAGGGCTTGAGGACCACCGTGTTGCCGGTGACGATCGCCGCCGAGGTCATCCCGGCCATGATCGCCAGGGCGAAGTTCCACGGCGGGATGATCGCCCCGACGCCGAGCGGGAGGTAGCGCAGAAAGTTGTCTTCATCTAATGGGCTGGGCACCAGGGCCGGCGGGTCGGCCAGCCGCAAGGCCTCCCGCCCGTAGTATTCGAGGAAGTCGATCGCCTCGGCCGTGTCGGCGTCGGCCTCGACCCACGTCTTGCCGACCTCGTAGATCATCAGCGCGTCGAACCGGTCTTTGCGCTCGCGCACCGCGGCCGCGGCCCGGAACAGGAAGCCGGCCCGCTCGGCCGGCGGCGTCCGCGACCACGTCGCGAAGGCGGCGGTCGCCGCGTCGAGCGCATCGTGCACGTCCTGCGGGGTCGCGGCGACCACGTCGCCGACGATCTCGTGCGGCCGCGCCGGGTTCACCGAGGGGATCGTCCCGGGTCCGACCAGCCGCTCGCCGTTGATGACCAGCGGGTAGGTGCGGCCGAGCCGGCCGTGGACGCGGCTGAGCGCGGCGTGCATCCCGGCGCGCGAAGCGTCGTCGGCGAACGCGCGGACGGGCTCGTTCCGGAACGGTTCGATGGAGGGGGCGAGACGGGCCATGGGAATCGATTCGTCGTGGTCTATGACATCGCCGTCGTCGGCGGCGGCATCGTGGGGCTGGCGACCTCCCGCGAGCTGCTGCTTCGCTACCCCCGCCTCAAGCTCGCCAACGTCGAAAAAGAGCCCGGCTACCACCGCCACCAGTCGGGCCACAACAGCGGCGTCATCCACTCCGGCATCTACTACAAGCCGGGCTCGCTGAAAGCGCAGCTGTGCGTCGCGGGCAGCAAGCTCGCGCGCGCGTACTGCGATGCGAAGAGCATTCCGTATAAGATGGTCGGCAAGCTGATCGTCGCGACCGAAGAGTCCGAGCTCGGGCGACTCGACGAACTCTACGGGCGCGGCAAGCAAAACGGCATCGAGGACCTCGAGTTGCTCGACGCGCGGCAGATCGAGGAGCGCGAACCCTACGCGCGCGGCGTGCGCGCGATCTTTTCACCCGCTACCGGCATCGTCGATTGGGCCGTCGTCGCAGAGCACTATGCGCAGGACGCGCGCGAGGCCGGCGCCGACATGTATCTCGGCCACCACGTGCTGGCGATCGAACGCCGTGACGGCATCACCAAACTCTCCACCGACAAGGGCGAGATCCAAGCGCGGTCCGTCATCACCTGCGGCGGTCTCTACAGCGACAAACTCGCCCGCATGACCGGCGGCGCAGGCGATCCGAAGATCGTGCCGTTCCGCGGCGACTACCTGATCCTCAAACCCGGTAAAGAGCACCTCGTTCAAGGCAACATCTACCCAGTGCCGGATCCCGCGTTCCCCTTCCTCGGCGTGCACTTCACGCCGCGCATGGACGGCACGATCTGGCTGGGTCCGAACGCGGTGCTCGCGTTCGCGCGCGAAGGCTATTCGTTCTGGGACGTCAACCCGCCGGAATTGTGGGACGCCCTGACGTATCCGGGGTTCTTCAAGCTGGCCATGAAGTATTGGCAGATCGGAGCGGCGGAAATGTACCGCGATCTCGTCCGCGAGGCTTACGTGCAGGCGCTACAGCGGTACATCCCCTCCCTCACCGCCGACGACACCCTGCCCGGGCCGTCGGGCGTGCGCGCGCAAGCGATGTCGGCCGACGGTGCGATGGTCGACGATTTCGTCTTCGAAGGCAGCGCCGGCGTATTGCACGTGCGCAACGCACCCTCGCCGGCGGCGACGTCCTCGCTCGCGATCGCGAACTACATCGCGGACGACGCGCAGACGCGCTTCGATGTAGCTGCCGTCGCGGTGGCGGTCTGATGGGCCCGCTGTTCGTCGAGCCGGCGTGGCTGGCGGCGAACCTCGACGACCCGCGCGTCCGCATCGTCGACACGCGCAGCATGCCGCACGGCGCCGCGGTCGCGATGCCGACGGGCCGCGAACAATACGCCGCCGGCCACCTGCCTGGCGCCGTGCATCTCGATTACGCCGAAGACCTGCACGATCTCGCGACGCCGTACGCCGCGCGCGTCGCGCCGCCCGAGCGCTTCGCCGCCGTGATGGGCGAAAACGGCATCGGCGACGGCACGTTCGTCATTGCGTACGACGAAGGCAACGTGCCCTACGGCGCGCGCCTGATCTGGATGCTGCGCTACTACGGACACGACAACGCCGCGATTCTGGCCGGCGGTCTGCCGGCCTGGACCGCGGCCGGCCATCCGCTCACAACCGAGGTGCCGCACTTTCCGCGCGCCACCTTCACCGCGCGCATTCGGCCCGAACTGCGCGCCTCGCGCGAGGACGTCATCGCGGTCGCCGAAGGCCGCAGCGACGTGCAGTTCCTCGAGACGCAGCGCGACGGCACCTACGCACAGCGCGACCGCGACATCCCCAACAACATCCGGCTTTCGGCCAGCGACCTGCTCGAAGACGAACGCGGCGGACGCATCGCCGAACCCGCCAAGCTCGAGAAATTGATCGCCGGCGCGGGCCTCGACAAAGCGAAGCGCACGATCGTCTCCTGCGGCAGCGGCGTCGGCGCATCCGGCGCGTACTTGGCGCTGTGCGAAGCCGGCTTCACCAACGTCGGCGTCTACGACGGCTCCTGGATGGAATGGAGCCACGACAACCTGCCCACCGTCCCCAAACGCAGCTGAGCACGTGAACGTTACCCGTCCCGCGCCGCGCGTGTGGCTGCTCGCGCTGCGGCCGTTTTCGTTCACCGCCTCGGTCGTGCCGGCCGTCTACGGCGGCTTGCTCGCGCTCGCGCTGCGCGGGCGCGACGGCATCCCCGACTTCCGTTTCGACGGCGTCGCGTTCGCGGTGACGATCCTCGGCTGCGTCGCGATCCATTCCGCCTCGAATCTCGTGAACGATTTCTTCGACCACCGCTCCGGCGTCGACCAGCCGGACAACTTCGGCGCGGTCAATGTTCTGGTGCGCAAGCTCATGTCGCCGCGGCAGATCTCCATCGAAGCCGCCGGCGCCTTCGCCCTCGCCGCCGGGTGCGGGCTCTACCTCGTCCTCCAAGCCGGCTCCGCGCAATGGCCGCTCGTCGCGCTGATCGTCTTCGGCGCGCTCTCGGCGTACTTCTACACGGCGCCGCCGTTCGCGTTCAAGAATCGCGGCTTCGGCGACATCCAAGTGATGCTCTCGTTTGCGCTGGCCATGGTGTTCGGCGCGTTCTACGTCCAGGCGCACGCGCTTTCGTGGTTGCCGGTCATCGACGCGCTGCCGATCGGTTTGCTGGTCGTCGACATCCTGCACATCAACAACCTGCGCGACCTCGCTACCGATCGGGCCGCCGGGATCACGACGATCGCGATCGCGCTCGGCGACGCCGGGGCGAAACGCCTGCATCAGACATACGTCGTGGGCGCCTTCGCCGTGACGGCCGTTCTCGTTGCGTTCTCACTGCTCTCACCGTGGACGCTGATCGTCTTCGCCGCCGCGCCGGCCGCGCTCAAACTGAATCGCGCGGTGCAGGCTCTCGGCGCGCCCGACGTCGATCCGATGATCGTCGTCAAAACCGCGCGCTTTCACGCGCTCTTCGGCGCGCTGCTGATCCTCGGACTCATCATCGGCATCAGCCTGTAGCGCTAGATACTGCGGACCCGGGTTAGCTCGCTTCCTCGGCTAACCGGTCAAGTTTGAACGGCTCCGTCCCGTGTACGAGGAGCGCTCAGTTCACCAAAGGCCGACGACATGGCGGTCTCCGCACCATTGTGATCCCGAACGAAGTCGAGAGAGCGCGCCGGCGCGCACGATCGCCACATCAATAGGTCGCAGGACGGGTCAGCCCGACGGCAAGTGCGAAGTGACACGCTAGCCATGGCGCGCTTTTTCGACTATCCGGATGGATCGGTCGTCGCTGACGAGCCGGCGTTTTTGGCCGGCGCCACGAGTGCCGATTGGCAGACGATCGTGCGCAATCTCAACGCCGAACGATTCGCGGCCGGCCAAGTGCTGATCGCCGCTGGTGACGACGCCGACAGCTTCTGCATTCTTGCAGAAGGACGAGTCCAAGTGCTCGCTCGCTCGGTCTTCGGCCTGAAGCGCGTCGTCGCGACGATCGAACCCGGATCGATTTTCGGCGAGATCGCGTTCCTCGACGGCGGACGGCGCACCGCAACCGTGCGCGCGGTCAGCGCCGGTGCGATGATTCGCATCACCCACGAAAACTTCAGCCGCCTGCAGGTCACCAACCCCGCGCTCGCGCAGCGCATCGCACTCGATTTAGGCCGGATTTGCGCGGCGCGTCTGCGAAAGACGCTCAAACTGATCGGACGCTAGCCAGGTGCCCTTCCAAAACTACACCGAGCTGCCTCATATCGCTCCGCGGCCCATCTGGGTCGCCGCTCGCGTGCTGGTCTTATTGGGAACGCTTGCGCTCACCGGCTGGTTAGCAACGGGCAGCCGGCTCGCGTTGACGATCGCGTGGTCGCTGTGCATCCCGGTTCTGCCCGCATTGTGGCTCTTAGCGCCCGGAATCTGGCGCAACGCCCGATGGCGTTCGTTAACCAGCTGCCGCGCGAGTTGGGGTTTACTCGCGGCTACGGCCGCCCCGAGGTGTTGCGCACGTGGGCCTATCCGCTCTCGCTGCTGCTGTTATTCGCCGGCATCGGTGCGCGCCTGCCCCTGCTGAACGTCTCGGCGGTCGCGACGGCTGCATTGTTCGGCACGGCGTTACTGCTGGCGTTCGCCGGCGGCTTCATGTTCAAGGGAAAGAGCGGATGGTGCGGCACGTTTTGCCCGCTCGCGCCGGTGCAGAAACTCTACGGGCAATTGCCGGCGGTCGTCGTGCGCAACGAGTACTGCTCGCCTTGCGTCGGTTGTCAGACGCACTGCTACGACTTCAACCCGACGGCGAAGCTCCCCAGCGACTTGTACGACCGCGACCAGTGGGGCGCCGAACAGCGGCGCTTCTTCGCCGGGGTCTATCCGGGCTTCGTCCTGGGATACTTCTCGTTCGCCCATTACGGTCTGCTCGGCGTTCTCGGGTTTCCGATGCTTTCGCTCGGCATCTTCGAGACGATCCGCGCGTTCTCGCGCACGTCGACCTACATACTGGTCGTGCTGTGGGGCATGGCGGCGTTCGCGATCTACTACGCGTTCGCGGTACCGGTGTTTTTGCACGGCCTGACGGTTGCGCTCGGTTTGACGGCGCCGCCGGCCGTTGCACCCGCGCTCGAACTCCTGGCGTTGCTAAGTGCGCTCGCCGCCATCGGATTCAGCGTTCGAAACGAAGCGCTGTGGCGGCGCGCGCACGACGAAGCCGAAACGGCAAAGGTCGACGACGGCGGCGCGGCCTTGCGGGCGCAGCTCGGCGCGGCCGGATTGCCCGAGGTTTCTGAACGGAGTTCGGGCAAGCACTTTGTCGTCGAAGGGCGGCAAACACTGCTCGAAGGGATCGAGGCGGCCGGCCTGCACATCGAGACCGGCTGCCGAATGGGGATGTGCGGCGCCGACCCCGTCTTGATCCTCGACGGATTCGATCACTTCGTTCCGGCCGGAACCGAGGAGCGTTCCACGCTGCAGCGTCTCGGCGTCGGTGGAAATTGCCGTTTGGCGTGCTCGGCGCACGTTAGCGGTCCCGTCACCATCGACATCGACTCAAAAGCGATTGCGGCCGAAGGTCAGGCCGATGCGCCTACCGTGGTCGAGCATCACGACGAGCCGTCGATTCGCGTCACGATCGTCGGGAACGGCGCGGCCGGGATGAGTGCGGCCGAGCACCTGCGCCGGCGCGACCCGCGCGCGCAGATCACCGTGATCAGCGACGAAGGTTTTCACTTCTACAACCGCATCGGGATCGGCCGGCTCATCCACGGGCGCTCGGCGATGCAGGGCCTCTCGCTGCTCGAGGAAACCTGGTTCGAACAGCAGCGCATCGACGTGTGGTTGAACACGCGCGTCAGCAGGATCGACCGCGAGACAAAGACCATCGTGCTGGCGACCGGCGAAGCCGAATCCTACGACGTGCTCGTGCTTGCCACGGGTGCCGCCGCCTGGCAGCCGAAGGTACCCGGCATCGCCCTCGACGGCTCGTTCGTGCTGCGCAGCGCCGAAGATGCAATGCACTTGCGCCGTTGGGCGCAAGCCCATGACGCGAAGCGGGCGATCGTCATCGGGGGCGGCGTGCTCGGCATCGAAGCGGCCGACGCGTTGCGCCAATTCGGCTTGAACGCGACGATCATCCAACGCTTCGACAAATTGATGGAGCGTCAGCTCGACGACGAGGCCGCGTCGATCCTGCGCAGCTCGCTCGAGCTACTCGGCATCGGCGTACGCCTCTCCGTCGAGGTCCAGGAAATCCGGGGAGAGGGGCGCGTTGCGAGCGTCGTGCTTACCGATGGCAGCGAGCTTCCATGCGACATCGTCCTCACGTGCGCGGGCGTGACCCCGAACGCCGAGCTCGCGCGGGCCGCCGGCTTGGAGGTTCGGCGCGGCATCGTCGTCGATGATTCGATGCGCACGTCGGACCCGGCAATCTTCGCCATCGGTGACGTCGCCGAAGTCCCCGGCGCGATCGGTGGCCTCTGGCCGGTCGGGAAGAAGCAGGGTGAAATCGCGGCCGCCACCATCGTCGGAGAAGAAGCGCGCTACGTCGAGACCCGCACGATGATGCACGTGAAGCTGGGCAACATCGAGGTCAAGTGCTACGGCGATTTGGCGTCGCTGGGCGAAGACTTCGTTCACCTCACCGGCAGCAGCTCGGCCCCAGAACAGAGCTGGCGGCGCGTGGTTCTCCGTGACGGCAAGATCGTAGCCGGCGTCTTCATCGAGGAAAGTTCGGTTGCCAAGCAAATCGCCAACGCATTGATGGCAGACGCAGACCTCGCGCCGATTCTCCAACGCCTACAAGCGGGCGATTGGGAAGCCCTGGCCGACGTAAACGCGGGTGCTGTTTCGCACCACTAGGCCGGGATGACAGTGTATGGCGTTACACTCGAAGATAGGGCGTCACACTCCGAGGTAGGCTTTCTTCACCTGCGGGTCGTCGAGCAGCTCGGTCGATGGGCCGGCGAGGATGACGTGGCCGGCTTCCAAGACGTAGGCGCGCGAGGAAATCTCGAGCGCGGTTTCGACGTCTTGCTCGACCATCAGGATCGAGACTCCGCCGGCGTTGATCGTCTTGATGATCTCGAGCAGCTGGTCGACCATCACCGGCGCCAAGCCGAGCGACATCTCATCGATCAGCAACACTTTCGGGCGCGACATCAGCGCGCGCGCGATCGCGACCTGCTGCTGCTCGCCGCCCGAGAGATGACCGGCCAAGTAGTGAAACCGCAGGCGCAGGCGGGGCAAGAGGTCGAGCAGCTTCTCGAGGTCGCTGCGCACCTCGCGATCGCGGCGCAGGAACGCGCCCATCAACAAGTTCTCTTCGACCGACATCGAGCCGAACAGGCGCCGGCCTTGCGGTACCTGCACGATGCCGGCCGAGACGATGTCGTCGACCGGCGCGCCGGTGAGATCGCGGCCGGCGTACGTCACCGCTCCGGACCACGTTCGCACGAGCCCGCTGATCGCGCCGAGCAGCGTCGACTTGCCGGCACCGTTGGACCCGATGACCGCTACGATCTCGCCCGGCTGCACGTCGAACGACACGTCCCACAGCACTTGCGTGTCGCCGTAGCCGGCGCTCAAGCGCTCGACGCGCAGCTCGCTCACGGCGGCGATTGCCGTTGGCGGGCGGCGTACCGCGAGCCCAGGTAGGCTTCGATCACTTGCGGCGACGCCAGCACCTCGGCCGGCGCGCCTTGGGCAATCTTCTTCCCCTCCGCCAGCACCACGATCGTGGTCGAGATCGAGGCGATCGCTTTCATCAAGTGCTCGACGACGATCAAGGTGACGCCCCCTTCGTTCACCGTGCGCAAGAGGCGCAGCGCCTCATCGACCTCGGTCGCGTTGAGGCCCGCCATGACCTCGTCGAGCAACAGCACTTCCGGATCGAGCGCGAGGGCCTTCGCCAGCTCGAGGCGCTTGCGGCCGGGGACGGTCAGTTCGCTCGCGAGCCGGCCGGCGAGGTGCGACAACCCGACGATCTCGCACAGCTCCTGCGCGCGTTCGAACGACGCCCGCGCGCCGCGCTCGCGGCCGTTGCGCCCGTACATCGCGCCGACCGCAACGTTCTCGCGCACGGTCAGGTTGGCGAACGGCTTGACGACTTGGAACGTCCGCGCGATCCCGAGGCGGCACACCGCGTAGGTCGGAACGTCGGCGATGCGCCGGCCGTGGAAGCGCACGCTGCCGCGGGTCGGCTTGCAGACGCCCGAGACGCAGTTCATCAGCGTCGTCTTACCGCTGCCGTTGGGCCCGATGAGCCCCGTCACCGAACCCCGTTCGACCTCGAACGACACGCCGTCGAGCGCGTGCAGCCCGCCGAAGTGCATCTCGACGTCCTCGATCGTCAGAAACGCCTCGCTCACACGCGGTACGCCCCCAGCGTCGCCGCGACGGCGCGCCAACCGCCGCGCGTGTCGAGCAGCCACAGCAAGCCGCGCGGCAAGAAGACGACGACCAGCACGATCACGGCGCCGAAGAACAGCGTGTGGATCTGCGGAAAGCGGCTCCACAGCGATTCGTTGATCGCGGTCAGGATGATCGCACCGATCAACGGCCCCGCCACGGTGCCGACGCCGCCCAAGAGCGCCATCACGATCGGGAAGACGTTGCTGTCGGTCGCGAACGCGGTGGGCGGATCGATGAAGCCGTTCGCGCCGGCGAACACCGCCCCGGCCGCCGCCGCCATCGCCGCACCGATGGCCCAAGCGATGACCTTGTAGCGGGTCGGATCGACGCCGAGAACCGCCGCGGCCTCCTCGTTTTCGCGGATCGCGACGAACGCATAGCCGAGCTTCGAGCGCGCGATCAGATACGTCGCCAGCATACTGCCCGCACACACGATCCACATCGCGACGTAATAGCTCGAATACGCGTCCAGCGGCCGCACCGCGTAGCCGGCGCCCGCGCCGAGCCAGTCGATGTTGGCGACGATCTCCTGCAGCGCCAGCGCCATCCCGAGCGTGGCGATGGCGAAGTAGTGGCCGCGCAAGCGCAAGATCGGCAGGCCGAGCACGGCGGCGAACACGACGCCCACGACGATCGCGCACAGCACCGCGACCAGCAGACTCTGCTGGTGCCAGTGCTGCCACAACGCGGCGCTGGTGTACGCGCCGAGACCAAAGAACGCGACGTTCCCGAAGCTGACGTAACCGGTGTACCCGCCGATGAGATTCCAACCCAGGCTCAGCGTGGCGAACATCAGCACGCTGCGCCCGAGGTTCTCATAGTAGCCATTGTGCAGCAGCGGCACGAACGCGAGCAACACGAGGATTCCGACCGTCACCCGCAGCGCGGTCGCGTTGCCGGTGATGCCGCCCACTACGCCGTGACCTTACCGAGAATGCCCCGCGGTCGCACGATCAGCACCAGCAGCAGGACGACCAGCGCGACCGCGTCCTGCAGCCCGGTGCCGATGTACTGCGCGCCGAACGATTCGAGGACGCCGTAGACCAGCCCGCCGACGAGCGCGCCTTGCACCGTGCCGAGGCCGCCCAGAACACAGCACACGAACGCCGTGATCACGAACGGATCGCCCATCGACGGCTGCAGGCTGTACGAGAGGCTGATCAGCACGCCGGCCGCCCCCGCCAATCCGGCACCGAGGCCGAACACCACGGCGTACAGATGCGAGACGCGTACGCCCGTCAGCTGAGCGGCGTCGATGTCGAGCGCCATCGCGCGGATCGCGCGGCCGGTGCGGCTGCTGGAGAGCCAGACGTGCATGATCGCGGTGATGGCGAGCGCGACCAGCAGGGTCCACAGCTTCGTCCAGCCGACCGTGACCGCGCCGATCGAGAAATTTGCGCCGCTGTACGACGTCGTGATCCCTTTGGTGTCACCGTGGAAGATCAGCAACGCCACGTTGACGATCAGCAGCGAGAGGCCGAAGGTGAGCAAGAACGTCGTGAGCAGCGGCGCGCGCACGACGTAGTTGATGACGAAGCGCTGGATGCAGTACCCGAAGGCGTAGAGCAGCACGAAGCCGATCGGGATGCTCAGGAACGGATCGACGTGCCAGGTTGCAAACAACACGTAGGCGGTGTACGCGCCCATCATGATGAACGCGCCGTGCGCCAGGTTGATGATGTTCATGATGCCCCACACGAGGCTGAACCCCAGCGCCACGACGGCAAAGATCCCGCCGACGAGAATGCCGTTGACGAGATCTTGCCAGAAGAGCATGGGTTAGGGACGCGCTATCAACGCGCGCTCCAGGCCGGGGTGGGGTACATCGGTTTGGCGTTTTGGACGCCCAGCGGCCAGACGGTCATCAGCTGACCGTGCTGGATCTGGTTGACCGCCATCGGTTTATAGACGTTGATGCCGCGGCTGTCGAACTTCAGGATGCCGTAGAACGTCACGACGTCGAGATTCTGCAGCGCGTCGCGGACCTTCTGCGGATCGAGCGTGCCGGCTTTTTCGATCGCGTACATGAACGCCAAACACGCGGCGGTCGATTCGGCGTTGTGGTACTCGGGGATGTAGCCGTACTTCTTCTGGAACTGCGCGGCGTAGACTTTCGAGTCGCCGATGAAGCCGGGCGCACCCTGGTACTTCGCGGTCGGCGACCATTGCGTGCCGCCGAACACCCAGTCCGCATCTTTGCCGAGCGTCTTGCGGAAGTCCGGCGTGTCCGGTCCGACCGAATAGCCGAAGATCTTCGCGTTGACGTCCTGCTCCTTGAACGTCCGCTGCAGCAGCAGCGCTTCATCGAGGTGGCCGCCGTTGAGGACGATGTCCGCATTCGTCGCCTTGATGGCGCTCACGATCGCCGAAACGTCGGTCGTATCGGCCGGGTATTTGTTCTGATACACGACCTGCATGCCGTGCGCGGTGGCGTAATCCGCTGCACCTTGGCCGACCTCGACCGAAAAGGTGTCGTTGGCCGTGGAGATCGCGACGGTCTTCGGCGCGGGCTTGAGCGTCCGCGCCATTTCGAGGATGCCCTGCAGATACTTGAAGCCCGGCGCGAGCACGGCGAACGTGTACTTGTAGCCCTGGCTGAAAATACTCGCGGCGGCGCCGTTGCCTTCGACCATCGGAACCTTCAGACGCTCGACCGCCGCGGCGGCCGTGGCCGAGTTCGCCGAGCCGTAGGGCCCGAGGATGAAGTTGACGTGGTCTTCGGAGACGAGCCGCTCGACCAAGCGGGCCGCGGTCTGCGGGTTGGACTCGTCGTCGTAGTACTTGATGTCGACCTTATAGGTCTTGCCGCCGACCTTCATGCCGCCGTGCGCGTTGACGTAGTCCTTCCAGAAATCGTACCCGGCTTTGGTCAGCGCGCCCTCGCGCGCGTTCGAGCCCGTGGCGGCGAGCGCCGCACCGAACACGATCGTGCTGTCATCGGCCCTCGCCGGAGCCGGAACCGCCGTCGTGAGCGCGAGCGCGCCCGCGACGATGAGCGCAAAAAGGGCGCCAACGCGAATACAACCCATCTCGATCCTCCGAGCGCGCGAACAATTTTCGTTCGAATCCGCTAGCCTTTGGCGGATTCCTCCAGATTCGCCCGGTTTCGGCTTGCGCCGAGCGCGGCGCGCAAGGGCTCCACGTAGGCGGCCGCGGCCGCGGCCGCAGCGCTGCCGGTCCGGCCGGCAACGGCGTCGACGAACGCGCTGCCGATGATGACACCGTCCGCGATCGCACCGATCGCCGCGACGTGCGCGGGTGTCGAGATGCCGAATCCGACCGCCAGCGGCTGCTGTGTTGCTGCGCGCAGCCCGTCGACGGCCGTTCGGATCCAGGGCACGTCGGGCTCGCGCCCGGCGCTGGTGACGCCCAGCCGTGACACGATGTAGACGAACCCGTCGCTGGCCGCCGCGATGCGGGCCGCGCGCGCGGGCGGCGTCGTA
Organism: Candidatus Lustribacter sp.; assembly: GCA_049512335.1. Taxonomy (GTDB): domain Bacteria; phylum Vulcanimicrobiota; class Vulcanimicrobiia; order Vulcanimicrobiales; family Vulcanimicrobiaceae; genus Lustribacter. The sequence continues at coordinate 13,735 of JBEKXE010000085.1, forward strand.
GGCGCGACCAGCAACGGAATGGCCAGGTTCGCCGCATGGAACGCCGGCGCAAACGCTTCCAGTTCTTCCAGCGGCACGTCGGGGACGATCGCGCCGAGCGCGCCGGCATCGCGCGCGGCGGCGGCGAAGCGCTCCGCACCGTATTGCACGATCGGGTTGACGTAGCTGAAGAACAGGATCGGGGCGCCGCCGCGGTCGCGCGCGCCGCGCGCCAGTGCGAGCGCTCCGTCGAGGGTCATCCCCGCGTCCAGCGCGCGTTGGGCGGCGGCCGCGATCGTCGGGCCGTCGGCCAACGGATCGCCGTACGGAATCCCCAGCTCGATCAAATCGACGAACGGCGAGATCGCATCGATGACGGCCGCGGTCGTCTCCGCGTCCGGATCGCCGGCGACGAGGTAGATGATCAGCGCGGCGCGCTTTTCGGCACGCGCGCGCGCGAACACGCCGGCCAGGCGGTCGTGCGCGGCGATCACGCCGGCACTTTCGCCGGTGCCGCCGCGTCGAGCGCCGCAACCGTGCGCACGTCTTTGTCGCCGCGCCCGCTGAGGTTGACCAGGATCAGACCGTCGGGACCGATCTCCCGCGCGAGCTTGCACGCGTAGGCGATCGCGTGCGCGCTCTCGAGCGCCGGCACGATCCCCTCGCTGCGCGCCATCGCGTGATAGGCCGCCAGCGCTTCTTCGTCGGTGGCCGAAACGTACGTGGCGCGCCCCGAATCGCTCAGGAATGCGTGCTCGGGACCGACGCCGGGATAGTCGAGTCCGGCACTGATCGAGTGGGTGTCGCGCACTTGACCCTCGGGCGTCTGCAGCACGTACGAACGCGAGCCGTGCAGGATGCCGACCGTGCCGGCGTTGATCGACGCGGCCGTGTCGATCGATGCCAGCCCGTGCCCCGACGCTTCGACGCCCCACAGCTTGACCGCCGGGTCCTCGACGAACCCGGCGAAGATGCCCATCGCGTTGGAACCGCCGCCGACGCACGCGACGACGTCGCTGGGCAGCCGGCCGTAGCGTTCCAGCACCTGCGCGCGCGCTTCGATCCCGATGATCTTCTGGAACTCGCGCACCATGTACGGATACGGATGGGCCCCGACCACGCTGCCGATGATGTAGAACGTATCGGCGACGCGGCCGGCCCAATCGCGGAACGCCTCGTTGGTGGCGTCCTTGAGCGTGCGCGTCCCGCTCTCGACCGAGTGCACGGTTGCGCCGAGCAGTTTCATCATGTAGACGTTGAGCGCCTGACGCTCGACGTCGACCGCGCCCATGAACACTTCGACCGGGACGCCGAACTTCGCCCCGACCGTCGCGGTTGCCACGCCGTGCTGACCGGCTCCGGTCTCGGCGATGAAGCGGGTCTTGCCCATGCGACGCGCCAGCAGCGCTTGGCCGACGGTGTTGTTGATCTTATGGGCGCCGGTGTGGTTGAGGTCTTCGCGCTTGAAGAGCAGCGTTGCCGCGTTCGGACCGGCCAGCCGTTCGGCGCGGTAGACCGGCGACGGACGGCCGACGTAGTCGTGCAGCACGTCATGGTACTCGCGCCAGAACGCCGGATCGGCGAACGCGTCGTTCATGGCGTGCTCGAGCTCGGTGACCGCACCGACGAGCACCTCGGGAACGAACATTCCCCCGAATTTTCCGAAGTAGCCGCGCGAATCAGGTTTTTGCAAGCGATGTCCCTTCGTCGTCCAGCGCGCGCACGGCGCGCACGAAAGCGCGCATCAGCGCGCGGTCCTTCACGGCGCCGCGTTCGACGCCGCTGCGCACGTCCACGCCGAACGGCCGCACGCTCGCGACCGCCGCGCCGACATTGTCCGGCGTGAGGCCGCCGCCGACGATCACGCGCCGGCTGCGGGCGATCGACTCGACCAGCGGCCACTCGAACGACGTGCCGGTGCCGCCGTAGAGCGCGCCCGACCGCGAGTCGAACAGCAGATCGGCGTCCGGGTAGCGCTCGGCCATTGCCGCGGCGGCTTGCGCCGTGTAGCTCGTGCCCGCTTCGAAGTGCAGCGCTTTGACATACCGGCCGCGGCCGGCGGCGGCGCAGAACTCCGGCGTCTCGTCGCCCGAGAATTGCGGGACGAGGCCCCACTCGCGAATCGTCTCGACGAGGCCGGCGGCCGGATTCACCATGACGGCGACGGCGGCCACGTAGGGCGGCACGCTGCGCACGAGCGCGCGCGCGTCGGCGAGGCTCACCCGGCGCGGCGATTCGGCCAGGATGATCCCTACGGCATCGGCGCCGGCCTCGACCGCGCCCTCGACGTCGTCGATGCTCGTGCAACCACAGATCTTGACGCGCGTCCGCTCGGCTATGCGGGCACGCCTCCACCGCGCAGCGCACGAATCATCTCGGCCTTGTCGGCCGTGCGCATCAGCGATTCGCCGATGAGGAAGCCGCGCGCGCCGGCGGCATAGAGCGGCTGTACGTCGTCGCGCGAACGCACGCCGCTCTCGGAAATGACGACGATCGACGACGGCACGAGCGGCAGCAATTCCGCCGTGACGGCGAGGTTTGTCTCGAAGGTCCGCAGATCGCGGTTGTTGATGCCGAGGATCGTCGCGCCGAGGGCGATCGCTCGTTTGAGCTCGGTCTCGTCGTGGACCTCGACCAGCACGTCGAGCTCGTAGCGCGCGGCTTCGTCGAACATGTCCTTCAGCTCGGCGTCGGAGAGCCCGGCCACGATCGCCAGCACGCAGTCGGCGCCGTATGCCGCCGATTGAGCGACGTCGTAGCGCGTGCGCATGAAATCCTTGCGGAGGATCGGCAGCCGGCAAGCGCTGCGCGCAACGTCGAGGTACGCCAGGTCGCCGAGAAAATGATCGGCTTCGGTCAACACGCTGATCGCGTTGGCACCGGCCGCTTCGTAGGCCCGCGCGATCGCGGCCGGATCGAGCTCGCGCACGATCAGCCCGACCGACGGCGATGCCCGCTTGATCTCCGCGACGATCGCCGGACCCTCACCGCGCAGCAGCGCATCGCGGAACGGGCGGCGTTCGCCCGTCCGCGTCGTCGCGCGTTCGCGCAGCACCGCGAGCGGTTCGCGCGCCTCGTCGGCGGCGCGCACCACCGCCGTGGCGGCGTAGAGTTTGTCGAGCATGTCGTTCACGAAGCGACCTCCTTGATACGTTCGCCGCGCAGCGCGTCGAGCGCTGCCCGCGCCGCACCGCCGGCGACGGCGGCCCGGGCGCGTTCCATTCCCTCGTCGATGTTCTCGGCCGCACCCGCTATGACGAGCGCGAGCGCGGCGTTGAGCGCGACCAGATCGGCGCGCGGCGACTGCTCGCCCTCGATGATCGCGGTCAGCGCCGCGGCGTTGACGGCGACGTCCCCGCCGCGCAGCGCTTCGAGCGGCGCACGCACGCCGAACTCGGCCGGATCGAGCGTCCAGCGCCACATTCCGGTGCCGTCGAACTGCACGACGTCGGTCGGGCCCTCGCCGGCGATCTCGTCGAGCCCGCTCGCCGAGTGCACGACCGCGCCCGCGTCGCTGCCGAGCTCGCGCAGCGCTTCGGCCAGCAGCGTCAAGTGCCGCTCCTCCGCCACGCCGACCACGTGCAGGTTCGCGCCGGCCGGGTTGGTCAGCGGGCCCAAGACATTGAAGATCGTGCGCACGCCCAGCTCGGTACGGACCGGACCGACGGCTCGCGTGGCCGGATGGTGGCGGCGGGCGTATAGAAAGGCGATCCGCGCCTCGCGCAAGAGACGGGCGGAGACCTCGGGATCGCGTTCGATCTCGACGCCCAGTGCTTCGAGCACGTCGGCGCTGCCGCACAGGCTCGAGGCCGCCCGGTTGCCGTGTTTGGCGACCGGAATTCCGCAGCCCGCGACGATCAGCGCGGCGGCGGTCGAAATGTTGATCGTGCCCGCGTTGTCGCCGCCGGTACCGACGATGTCGAGCACCAGCGGCAGGCCGTGCTCGACGCGCACGCACCGCTCGCGCATCGCGCGGGCCGCACCGACGATTTCACCCGCCGACTCGCCCTTGGCCGCGATGGCGGCAAACAACGCCGCGGTCCGCACCGGCGAGATCGTCTCGTCCATGATGCCGCCGATCATGCGCGCCGCATCCTCGGCCGACAGATCGTGACCCGCCAGCACCGAGCGCAAAAGCTGCGGATAGTCGGTCACGAGCGTGCTCGCGTGAGGAAGTTATGCGCGAGTTGCTTGCCGGCGGGCGTCAGGATCGACTCGGGATGGAACTGCACGCCCCAGATCGGCAGCGTACGATGCGCGATCCCCTGGATCACGCCGTCTTCGCTGGTCGCGTTCGCGCGCAGGTGGGCCGGAAAGTTCACGTGCGAGATGCACAGCGAGTGGTACCGCGTCGCGGTGAAGGGCGACGGCAGCCCGGCGAACACGCCCGAGCCGTCGTGGGTGATCTCCGACGTCTTGCCGTGCATCAGGTGCGGCGCATGAATGACCTCGCCGCCGAACACCGCCCCGATGCCCTGCGCGCCCAGGCACACGCCGAGCAGCGGATGCTCGGTCGCCGCCGCCTCTTTCAAGATCGCATACAGCCGGCCGGCATCTTCCGGGCGTCCCGGGCCGGGTCCGACGACCGTCGCATCGTAGTTCGACAACACGCCGTCGTCGAGCCGCGCGTCGTCGTTGCGAATCACGTCCACCTCGGCCCCCGCACTGCCGAACAGATGCGCCAAGTTGTACGTGAACGAATCGTAGTTGTCCACCAGCAGAAGTTTCATGCCTGAAGCCCCAGGACGGCGCGGACGATGCCGGTCTTGTGCTGGATCTCCGCGTACTCGGCGGCCGGGTCGCTGTCGGCCACGATTCCGGCCGAGGCTTGCCAGTAGGCCTTGCCGCCGGCAACGGCGACGCAGCGCAAGGTGATGCACGAATCCATGTCGCCGTCGAAGTGGAAGTGGGCGATGCTGCCGGCATAGAAGTTGCGCGCGACCGGCTCGAGCGAATCGATCAGCTGCATCGCCCGGATCTTCGGGGCACCGGTTACGGTGCCGGCTGGAAACGTGGCGGCGAAGAGATCGAGCGCGTCGCGGTCGTCCCGCAACTCGGCCACGACGTTCGAGACGATGTGCATGACGTGCGAGAACCGTTCGATGATCATCAGCTCGTCGACGTGCACGCTGCCGGTCGTCGCGACGGCGCCGAGATCGTTGCGCCCGAGATCGACCAGCATGACGTGTTCGGCCCGTTCTTTTTCATTGGCCAACAGCTCGCCGGCGATCGCCGCGTCTTCGGCCGGATCGGCGCTGCGCGAACGCGTGCCGGCGAGCGGGCGCATCTGCGCCCTGCTCCCGTCCAGCCGCACCAGGAACTCGGGCGACGCGCCGAACACCGCCTCGCCGCCGTGCTCGATGTAGAACATGTAGGGCGAGGGGTTGCGGGTGCGGATCTGGCGGTAGAAGTCGAACGCCGTGCCGCCTTCGATCTCGGCGGAGAACCGGATGCCGACCTGAATCTGATAGATGTCGCCGTCGTAGATGTGCCGTTTCGCCGTCGCGACCCGCTCGAGGAAGGTCGAGCGGTCCATCGACTGCACGACATCGCCGCGGACGCGAATCTCCTTGGGCACGCTGGCGCGTGCCGTCAGCAACCGGCGCTCGTACTCGGCCAGCCGCGCCTCGACGCCGGGCAGTTCGTCCGAACCGCGCGCGAAGCCGATCAGCGTCACGCGATGGGTGAAGTGATCGAACACGACCCAGGTTCCGGGCACCACGACCAGCGCGTCCGAGAACGGGATGTCCGACGGCGGCTTCGGACCGATCCGTTCGAACTGCCGCGCCGCGTCGTAGGTGAACACGCAGACCGCGCCGCCCGGGAACGGCAGCGCCGCCGTGTCGAGCTGGTACTTGCCGATCAGCGCCCGGATGCTCGCGAGCATCGCCGGATCGTCGTCGAAGACCCGCGCTTCGAGGTAGTCGATGCCGATGAACGAGTAGCGCGAGATGCGGTCGGTTCCTTCGACCGACTCCAACAAACACGAACGCCCCGGCTGAGCCAGGGCGAGGAACGCGCTAATCGGCGTGATCGCGTCCGCGATGAACGAACGCATCGCGGAATGCAGAGAGAGGGGGTCTTCGGCTACGGTAGTGTTGCTCATCTGGATTCGCCGGTCTACGACCGCCGAATCCGTGGCGTTCGGGCGCTTTCAGCGCCCGAGCCGCGGCCTGGCAGCCAATGGCGAGATAATTCCTACGCTACTTGACGAGTTCCAGGAACGAGAGTTCGGCCGCGTCACCGGGACGCACGCGCGACTTGGTGATGCGGGTGTAACCGCCGGTGCGGTCTTTGAGGGCCGGGGCGATCTGTTCGACGAGCTTCTTGACGACGCGCGGGTCGAGCAAGTACGACGCCACCAGGCGGCGCGAGTGCAGGTCGCCGCGGCGCGCTTGGGTGATCAGCCGCTCGGCGATCTTGGAGACTTCCTTGGCCTTGGTCGACGTCGTCTCGATCTTCTCGTGCAAGAAGAACGACGTCGCGAGGCTCCGGAGCAGCGCTCTGCGCGGCCCTTGGGTACGCGAGAGGCGCTTGTTCGCCATTTGGTGCGGCATGATGTTTCGGCCGGTACGTCAAGCAACTAGGCTTGGCGCAGCGACAGACCCCTTTCTTCGATTACTTGTTTGATCTCGTCGAGCGACTTCTTGCCGAAATTACGCATCTTGAAGATTTCGTCTTCGGTCATGTCGAGCAGCTCGGAGACCTTCGAGATGCCCGCGCGCTTGAGACAGTTGAACGAGCG
>JBEKXE010000086.1:0-20366 GCA_049512335.1 Candidatus Lustribacter sp.
AGCGTGGCGGCGATCGTCGGCACCGGCTGGCAAGCGCGCACGCAGCTCGAGGCGGTGTGCCGCGTGCGGCCGATCAAACGCGCGCTGGCCGCCGGCCGCAATCCCGAGCACACGCAAAAGTTCTGCAGCGAGATGAGCGCGCTGCTCGGCATTCCGGTCGAGCCGGCGGCGGATGTCGCGAGCGCGGTCCGCGCGGCGCACGTCGTCACCACGATGACCAGCGCGTCCGATCCGCTCGTGCTCGGCGCGATGCTCGCGCCCGGCACGCACGTCAACGCGGCCGGTTCGAATCGCGCGGCGTCGGCCGAGATCGACGCCGAGGTCGTGCGCCGGGCCGGGATCGTCGCGCTCGAAGATCTCGCCCAAGCGAAAGTCGAGTCGGGCGATCTGCTTGCGGCCGAAAAGGCCGGCGCGTGGGACTGGTCGCGGGCGACGCTGCTCAGCGACGTCGTCACCGGCAAGGTGAAGGGCCGCACGAGCGACGATCAGATCACGCTCTTCGAGTCGCTCGGTATCGCGCTGTGGGACATGGCCGCGGCAAACCACGTCTACGACGCGTGCGTGAAGAGCGGGCGCGGCCGCGAGATCGATCTGCCGCTCTAACGCTTACGTGCCGGCGGCGAGGGCTTCGCTGCGGTCTTCGTGCGAGCGGCGGTAGCAGATCTCGATGCGGTTGCCGCTGGGGTCGCGGAAGAACACCGCGTAGTAGCGCTCCGAGGAGTACGGGATTTCGGGGCCTTCCATGTCGACGGCGCCGGCGGCGAGCGCGATCTGCGCGAGCCGGTCGACATCACCGGGCGTCGCCGCCGTGAATGCGAGGCACGTTTGGTTCGGGACATGCTCGCGGTCTTCGTGCAGTCCGAAGAACGGCCGCGGCCCGCTCACCCCCAGGGGCGGGTGGTAGTACTCCACCTCGCCGTCTTCCGTCACGACGTCGGCCAGGCCGAGCGCCGGCATCAGGGCGTCGTAGAGTACGCGCGCAGCCGCGAGATCGCGCACGCGTAGATCGACGTGGTCGAAACCGGAAAACTTTCCGCGTTCCATGCGCTCGGTGCTTCGCGCTCCAAACGAAAAGGACCGGCATCACGGCCGGTCCCTTCGTCAAGCTCAGGGCGAGCTCTTCGCATCACGTTGTCCGCGGGGTTACTTCTTGGTCGCGGCCTTCTTCTTACCGGCGACGGTGCGCTTGGGACCTTTGCGAGTCCGGGCGTTCGTCTTGGTACGCTGGCCGCGCACGGGTAGACCGCGGCGGTGGCGCAGGCCACGGTAGCAGCCGATGTCGGTGAGGCGCTTGATGTGCCCGGCGATCTCGCGGCGCAGGTCGCCCTCGACCTTCATCGCGTCCACCGCTTCGCGCAACTTGTTCTCGTCGTCGCTCGCGAGGTCTTTGACCCGCACGTTGGGGTTGACCCCCGTCTGCGCAAGCAGCTTCTTCGCCGTCGGGAGACCGATGCCGAAGATGTACGTGAGGGCGATCTCGATGCGCTTGTCGCGCGGCAGATCGATACCGGAAATACGCGCCATCTGTTACCCCTGGACCTGTTTGTGCTTCGGGTTGACGCTGCAGATCACGCGCACCTTACCTTCGCGGCGAATGATCTTGCACGCATCGCAGATACGCTTGACCGACGGTCGGACTTTCATTTTAAAGGCGCTCCGGCCCGGCCTGCGCGCCCCCCACTTCGTGGGGCCCCCAGTCCGAGCTCGCTAGTTGCTTTGGTGGTAGTGGACGATTTCGCGGCGCTCGCTCCATCACCGGTAGTGGTGAGGGGCATCAAGCGGCCGCTTCTTCTTTAGGACGATAGCGGACGACGTCGGGATGTTCGGCGTAATCGCGCAGGGTGAGGATCCGGGGACCCTCGCTGGTGACGGCGATGGTGTGCTCGAAGTGCGCAGCTAGTTTACCATCCTGGGTGACAACCGTCCAGCCGTCGTCCAGGGTTTCGACCTCGTAGGTTCCTTCGGTGATCATCGGTTCGATGGCCAGGACCAGCCCCGGACGCAGCAGCGTGCCGTGGCCCGCGGTCCCGTAGTTGGGCACTTGGGGCTCCTCGTGCATTTTGGTCCCGATCCCGTGGCCGACCAGCTGGCGCACCACGCCGTAACCGTGGCTCTCGGCATGCGCTTGCACAGCATGGCCGATATCGCCCAGCCGGTTGCCGGCCTGCATCTGCGCGATGCCGAGCATCAGGCACTCCTGGGTTACGGTCATCAGGCGCTTGGCCTCGGCGCTGACGTTGCCGATCGGGATCGTGACGGCCGAATCGGACACGTAGCCCTCGAGGGTCGTGCCGATGTCGATCGAGAGCAAATCGCCCTCTTTGAGCACCCGCGGACCGGGGATGCCGTGGACGACCTCGTTGTTGACCGAGGCGCAAATCGTGTGCGCGTAGCCGTTGTACCCGACGAACGTCGGCGTGCCGCCCATCGAACGGATCGAATCCTCAGCCAGGCGGTCGACCTCGGCGGTCGTCATCCCGGCCTTGGCGGTCTTCATCAACATCGACAGGGTCTTGGCAGTGATCTTGCCGCTGACGCGCATCAGCTCGATCTCGCGCGCCGACTTGATCGTGATCACGGTGCGCTCACGATCTCGGGGCCGACGTCGGGAAGTTTTTCGATGATCGCGCGCGTGACCTCGGCGATCTCGCCCAACGCGTTGACGTGCACGAAATCGGTGTGCGTCTCGTAATAGCCGATCAGCGGGGCGGTCTTCTCCTCGTATTCCTGGAGGCGTTTGATCACCACGTCGGCCGCGTCGTCGGGACGTTGCACCAGCGGTCCGCCGTCCTCGTCGTCGATCCCGGCGACCTTCGGCGGGTTGTACTTCTCGTGGTAGACACGGCCCGTGCGGGGGTTCGACCAGCGGCCGGTGATGCGGTCGACCAGCACGACCGGGTCGACGTCGAAGATCACCGCAACCGACTTCAGTCCCTTGCGCGCGAGCAGCGCGGCGAAGGCTTCGGCCTGCGGGATCGTGCGCGGAAAACCGTCGAGGATCACGTTTTCGGCATGCGCCAGCTCGCCTTCGACCATGCGAATCACGAGATCGTCGGGAACGAGCTTGCCCGCATCCATGTAGGACTGCGCCTCGACGCCGAGCGGCGTCTTCTCGGTCCGATGCCGGCGCAAGATGTCGCCGGTCGAGATCTGGCGATAGCCGAAGCGCTCCTCGAGAATCTTGGCCTGCGTGCCCTTGCCCGCGCCCGGCGGCCCCAAGAATACCAGGATCATTTCTTGATGAACCCGCGGTAGTCGCGCATCGCGAGACGGGCTTCGATCTGGGTGATCGAGTCGAGCGCGACGCCGACGACGATCAGCAGCGAGGTCGAGCCGATGTAGAGCTGGGTGATTCCGGTGTTCTGCTGCAGTGACGGAAGCACGGCCAACAACCCCAGGTACACGGCGGCGGCGGCCGTGATCCGGAAGAGGATCTTGTTGATGTACTGCACGGTCGGCTCGCCCGGGCGAATGCCGGGGATGAAGGAGCCGGACTTTTTGAGATTGTCCGCGATGTCTTTCGTGTTGACGACGATCGAGGAATAGAAGAACGTGAAGATTACGACCAGCAAGAAGTACACTAAATTGTAGAGGAACGAGGTCGGCCCGAAATAGAGCTGCAGGTTCGTGGCGATCGTCGCCGCGATGCCCGTGCGGCCGCCGGCACCGAACCACGACAGCGCTTGCTGCGGCAGCAAGAGGATCGAGATCGCGAAGATGATCGAGATGACGCCGGCGTTGTTCAGGCGCAGCGGAATGTAGCTCGAGCGCCCGGCGAACATCTTGCGGCCGACGACCCGGCGGGCTTGCTGCACCGGGATGCGGCGCTGGCCCTGATACATGAAGACGATCGAGACGATCGTGACCAGCGCGATCGCCAGCCAAATGATCAGCCCGAGATAGTTGACGCTGCCCTTGCTGGCAAGCGAGAACGTCTGCCCGATCTGGCTCGGGAAGCGCAGCACGATGCCGACGAAGATGATCAGCGAGATGCCGTTGCCGATGCCCTTGTCGGTGATCTGCTCGCCCAGCCACATGAGGAACACCGTTCCCGCGACGAACGACAGCGCCGCATAGACCATGAACAGCACCGAGGTGTCGTAGAACACGCCCGAGCGGTTCATCGCCACCGACATCGAAATCGCTTGCACGCAGGCCAGCACGATCGTCAGCCAGCGCGTGTAGCGGCTGATCGTCTTACGGCCTTCCTCGCCGCCCTTCTTGGCCATCTCTTCGAGCTGCGGGATCACGACCGTCATCAACTGCATGATGATCGACGCGTTGATGTAGGGCGTGATGCCCATCGCGATGATCGAGAGCCGCTGCAGCGCGCCGCCCGAGAGGAAGCCCAAGAACTGGTAGAACGCGCCCGACGCGATGACTTGCTGCCACTGCGCCTGGTTCACGTTGGGCAGCTGGACGTGGATCATGAAGACGAACACGGCGAACGCGAAGAAGACGAACCCGACGCGCTTGCGGATCTCGGGCACCATCAGCGCGTTGCGCAGCGTGTTCAGCATGCTGTCCCTCGACAAGCTCGGGATGACATCTCGATACTGACCGTTTTAGGCCTCTTCGCCGAGGTCGGCGCCGGCAGCGGTGAGCGCCTCGCGCGCGGTCGACGAGAACAGCACGTCGCGGAACTTCAGCCCGGTCGGCAGCGTGCCGCCCTTCTTCGTTCCGCCCAGCACCTTGACGCCGTCCTTGAGATCCTTGAGGCCGCGGTGCTCCTGGAGCGACTGCGGCGAGACTTCGATCGCGACGTCCCAACCGGCCAGATCGCCGACGTTGATCACCGCGAAGGTCTGGCGGAAGTGCCCGATGTCGCGCGCCTTTTGCGAGACGCCCTTGCGCTGCGGCAGACGGCGCGCCCACGGCGTCTGGCCGCCTTCGAACGACGGACCCTTGCCGCCGCCGGAACGCACGGTCTGACCCTTGCCGCCTTCGCCGCCGGTCTTCACCATCCCCGAACCATGCCCGCGCCCGACGCGCGTGCGCTTCGGACGGGAGTGCGGATTGGGTTTGAGGCTGGCGAGCGTGTACGGCCCGCTCTTCGTTTCTTCTGCCATGGTGAGGGTCCTTACGCGAAGAGCTCGGCGACGGTTTTGCCGCGCAGATGCGCGACTTGTTCGGCCGTCTTGAGCGATTTGAGCGCCTGGAAGGTCGCGAGCACGACGTTGATCGGGTTGTTCGAGCCGAGCGACTTGGTCAGGATGTCGTGGATGCCGGCCAGCTCGAGCACCGCGCGCATCGCGCCGCCGGCGATCACGCCGGTTCCGGGTGCGGCCGGTTTGAGCAGCACGTGTCCCGCACCGATGTGCGTGTTGACCATGTGCGGGATCGTCTTCTCGACCATCGGCACCGTGATCAGATCCTTGCGCGCCTGTTCGACGCCCTTGCGGATCGCTTCGGGAACTTCACCGGCCTTGCCGATGGCGAAGCCGACGCGGCCCTTCTTGTCGCCGACGACGACCAGCGCCGAGAACGAAAAGCGTTTACCGCCCTTGACGACCTTGGCCACGCGGTTGATGCGGACGACCGTCTCTTCGAAGCCCTGATTGTCGCGATCTCTGCTACGGTTGTACATTTAAAGGCGCTCCGTCCCAGACTTGGGTGCGAAGCACCCCGCACACAGTGCGCGCGGCATACGCCGCGGGGTTCGGCTCTTGGCCGAACCCATGCCCCCCACTGCGTGGGGCCCCCAGTTCGAGCTCGCAAGTTGCATTGTTGCCATCGAACGATTCCGCTGCGCTCGCTCCATAACCATCATCTCTAAAAATCCAATCCCGCTTCACGGGCGGCGGCGGCGAGCGCGGCCACGCGGCCGTGATACTTCAGACCCGAGGTGTCGAACACGACCGAGGTGATGCCCTTGGCTTTGGCGCGCTCGGCGATCGTCTGACCGACCTTGGCGGCGGCGTCGACGTTGGTGCGCGAACCGAGACCGTCGGCCAACCCACCCTCGCGCGTCGACGCGGCGACCAGCGTGTGGCCCTTCGCATCGTCGACGACGAAGGCGTAGGTGTGGTGCAGGCTGCGGAAGATCTGCAAGCGCGGACGCGCTTCGGTCCCCGCGACCTTGCGGCGCACGCGGCCGTGGCGCTTGAGGCGCTGGGCCGTGCGCGATACTCTGGCCGCCATTATTTCTTCCCTGCCTTGCCCGCTTTACCGAGCTTCTTACGGACGACTTCGCCTTCGTAGCGCACGCCTTTGCCCTTGTACGGCTCGGGCGGACGGAGATCGCGGATCTCGGCGGCGACTTGTCCGACCTGCTGCTTGTCGATCCCGTCGACGTGCACTTTGGTGGTACCCTCGACGGCGAACGCGATCCCGGCCGGCGCTTTGTAGACGACCGGGTGCGAGTAACCGAGCGAGAAGTTCAGGTCGTTGCCGGCCTTGTTCACGCGGTAACCGACGCCTTGCAGCTCGAGGCTCTTACGAAAGCCTTTGGTCACGCCTTCGATCATGTTGTTGATCAGCGTGCGCGTCAGGCCGTGCGCCGAACGTCCGGGCTTGTCTTCGCTCTTGCGGCTGACTTGCAATACGCCGTTCTCGAGCTTGATCTCGACCACGTTCGCAAGAATGTGCTGCGAGAGCTCACCCTTCGGGCCCTTAACTTTCACGAGCTCGGGCGCAACGTCGACGTTGACGCCGCTGGGAACCGTGATCGGAAGCTTACCAATGCGAGACATAGCTGATTACCACACGTACGCTAGGACTTCACCGCCGTAGCCTTCGCGCTTGGCGCGCTTGCCCGACATGATGCCCTTGGAGGTCGACATGATGACCAAGCCGAGGCCGCCCAGAACGCGCGGGATCTCGGTTTTGGTCGTGTAGACGCGCAGCCCGGGGCGCGAGATGCGCCGCAGACCGGTGATGACTTTCTCTTTTTCCGGACCGTACTTGAGCTGGATGCGCAGCGTGCCTTGCGGCCCTTCGGTCTTCAGCTCTTCGATCGCCGCGATGAAGCCTTCGTCGGCTAGGATCTGCGCGACGGCTTTCTTCATCTTGGAGGCCGGAATGTCGACGGTCTGGTGATTGGCCGTATTCGCGTTGCGGATACGGGTCAGCAGATCGGCGATCGGATCGGTGATTACGCCCATCGTCTACTCTCTTACCACGAGGCCTTGGTGACGCCCGGAATGAACCCGCGGTGCGCGTTTTCGCGGAAGCAAATGCGGCACATGGCGAACTTGCGCAGGTACCCGCGCGGCCGGCCGCAGACGCGGCAACGGTTGTGCCCGCGCACCGCGAATTTCGGCTTCAGCTTGGATTGCTCGATCGAACTGGTCTTAGCCATTAGCTAGCGATCCCCACACGTTCCCCCGGTCCTTTTTGCAGCGGCAGTCCCATCGATTCCAGGAACGCCGTGGCTTCTTCGTCGTTTTTTGCCGTCGTGACGATGACGATGTCCATACCCCGCGCCTTATCCACTTTGTCGAAGTTGATCTCGGGGAACACCAGCTGCTCGCGCAACCCCATGTTGTAGTTGCCGCGCCCGTCGAACGACTTGCGCGAGAGGCCGCGGAAGTCGCGAATGCGGGGCAGCACGATGTTGAACAGCTTGTCCAGGAACACGTACATCCGCTCGCCGCGCAGAGTGACCTTGGCGCCGATGTTCATGCCTTCACGCAGCTTGAACGCCGCGATCGACTTCTTGGCCTTGGTGATGACGGGTTTCTGGCCCGAGATCGTCTGCAGCTCTTGCACCGCGACATCCAGCGCCTTCGAATTCGAGATCGCGTCGCCGACCGACATGTTGATGACGACCTTCTCGAACTTCGGGATCTGGTGCACGTTCTTGTAGCCGAATTTCTCTTTCAGCTGCGGAGCGACTTGCGAGCGGTATTTTTCTTTGAGGCGCAGTTCAGCCATGATACCTAATTCCCGGCCTTCGACGGCACGAGCAACGCTTCGCCCGACTTCGCGACGCGCACGGTGGTGCCGTCGTTCTGCCGGATGCGGCGGACGCGCGTCGGCGCGTTCGTCTTGGGGTCGATCACTTGCAGCGCTCCCAACGGGATCGGCGCTTCCTTTTCGAAGATGCCGCCCGTGCGCGAGCCGTCCTGACCTTGCTTGGTGTGGCGTTTGACGACGTTGAGGCCCTCGACGGTCGCCGCACCGGCCTTCGGGAACACGGCCTTGACGATGCCGCGTTTGCCCTTCTCCTTGCCGCGCCGCAGCATGACGGTATCGCCCGCCACGATGTTGGGCTTGCGCACGGAATAATCGATGTGTGCTTTCGCCATCGTTAGAGGACCTCAGGCGCCAACGACGCGATCTTGAGGAACCCGCGGTCGCGCAGCTCGCGGCAGACCGGCCCAAACACGCGCGTGCCGCGCGGATCGAGATTGTCTTTCTCGCCCTTGATGATCACGCAGGCGTTGTCGTCGAACTTGATGACCGAACCGTCGGGCCGGCGCATCGGCTGCGAGGTGCGAACCACGACCGCCTTGACGACTTGGCCCTTCTTCACGGCAGCACCGGGGATCGCCGACTTGACGGTCCCGACGATGATGTCGCCCACGAACGCATACTTGTGCCGGCTGCCGCCCGAAACGTGAATGCACAGCAGCTCGCGCGCGCCGGAATTGTCGGCCACTTTGAGCCGCGTCTCTTGCTGAATCATTACTTGGCGCGCTCCACGATCTCGAGCAAGCGCCAGCGCTTCTCTTTGGAGTAGGGACGGCACTCTTGGATGCGGACCAGGTCGCCGATGCCGGCGCTGTTCTGCTCGTCGTGCGCTTTGAAACGCCGCGACTGCCGGACGACCTTCTGGTAGACCGGATGCGGAACGCGCGTCTCGGCCACGACGACGATCGTCTTGTCCATCTTATTGCTGGCCACGCGGCCTTGCTTGACGCGGCGGCGGTTGCGGCCGCGTTCGGACGTTGCGTCCACGGTGCCGGTCGCACCGACCGAATTAGGCTGCTCCATGACGTGCCTCAACGATCTTCTTCTCGGAGATCGCGGTTTGGATTTGCGCGTACGTGCGGCGCGCGGCTTTGACTTTCGAGAAATCCGAAAGGTGGCCGGTGCGCAGCGCGAAGCGCAGGTTGAACAACTCTTCCTTGGTTTCGCGGGCCTTGACTTCGAGCTCGCCGATGGTCAGCTCGCGCAAGCCGCGCAGATCGTTGCGCTTCATGCCGACACCGCCTGCTCGTCCGCCCGGGTCACGACCTTGGTCGCGATCGGCAGCTTGTTGGCCGCGAGGCGCAACGCTTCGCGCGCTACCTTCTCCTCGACGCCGGCCAGCTCGAACATGATCCGGCCCGGGCGCACGACGGCGACCCAGAACTCGGGATTGCCCTTACCGGAACCCATGCGGACCTCGGCCGGTTTCTTCGTCACCGACTTGTCGGGGAAAATCTTGATCCAGACCTTGCCGCCGCGTTTGATGTGGCGCGTCATCGCGATACGCGCGGCCTCGATCTGGCGATTGGTCATCCAGACCGGCTCGAGCGCTTGCAGACCGAAATCGCCGAACGTCAGCGTGTTGCCGACCATCGCCTTGCCGCGCATGCGCCCGCGATGCTGACGGCGCCATTTTACTCTCTTTGGCGTCAACATTACGAATTCACCTCACCTGCATTGTCGGCCGCGACCACCGGGTTCGCCGGTTCCGGCGTCGACGGGTTCTCGGTCGGCGCACCGGGGCGTTCCGCAGCGTCGACCGTCGCTTGCGTCGCCGGTTCGACGACCGACGTCTCCGCCGTCACGCCGTGGCCGTGCTCGGCCGCGACGTTGTGCACGGCTGCACCGCTATGCTCTTCGTTCGGAAGATTGCCGGCCTCGGACGGCGCGCCGTCGATCACCGAGTCGACCGACTGTCCGTCGGCCGTCGCGGCTTGCATCGCGGCGGTCGTGTCGAGTCCGCCGGCGGGGCGGCCCGGACGCTCGGCGCCCGCACCGCGACCACGGCCGCCGCGCGTGCCGCGACGGTTCTCGCGGAATTGCGGGCGCTCGGCACCGGGGGTCAGGCGTTCGCCGCGCGGTTGATCCGGCAGCACTTCGCCCTTGTAGATCCACACCTTCACGCCGATGCGGCCGAAGGTCGTGAACGCTTCGACGTGCGCGTAGTCGATGTCGGCGCGCAGCGTGTGCAGCGGCACCTTGCCGTCGTGGTTGCGCTCGGTGCGCGCGATCTCGGCGCCGCCGAGGCGGCCGGAGACTTGAACCTTCACGCCGCGCGCGCCGGCCTTCATCGTGCGCATGATGCCTTGCTTCATGGCGCGGCGGAACGCGATCCGCTTCTCGAGCTGATCGACGATGTTCTGGCCGACCAGGCGCGCGTCCAGCTCGGGGACCTTGATCTCGACGACGTTCACCTGGATCTGTTTGCCGGTGAGCTTCTCGAGGTTACGGCGGATCTCGTCGATGCCGACGCCGCGCTTGCCGATGATGATGCCGGGCTTGCCGGTGTGCACGATCACGCGCGCTTGGTTGGCGCGGCGTTCGATCTCGACTTTCGAGATCGCCGCGGCGCGCGTCATCCGCCCGAAATACTTGCGGATCGCGACGTCTTCATGCAGCCACGCCTGATAGTTCTTTTTCTCGAACCAGCGGCTGTCCCACGTGCGGGTGATCCCCAGGCGCAGCCCGACGGGATGGATTTTCTGTCCCATTATTCAGTGGCTCCCAGGGGCGGCGAGATCTGCGACTGCGCCGATGGTTCGGCGGCCTTCTTCTTGCGCGACCGCGTGGCGGCCGGTTTCGCCGACGCGGCTTGCGCGCGGCGCGATTCGACGGTCGAGAGTGCGATCGAGGCACCGGCGCGTTGGCGCGGCTCGCGCTTGGGCGGCGTCGGGCTGACGGCGATCGTCACGTGCGACATCCGCTTGCGCTTGAAGTTCGCGCGGCCTTGGGCGCGCGGATCCAGGCGCTTGGTGATCCCACCGCCGGGTCCCGAGTCGACGGTGATCTTCGTGACGAAGAGACCGTCGCCCGACATGTTGTGGTTGTTCTCGGCGTTGGCGACAGCCGACTTGAGCAGCTTCTCCAGCGGCTCGGACGCGAACACGCCCGAGAACTTGAGCAGCACCAGCGCCTCACGCACGGACTTGCCGCGAATCGCGTCGGCGACGCGGCGGAGCTTGCGCGGGCCCATACGGGCGAACTTGAGGTGGGCGACGGCGACTTGCGGCCGTTCGGCGATCGCGGTCATGCTTTCACCGTCGCTTTGTCGCCGGCGTGACCCTTGAAGATGCGCGTCGGCGAGAACTCGCCGAGCTTGTGCCCGACCATGTTCTCGGTGATGAACACCGGGATGTGCGCCTTGCCGTTGTGGACGCTGATCGTGTGACCGACCATCTGCGGCACGATCGTCGAAGAGCGCGACCAGGTCTTGATGACGCGCTTCTCGCGGGTGGAGTTCATCTTCTCCACTTTGGAGAGCAGATGGTCCGCGACGAACGGCCCCTTCTTGAGACTACGGCCCATTATTTGCCCTTCCGCTTGCGGACGATCATGTTCGCGGTGCGCTTGTTACGGCGCGTCTTCTTGCCCATCGTCATCTGGCCCCAAGGCGTGGTCGGCGGGCGGCCCGAGGTGGAACGCGCTTCGCCGCCGCCGTGCGGGTGGTCGACCGGGTTCATCGCGATGCCGCGCACCGACGGCCGCTTGCCGAGGTGGCGCTGGCGGCCGGCTTTGCCGATCACTTCATTTTCGTGTTCGAGATTGCCGAGTTGACCGATCGTCGCGCGGCAGACGATTTGGATCTTGCGCACTTCACCCGACGGCATGCGAACCTGCGCGTAGGCGCCTTCTTTGGCCATCAGCTGAGCCGACGAACCGGCCGAACGCACGAGCTTGCCGCCCTCGCCCGGGCGCAGCTCGATGTTGTGGATCACGGTGCCGAGCGGAATGTTCGCCAGCGGCAGCGCGTTGCCGATCTTGATGTCGGCGTCGGCACCCGAGACGATGACCGCGCCGACTTCGAGGCCGACCGGCGCCAGGATGTAGCGCTTCTCGCCGTCGCGATAGTGCAACAGCGCGATGCGCGCGGTGCGGTTGGGATCGTACTCGATCGCCGCGACCTTGGCCGGAACGGTGTCCTTGCTGCGCTTGAAGTCGATGATGCGGTACTGCGAGCGCGTGCCGCCGCCCTTATGGCGCGTCGTGATGTGACCGTTGTTGTTGCGGCCGGAGTTCTTCTTCTTGACCTCGAGCAGCGACTTCTCCGGAGCCTTCTTGCTGATCTCGGAGAAGTCGGCGGTGGTGATGAAGCGGCGCCCGGCGCTGGTCGGCTTGTATTTTTTGACGGCCATCGTTATTGCTCGAAGTAGTTGACGCCGCCGAGCTCGATCTTCTGGCCCGGCGCAAGGGTGACAATGGCTTTCTTCCAGTCCGACTGCTTGCCGGACGTGCGGCTGCCGCGGCGAGCGAAGTTCTTCGACTTGCCGAGCACGTTCACGGTGTTGATCTTGACGACGTCGACTTTGAAGATCTCGCGAATCGCCGACTTGATCTGCGTCTTCGTGGCCGCGGTGTGGACTTCGAAGGCGTACTGCTGGAACGCCGTACCGGCCATCGACTTCTCGGTGATCACCGGAGCGACGATAATATCGCGTGAGGTCATGCGGACTTCTCCGTCGCGGCAAAGCGGGCGATTAGCGCGTCGTTGGCGGCGGCCGTGAGCACGAGCCGCGCGTAGCCGACGACGTCCTTGATGTCGAGCGCGCCGGTGTGCGTGACGGCGGCGTTGGTGAGGTTGTTGCCGGCGCGCCAGAGGTTCTCGCCGACCGTTGCCAGCTCGCTCTCGGCGAACACGACCAGCGTCCGTACGCCGGTCTTCGCGGCCTTCGGCGAACCGAACAGCAGCGTCGCGAGCTCCCGCGTCTTGGTCAGCGCGAGCTTGTCGGTTTGCAGCAGCGTGACCGAACCGTTCTGGAATTTGTCGGAGAGCGCCGCGAGCATCGCTGCCTTGCGCTCTTTCTTGTTGAGAGCACTGACGTAGCTGCGGGGTTGGGGCCCGAAGACGACACCGCCGTGACGCCACTGCGGCGAGCGGATCGAACCTTGACGCGCGCGGCCGGTGCCCTTTTGCTTCCAGGGCTTGCGACCGCCGCCGCGGACCTCGTCGCGCTTGAGCGTCGAGGCCGTGCCGGCGCGCGGGCTGGCCAGCTCGCGGAACACCGCGCGGAAGATCGCGTTGGTTTTCCCCGCGACGTTGCCCGCGAACGCTTCCGGAACCGGAACGTCCTTGAGCGCTTCGCCCGAGGAGTCGATGACGTTCGGCATCAGGCGCTTTCCTTGACGTCGGCGGACTTGGCGGCTTTCACCGAATGGGTGACGACGACGAGCCCGTTCTTCGGACCGGGAACCGGACCGCGCACGAGCAGCAGATTGCGCTCGGCGTCGGCGCGGACGATCTCGAGATTCTGGTGGGTGACGGTGTCGACGCCGTAGTGACCCGGACGGCGGCTGCCCTTCACGACGTGACCGGCGTTGGTATCGCCGTTCGAGGCCGGCTGGCGATGGATCATCGAACCGTGCGTCTGTCCGCCGCCGCTGAAGTTGTGGCGCTTGATGCCGCCGGCGAAGCCGTGGCCCTTCGAGGTGGCGTGCACGTCGACGCGATCGCCCTCGGCGAAGGCGTCGACCGTGACGGCGGAGCCGACGTCGAGGCCTTCGAGCTCGGTGCGGAATTCGCGGATCGCCGCTTTGGGTTCGATGCCGGCCTTCTTATAATGTCCGGCCATCGCGCGGGTGACCCGCGACTTCTTCATGTCGCCGAACGCGAGCGCGACGGCTTCGTAACCGTCGGTTTCTTTCGTCTTGCGCTGCACGACCGAACACGGACCTGCTGCGATAACCGTTACCGGCACGTAGCGCCCGTCGGCTGTGAACACGCTCGTCATCCCGACCTTGCGGCCGATGATGTTCTTCATCGTCGTATCGCCCCTAGGAAGTCCACGGGCCCTGGCGTATCGTCTACGCTTTCCGCCGACCACGGCAAAGTACCGCGGCCGGCGTGGACCACAACCGCCAGATGATACCAACCCCCGCCCAGAAAGTCAAACGGCGGCACTTAGTCCTCCACGGTGCCAGGCATATATTTTTGTCACTTCGAGCTCGTTTTATTTTGTCACCCCGAGCTTGTCGAGGGGCAGTCTCAATCGCTACCCTTGGCGGCGGTCCCTCGACAAGCTCGGGATGACACGGGGGCGCGCCGCCGGAAATACCACGTATGATCGCTGCGCAGCCGAAGACCGTCGATTCCATCAACCCCGCGACCGGCGCCAAGCTCGAGTCGTTCGCGCTCCACACCCCCGCCGAGCTCGACACCACGCTCGACCGGGCGGTGGCGGCCCAACGCGAGTGGGCCCGCCGGAGCTTCGCCGAGCGGGCCGTTCTGATGAAGCGCGCCGGCGCCTACCTGCGCGCGAACAAAGCCCGCTTCGCCCTCAACGCCACGCGCGAGATGGGCAAGCCGATCGGCGACGCCGAGGCCGAGGTCGACAAGTGCGCCTGGGCCTGCGACTTCTACGCCGACCACGCCGAGGGGTTCTTGGCCGACGAGCACATCGCGTCGACCGCGTCGGAGAGCTACATCGCCTACCAGCCGCTGGGCGTCGTGCTGGCCGTGATGCCCTGGAACTTCCCGTACTGGCAGGTCTTCCGGTTCGCCGCCCCGGCCTTGATGGCGGGCAACGCCGGCGTGCTCAAGCACGCCAGCAACGTGACCCGCTGCGCGCTCGACATCGAGGAGACGTTCCGCGAGTCGGGTTTCCCGGCCGGCGCGTTCTCGACCGTGATCGTCCCGGGTTCCGAGGTCAAGCATCTGATCGCCGACGACCGGATCGCCGCGGTCACGATCACCGGCAGCGAACCGGCCGGCGTGTCGGTCGCGAGCGAAAGCGGGCGCGCGCTCAAGAAGCACGTCCTCGAGCTCGGCGGATCGGACGCCTTCATCGTGCTGGCCGACGCCGACCTCGCGGCGGCGGCGAAGACCGCGGCCAAGGCGCGTTTCCAGAACGCCGGCCAGAGTTGCATCTGCGGGAAGCGCTTCATCGTCGAGGACGCGATCTACGATCGCTTCGTCGCCGCATTCATCGAAGAGTCGAAAGCCTACCGGACCGGCGACCCCGAGGACCGCGCGACGACGATGGGGCCCTTGGCCCGCGCCGATTTGCGCGACGATCTCGTCAAGCAGATCGACGGGTCGGTCGCGATGGGCGCGCGGGTCGTACTGGGCGGGACCGCGCCCCAGGGCCCCGGCGCCTACTTCGAGGCGACCGTGCTGGTCGACGTCGACGACACGATGCCGGTGTTTCGCGAAGAGACGTTCGGCCCGGTGGCCGCCGTGATTCGCGCACGCGATGCCGCCCACGCCGTCGAGATGGCGAACGACTCGACGTTCGGGCTCGGCGGCGCGTTGTGGACCCGCGACGTCGAACGCGCCAAGCACCTTGCCCGGCAGATCCAGACCGGCGCGGTCTTCATCAACGGCATGACCGCATCGGATCCGCGTTTGCCGTTCGGCGGCATCAAGCACAGCGGCTACGGGCGCGAACTCTCCTACCTCGGCATTCGCGAATTCATGAACATCCAGACCGTGTGGGTGGGGCCGGCCAAGTAATAAGCCACTTGCAGGCATCCCGCGTTTCCGCGGAAACTTCTCCCGGAAAGACGTCTCCGTCATCACGAGGTGCGTAGTGGCTAAGAAGAAGGCTGGTGTCGACCGGCGTGCTTTCCTTGCGAGTATCGCTGCGGGAGGCGCCGGAGCGGCAGCCGGCGGCGTGACACCCATAGCGGCAGCCGCGGCATCGGACGCACCGCAAAACGCGGCGAGCCTGCCGAGCGTCGCGAACGCCAGCGCGAGTTTGCCGGGGCCGCGCCTCGTCGCGCAAGAGGTCGGTACTCCGGCGCCGGACATCGACCGCTGGCACGTTCGCAACGCCGGCTCCGACTACATGGTCGATTGCCTCAAGCACGTCGGCTTCGACTACATCACGTGCATGCCCGGATCGACGTTCCGCGGGCTCCAGGAATCGATCACCAATTACGGCGGCAACTCGAAGCCCGAGCTGCTCTCGTGCACGCACGAAGAGATCTCCGCGGCGATGGCCCACGGCTACGCCAAGATGGCGCACAAGCCGATGGCGATCATCGTGCACAACACCGTCGGCTTGCAGCACGCGTCGATGGGGATCTACAACGCATACGCCGATCGCGTACCAATGTTGATCCTGGTCGGGAACATCGCCGACGGCGCGACGCGCCGGCCGGGCGTCGAGTGGTACCACACCGCCACGGACGTCGCGCAGATCGTGCGCGGCTACGTCAAGTACGATGCCAACCCGCAATCGCTGCAATCGTTCGGCGAAGAGATCATGAAAGCGACCTCGCTGGCGCTGACGCCGGTGCAAGAGCCGACGCTCGTCCTCGTCGACGCCGATCTGGCCGAGATGCCGAACGATGCCAAGCAATTGCCGTTGCCGAAGTTCGTTCCGGTGCGCGCCCCGGTCGCCGATCCGGCCGCCCTCGCGGACGTTGCGAAGGCGCTCGTCGGCGCGCAAAACCCGGTGATCGTTGCCGATCGCGTGGCGCGCACGCCGGCCGGGATGGCGCTGCTCGTGCAGCTCGCCGAAACGCTCCAGATTCCGGTGGTCGACATCGGCAACCGCATGAATTTCCCGACCAACCACCACCTCTACGCGGCGTTCGACCGCGGGTCGATCGCGCAAGCCGACGTAATCCTCGGACTCGAGGTCGGCGACTTCTTCAGCGTCGTCGGCGACGTGCCGGACTTTCCGGTCCGCCAGACGGTCATGAAGATCAAACCGACGACGACGACGATCCACATCAACTCGATGTACCTGCAGGGCCAGGGCAACTACCAGGATCAGCAGCGCTTCTACAATCCGACGATGCCGATCGCCGGCGACGCCGAGGCGTCGTTGCCGTATCTCATCGACGCGATCAACCGCGCGGTGACGAGCGAACGCAAAGCGCAGAACACCGCGCGCGCCGCCCGTCTTTCCGACGCCTGGACGAAACGCCGGCAGAACGACATCGCCACCGCCGGCTTCGGTTGGGACGCATCGCCGATTTCGCTGCCGCGCATGTTTGCCGAAGTGCACAATCTGGTGAAGAACGACGCCTTCTCGATAGTGGGCCCGACCGGCCAGATGGGCGGGTGGCCGCAACGGCTGTGGGACCTCGACCAGCCCTATCACCTCAACGGCGGGTCAGGCGCATCGGGCGTCGGCTACCAGCACCCGGCTGCGGTCGGCGCGGCACTGGCCGCACGCGATCAGGGCCGTTACGCGATCAACATGAACGGCGACGGCGACTTCATGGTGCAGCCGGGCGCGCTTTGGACCGCGGCGCATCACAAGATTCCGCTGCTGACGATCGTGCACAACAACCGCGCGTGGCATCAAGAGGCGATGCATCTTCAGCGCATGGCCAACCGGCGCGAACGCCAGCCCGAACACGCGACGGTCGGCACCTTGATCAACAACCCGAACATCGACTACGCCAAACTGGCCGAGTCGTTCGGCGTGTACGGCGAGGGACCGATCTCGAATCCGGATCAACTCGGTCCGGCGCTGGCCCGCGCACTCAAGGTCGTGAAGAGCGGCCTGCCCGCACTCGTCGACGTCGTCAGCCAGCCGCGCTAGAGGAAATGCAGATGAACAAAATCGTTTCGTTCACCCTCGCGCTGGCCGCAACGCTGCTCGTCACCGCGCACTGCGCATCGGCCCAAGGCAGCGGCGCAGCGCCGGCGGCGACCGCACCCCCCGGCGACGTCGCGCGCGGTAAGGCCGCCTTCATGAGCTTCGGTTGCTACGAATGCCACGGCACCGTCGGCCAAGGAAACTACGGCGCCGGCATACGGATCGCGGCCCCGGCGTTTCCGTGGCCGGTGGTGAGCTCGTACGTACGTCGCCCGGCCGGCGACATGCCGTCGTTTTCGGTCAAGATTCTGCCGGACGCGACGCTGGCCGACATCTACGCCTACCTCAAGTCGATCCCGGCCGGCAAACCCGGCTCGGCGATTCCGCTGCTCAACTCCACGCTGACGCCGAAATAGGATAGATCCGAATGGCAAAGAGAGATTCCGGAGTCGACCGCCGCGAGTTCCTGGCGGGGATCGCCGCCGGCGGTGCCGGCGCCGCCGCCGCGGGTGTCGCGCCCACCGCCGCGGCCGCCGCAACCCAAACGCCGGCCGCCACGCCGCCGGTCGTAGCGAACGCCAGCGCGCCGTTGCCCGGGCCGCGCTTGCTGGCCCAAGAAACCGGCGCGCCGCAACCGGAAGTCGACCGCTGGCACGTTCACAACGCCGGTTCCGACTACATGGTCGATTGCCTCAAGCACGTCGGCTTCGACTACATCACGTGCATGCCGGGATCGACGTTCCGCGGACTGCAAGAGTCGATCACCAACTACGGCGGCAATTCGAAACCCGAACTCTTGTCCTGCGTGCACGAAGAGATCTCGTCCGGCATCGCGATGGGATACGCGCAGATGGCCGGCAAGCCGATGGCGATCATCGTGCACAACACCGTCGGGCTACAGCACGCCTCGATGAACGTCTACAACGCCTACGCCGCGCGCGTGCCGATGCTGATCCTCGTCGGGAACATCGCCGACGGCGCGACGCGCCGGCCGGGCGTCGAGTGGTATCATACCGCCACCGACGTCGCCGCAATCGTACGCGGTTTCGTCAAGTACGACTCGGCCCCGCAGTCGTTGCAGTCGTTCGGCGAAGAGGTCATGAAGGCGACCTCGCTCGCGACGACGCCGTTGATGGGCCCGTCGCTCGTGATGGTCGATGCCGATTTGGCCGAAATGCCGAACGACCAGAAGCAGTTGCCGCTGCCGAAGTACGTCCCGGTACGCGCGCCGGTCGCGGATCCCGCGGCGCTGGCCGACGTCGCAAAGGCGCTCATCAACGCGCAGAACCCGCTGATCGTCACCGATCGCGCCGCGCGCACGGCGAACGGCATGAACCTGCTCGTGCAGCTGGCCGAATCGCTGCAGATTCCGGTGATCGACTACGGCAACCGGATGAACTTCCCGACCAACCACCATCTCTACTCGATGGATTTCTCGCTGATCCGTCAAGCCGACGTGATCCTCGGGCTCGAACTGACCGATCTGTTCGGTCTGGTCGGCGACGTTGGAGATTTCCCGATTCGTCAGACGTCGATGCGCATCAATCCAAACGCGACGGTGATCTCGATCAACGCGCTCTACCTGCAGGGTGCGGGCAACTATCAAGACCAGCAGCGCTTCTACAACCCGACGATGCCGATCGCCGGTGATTCGGAAGCGTCGCTGCCGTACCTGATCGACGCGATCAATCGCGGCATGACCAGCGAACGCCGCGCGCAGAACCCGGCCCGCACCGCACATTTCACCGACGTGTGGACCAAACGCCGCCAAGATAATATCGCCCAAGCCGCCGTCGGCTGGGACAGCTCCCCGATCAGCGTTGGACGCTGGGTCGCCGAGATCTACGCCCAGATCAAGAACGACGACTTCTCGCTCGTCTCGGGCACGTTCTATCAGGGCTCGTTCCCCAACCGGCTGTGGGACCTCGATAAATATCATCACATCTCGTCCGACGGCGGCGCCTATGGCGTCGGCGAGGGTTTACCGTCGGCGATCGGCGCGGCGATCGCCGCACGCGATCAGGGCCGCTATTCGGTGAACTTCAACGGCGACGGCGATTTCATGGTCGCGCCGGGCTCGTTGTGGACCGCCTCGCATCACAAGGTCCCGCTGCTGACGGTCGTGCACAACAACCGGGCCTGGCATCAGGAAACGATGCATCTCCAGCGCATGGCAAGCCGCCGCGAACGCGGGCCGGAAAAGGCCCGCACCGGCACGCTGATCACCGAGCCGAACATCGACTACGCGAAGTTCGCGCAATCGATGGGCGTGCACGGCGAAGGCCCCATCTCACAGCCGGACCAGCTCGCACCCGCGATCGCTCGCGCGCTCAAAGTCGTGAAAAGCGGCCTGCCGGCGCTCATCGACATCGTCTCGCAGCCACGCTAAGGATCACGCTGATGCAACGTACGTCGACAAAGCTCGTAACGCTCGCACTCGCCGCCGTCGCCGCGGCGCTCTTCACCGTCCATGGCGCGCTCGCGCAAACCACGGCTGCCGGGCCGCCGCCGCCCCCCGGCGATGCCGCGCGCGGCAAAGCGGACTTCTTGCGCTACGGCTGCTATGAATGCCATGGCACCGTCGGTCAGGGCAACTACGGCACCGGCGCCAAACTCGCACCGCATCCGCCGCCGTGGACGACGGTGAGCGCCTACGTCCGCAAGCCCAGCGGCAACATGCCCTCGTTTTCCGAGAAAATTCTGCCGACGAGCGACCTCGCCGATATCTATGCCTATTTGTCG